>JANOPP010000469.1:0-31579 GCA_031421915.1 Myxococcales bacterium | reverse complement strand
CCCCTCCGGGTTGACGTAGATGAGGCCCATCTGGACGGCGGCCAGCGGCGCCTCGAGCTCGCGATCACCGGAGTAGCGTGCATCTTCGAGCCACTTCTTCTCGTTGCCCCAGTACACGTCGCCCTCGGGCTCCCAGACATCCTCGCGTCCGCCACCGAACCCGAACGTCGGAAACCCCATCGACTCGAGCGCGACGTTGCCCGCGAGGATCATCAGGTCTGCCCACGAGATCTTGCGGCCGTACTTCTGCTTGATCGGCCACAGCAGGCGACGCGCCTTGTCGAGGTTGACGTTGTCCGGCCATGCGTTGAGAGGCGCGAACCGCTGGCTACCCTTGCCTGCACCACCGCGGCCATCACCCGTGCGATAGGTGCCGGCGCTGTGCCACGCCATGCGGATGAAGAGCGGACCGTAGTGGCCGAAGTCCGCCGGCCACCAATCCTGCGAGTCCGTCATGACGGCGTGCAGATCCTTCTTGAGGGCCGCGTAGTCGAGAGTCTTGAACTCGTCGACGTACTTGAAGTCGCCACCCATCGGGCTCGCCAGTGACGAACGCGGATGGAGCGTCTCGAGTCGCAATTGCTTCGGCCACCAATCCTGGTTGGACGTGCCGCCACCGCTCTGATGCTTGAAAGGACACTTTGCTGGAGTGGTCATGGTTTCTCCGTTGGTAGAGAGACCCTACATGACGGCACCTGATAATTCGCGTCTGCGATTTCGATGACTCCGATAGTCCCTTACTATCAGAGAGGCGACGAAGATCCCCTCATGCGTGGTCACACGATCTCGCACACCGTGACGTACGTCCGTCGATGCCAACGCTGGGCAGACGATCGCCCTGGACCGCTGCTCGACCGCATCACTCGATGACACTTGCTGGCTCGCGTAACCAGCGAGCGGGCTCGTAACTCCAACACGCATGTCCAAGCTTACAACCGTGCTCTCGCTCTCCCTGCTCGCCACTTCCACGCTCGCTGTCGGATGCGGCGACGACGAGGACCCGCCGGTCGAGGACGGCTCGATCGTCGCGACAGCGCAGGCCACCCCGTCGCTGTCGACGCTCGTCGCTGCCGTGCAGTTCGCCAGCGATAACGACGACCTCCTGAACCTGCTCGCCAACCCGGGCACCTTGACCGTATTCGCACCGACCAACGATGCCTTCGACGCACTGGCCGTCGAGCTGACCGGCACCGCCGGCGCGAAGGGAGCGGACCTCCTGACCCCGGCAAACAAGCCCTTGCTCCGCAGCGTGCTCCAGTACCACGTGCTCACCACGACGGTGGAAGCCTCCGGGATCCCGTTCGGCAAGCCGATCACGAGCGCCGAGGGCAGCGTCTTCAAGATCGACACGGGCTCACCGCCGGTGATCACCGACGGTCGTAATCGCAAATCGAAGATCACCGCGACCGATATCGAGGCCAGCAACGGCGTGGTTCACCTGGTCGACAAGGTCATCCTCCCCGCGAACAAGAACATCGTCGAGACGGCGCAGGCGCTCGCTGCCGCCAACCCCGCCGAGTTCACGATCCTCGTCGAGGCAGTGGTCGCCGCTAACCTCGCAGCGACGCTGTCTGGGACCGGACCGTTCACCGTGTTCGCACCGACCGACGCGGCGTTTGCAGCTCTCCTGACCGAGCTGAGCCTGACCAAGGCGCAGCTCCTCGCGAACACCGCGTTGCTCACGAAGGTGCTCACCTACCACGTCGTGCCGGGCCGCGTGTTCAAGGCTGACGTTCCGGTCGCCACCGCGATCACGACGGTCGAGACCGGGACGTTCTCGATCAGCACCGGATTCCAGATCACCGACGCTCGCGCGCGGACCTCGATGATCGTTGGCACCGACACGCTGACCTCGAACGGCGTCATCCACATCATCGACAAGGTGATCCTCCCCGCGCCGTGACGTTCGAGACGACGTCAACGCGTAACCCGTACGCCATTCACGTCACCATAGCTAGATGACCTCCGACGCTGCCCTCGCGCGCTTCCAGCGCTTCTACGACGAGTTCTCACCCGCGTGGATCGAGCGCCTGGAGGAGTTGTATGCGGCCGGCTTCGTGTTCGAGGATCCGTTCCACGCGGTGACCGGTGACTTCGCAACGCTGCGGACGTACTTCACGCGTGTTCTGACCGCGCTCGCCGAGACGCGGTTCATCGTCGAGGACCTCGCGTCGGGTTCCGACGGCTCGTACGTCCGCTGGCGGTGGGAGTGGCGTCGCAAGAAGTCCGATCCGCTCCACGTGGTGCCCGGCGTCACGCACCTGCGGTTCGCCGCCGATGGAAGGATCACGCATCATCGGGACCTGTTCGATGCCGCGGCGGGCTTCTACGAGACCCTGCCTGTCGTCGGGACGATGCTGCGCGCGATCAAGCGCCGGATGTAGCGCCGGCAGCCTGGGAGTCTCGATCACGGCGCCATCCGCCTTCGGGTTGGCGCGTTCTACCGGAGAGCCGATGGTACAAGCTGCGCGATGACGATTCCGCAGCTCCTCGTGTCGACGATCCTCACGCTCGCAGTCGTCGCGTGCGGAGAGTCAGCAACGCCCGCGCCGGATGCACAGCCCACTCCCCCGCCCGCGAAGATCGTCACGATCGCCGGCGAGAACAGCGCCGAGTCCGGTTACGTCGACGGCGACGCTCGCACCGCGCGGTTCTCGGCGCCGGAGGGCCTCGTGCTCGACCTCGCTGGAGAGAACCTCTACATCGCCGACTCCGGTAACCACGCGATCCGCCGCCTCGAGCTGGCGACGATGCAGGTCACGACGATTGCCGGCATCGGTACGGTCCGCGGGTCGAATGACACGTCGGGCACTGGAGGCGCCCGGACCGCGGCGCGCTTGAACAACCCACGCAACCTCGTTCTCGATCCGGCTGGAACGAGCCTCTACTTCACCGATACGGGCAACTACGTGATCCGTCGCCTCGACCTGACGACCCTCGAGGTGACGACCGTGTTCGGCACGGCGACGAAGGCGGGCACGACCGACGGCGTTGGCACCGCGGCGCGGTTCGCGACGGAGGGTCCGTTCGGCCCGTGGCCAGGCGGCATGGTGATCGACGCAAGGTCATCGGGGCAGCCGGTCATGTACGTCGCGGACTCCCCGAACCAGACGATCCGCTCGATCGATCTGACGACCCGCGAGGTCAAGACGATCGCCGGACAGGCAGGCGTGCTCGGGGCGGCCAACGGCACCGGGCACGATGCAACCTTCAACAAGCCGACGGGCCTCGCGATCGACGGCGCCGGGGCCCTCTACGTGGCCGAGGCCAACAACATCGACATCCGGCGGATCGATCTCGCCACCACCGAGGTCACGACGGTCGCTGGCAAGGCACCCGCCGACCCGCGGCAGTTCTGCGAGAACATCAGCCCGGTCCTGCCCCCGGAGTGCGGATCGGCGGACGCTCGCCTGGGGATCGATGCGCGGTTCCGGTTTCTCTACGGCGTGGCGCCCGACGGTGCCGGCGGGTTCTTCGTCGTCGATTCGCACAACAACCTGATCCGGCGCTTCGACATGGCGACGACGGCCGTGACAACCGTCGCCGGTGTGCAGGCGACCTTGCTCGACGACATCCCTCACGCAAGCATCGACAGCTCGGACGGCGTGCATGGAACGTTCTGGCATCCGAGCCACGCAGTGGCCGCGACACCGACGTTGCTATACGTCGCAGATCGCTCGGCGAACTGCATCCGCCAGGTCGAGCTCGGTGTCGATTGAGCTCGGGGTCATCGCCGAGATCGGCGTGCGCCCCGCGACGACGTCGTTGGACGGGTAATCCTCGGTGTCGATGTAGGCGCGCAGGTCGGCGAGGTGCGAGCGGCGCGCTGCGCGGGTGAGAGCACCCGAATATGAGCTGCGACCTCGCGCGATACGGAGGACGGCGTCCATGCGTACACGACGCACCGAACGAGAGCTCGGGGCACCAGATTGTCGAGCCAGTGTGGGTGTCCGAAGAGCCCGCCGACCGCGACCGGTACGCGTGCTAGCCTCGACGACGGCATGTACGTCTGCACCGAGTGCGGGCTGCGCTATGACGCGGGCGGATACTGTGGCAGCGATGGCGGGCCCCTCGCCGCTCTCGACGATCCGTTGCTCGGCACCGAGATCGGGCGCTACCGCATCGCGCGCGTGATCGGTCAAGGCGGCATGGGCAGGGTGTACCTGGCGGTCCAGCCCGCCATCGGCAGTCGCGTGGCCGTGAAGGTGCTGTCGGATCACTGCGCACGTGATCCGGATCTGCTCGAGCGGTTCTTCGCGGAAGCACGAACGGTCAACCTGATCCGCCACGAACACATCACCAACGTCATCGATCTCGCCCAGCTCCCCGATGGTCGGCCGTACATCGTGATGGAGTTCGTCGAAGGCCAGACGCTCGCGCGCGCGACACGCGGCGGCCGGGCGCCCGTCGGTGGCGTCATCCAGGTCGTGACGGAGACGCTGTCGGCCCTGGCTGCCGCCCACGCGCATCAGATCGTCCATCGCGATCTCAAGCCCGACAACATCATCGTCACGCACAAAGGCCACGCCAAGGTCCTCGACTTCGGTATCGCGAAGCTCTCGCCCGGCCTGCAGCACCCGCTATCGCCGAGGACACGTACCGGTGCACTGCTCGGGACGCCGGCCTACATGGCCCCCGAGCAGATCAGTGGCGCCGCCAACGTCGACGCACGCACGGACATCTACGCCGCCGGCGTCGTGTTGTTCGAAGCACTCACGGGAACGGTCCCGTTCACCGGTGCGACGGCGTTCGATCTCATGCGCGCGCAGCTCGAGGATGCGCCGCCGTCGGTGCGCGACCGCCGCCCCGACGTGCCGGATGCCATCGCTCGTTTGATCACGCGTGCGCTCGCGAAGAGTCCGGCCGATCGGTTCCAGACTGCGGCCGAGATGAGCGACGCGTTGCACGCGGCGACGGCGGAGCTCTCGGGAGATCAGCTGCGAACGCTGTCCGGAGATCACGCGTCACTATCGCCGGCCATCCGGCGACACAAGCCCTCGACCGCACCGAGCCACACGCCGCCCGCGTTCTCGGCAGTCAACCTCCCGCAGGAGACGAAGAGCCGCGAGGTGGCGAAGCGACCGGAGGTGACCGCGCCGAGCGATGTCGTTCCGTCCCGTGTGCGGCAGACGCCGTGGGGCTGGATCGTCGGTGCGTTGGGTCTCGCGGGCGTCGCGGTCGCGGCGACCGTCGTCGTGATGTCTCGCGATCGAGAACCCCCACCCGTCGCGACCGCGCCACCGATGCCGGTCGTCTCGCCCGCACCGGCTGTCACGCCGCCACCGAGACCAACGCCAGCCCCCGTGGTCCACCCGACCGCGACGCTCGCCGAGGACAGCACCGCTGCACCTCCGATCGCCCACACGGCGTCACCTGCTCCCGCGAAACCGTCGCGACGACTGCCGCCCGTCGAGAGCCCTCGTCCCACCACGACCGCCACACCACCGTCGCCGATCACCCCGCCGCAGCAGGCCGCCCGACCGACCTCGCAGCTCGGCGAGACCCCCGACGATGTCGCGCGCGCGGAGCTCGCCAGGAGGTGGAACCGTCACCGGGACTCGATCGCGCTGCCCCACGAGCACCCGATCGCGCGAAGGCCTCGCGTGGTCGCGGCGCCGGCGTATGACGCGACCAACGTCGACTATCGCAAGGTCGTCTCCCACGCACTCGCGGCAGCGCGCAAGGAGCTACCGAGCGTTCACCTCGTCGCGATCCACGTCCACCTCGAGGACGGGCGCCTGGACCTGACCTCCACCCGGCGCAACACGCTGCAGTTCGACCTCGGCAGCAGCGAGAGCGTCGACGGCGATTGCTCCATCAACGTCGAGTACCGTCCACGCCAGGCGGAGATCTACTTCCACAGCAACAACATGTTCTGCAACTCGAAGCCGATTCGCGTGCCGACCTGCTCTGCGGCGACGGTGTGGAAACGGGCCGGGAGCCCAGGAGCCGGCGAGCGGAGCCAGGTCGTCACGATGGAGTTCAACGGTGAGACCTGGGAGATCGAGTCGCAGCGCATCCCCGACGACTGCTGAACAAGGGGTCGGCCCGCACGCGGCCGACGTTCGGCGGTACGCTGAGCAGGTGATCTTCGCGCGCTCGCCCGCGGCCCACGCCGCCTATCAGCTGGTCTCGGCCCTCCAACGCCGGATGGTCAGTGCCCAACATCAGATCGCCCGCGCGATCGGTGAAGCCGATCAGTTCCGCGAGCTCACCTGGGGCCGCGATGAGGGGCGGCACGGCGGCGGATCTCGTTGGTCGATCGCAGATACAAAGGTGTTCGACCGCGCCTCGGTCAACGTGTCTCAGGTGCACTACGACGACGAGCCGAGCAAGCGACTGAGCTCGGCGACCGCCCTGTCGACGATCATCCACCCGCGTCATCCGCACGCGCCCTCCGTCCATGTCCACGTCAGCTGGACCGAGATGCGCGATGGCAGCGGCTACTGGCGGGTCATGGCCGATCTCAATCCTTCGATCCCCGACACCGAGCAGGCGCTTCGCGGCAAGGCGGACTTCATCGCCGCGCTTCGCGCCGCTGCCCCGACCATGTTCGACGAGGCGACCCGCCAGGGCGACCGCTACTTCTTCATTCCGGCGCTCGATCGTCATCGCGGCGTCGCTCACTTCTATCTGGAGCAGTACGCGACCGCCGATCGGGATGCCGACGCGGCCCTCGCGCGCGCCGTCGGCGAGGCTGCGATCGATCATCATGCGTTGATCGTGGGCGATGCGCTACGTGCACACGGCCCAGCCAGCGACCTGGCCCACGCGAGCCAGCTCGCCTACCACACGGTCTACTTGTTCCAGGTCTTGACGCTCGACCGCGGTACGACGTCAGGGCTGCTGGTCCACGACCAGAACGACGTCGGCATCCTGGGATCGCTGCCCTCGCATGTCGACCGCGCCTTGCTCACGAGCTGGCGATCCCGTGTGCCGCCCCCGGTCGACCAGCTGGTCGACCGTCTGCTCGAGGCGTTGCCAGCGGGAGACGTCGTTGCGGTCGACGATGACACCAAGCGTGCGCTCGCCGCAGCGGTGCGAGCATTCTACCAGGCCAACCCGCAGGCGCTCGACCTCCAGGCACGCGGCGATGTCGTGCCGCCGACCGTGTCGAACCATCGCAGATGATCCGGCGTACCGCGTTCACTTCTTCTTCGTCGAACCAGCGCCCTTGGGACGAACCGCAGCGATCGCGCTGCTCGCGCCGACCTTGCGCCAGCCGCCGCCCTGGATCACGCAATCGTCGTTGACGTAGAGCCACTCGACGCCGGGACCTGCCGCGAATCCGAGGTGATCGGTGGCCGCGGGCTCATCGGGGCCGGAGTCGCTCGGAGCTGGCGAGGGTACGCAGTGGAGGACCTCGACCTTGGAGGTCGCCACAGGCTCCCAGCGTCCAGGATCACCACACTCCTTGCCGGCCCACTTCGGATCGCGCCCCCGCACCGCGGTGGCTGCGGCGACATCGATCTTCTCCTTCTTGCAGGTGAGGTCCTGGGACAGGGGCTTGTTGGAGACCTTGATCGTGACGATGTCACCGTCGGTGGTCGCGGTGCCGAGGTACTGCACGAGAGACAGCTTCACCCACGTGCCGATCTTGATGCCGTCGTTCTCGGCGCGCACCGACGCGACGGTGAGGAGGGCATCGTCGCCAACGCGTTGCAGGGTGAAGGTCTCGACGGTGCTGTCATGGCTGATCTGGCCGGTGAGGAACCGCCGCGCGACGGTCTTGGGTGCCTTGACCAGTGCCTCGGGCGCGGAGATCCGCTTGACCTCGTCGGCGTGAGCTGCCCCGGTCACCAAGACTCCGAGGACGACGACCAAGAGCGATGCGCGCATGCCCCGATAGTACGCCCTCGGCGTTCTCAACGGTCGAGGGCGGCCGCGGCGGTCCCGACGGTGATCTTGACGTTCTTCGTCGCGAACTCGTAGTCGATGTCGGCGAGCACATCGGGCATCGCGCGCAGGCAGTGATAGTGCGGGTTCCGGAACTCGGCGGTGTCCGTGATCATGAGTGCCGGGAACTCGGCGTCCCAGAACGGCGCGTGGTCGGAGCGGCGGAGCTGAGCGAGCGAGCGCTTGAGCGGAGCGAGCAACGAGAGATTTACGACCGGCAGGCCGATGTCCTTCGCGACGGTCTGGAGATCCACGACGGCCGTCGTCGCGGACTCGTCGTTGACCACGAGCGCGAAGTCGCCGCGGTACTCGTTCGCCATGATCTGCGCGCCAGCCTCCGGGAACACGGCCTCGAGCTGGGCGTCACTGCGCTGCGACATCGGCGCCGTACTGCGATACCCGATCATCTCCAATACGATGCTGAGGACGATGTTGTCTCCGGACGCCTTGGCGCGCGTGACGTAGGCAGTCGATCCGATCAGCCCGCGCTCCTCTTCGTCCCAGCACGCGACCACGAGGCTTCGATCGTGCGGCTGTAGTGACAGCACGCGGGCGGCCTCGAGGACTCCCGCGACGCCGGTGCCGTTGTCGTCGGCTCCGGCGCAGTTGGTGACGCTATCGTAATGAGCGGAGATCACGACACGCTCGTCCGGCAGCCTCGTGCCCGCGCGCGTACCGATCACGTTGACGCCGGTCGTGTACGCGTGGCGTTCGACCGAGAAGCCCAGCGCCGCAAATCGATCCGCGCACAGATCCTGGACCGCCTTCCAGTGCTGCGTGTTCGGGCTACGCGGCTGGGCGATCGTTGTCAGATCCGCTTCGAAGGCCGCGCGGTCGACAAGCTCGACCGGTGTCGGACCGGGATCCGAGCCACAGCCAATGGCAGCAGTGAACAGCGCGCAGGTACCGAGGAGCTTCATCATCACGGTCTATCTCTGTGCGTCCCAGAACGCGCAGGCGGTGGTCTTGGGTGCAGTGGTCGTCGAGACGATGGTGTCGAGGACGAGCACGGGCTCGGTGGAAGCGTACGCCGGCCACGCGGTCTCGTCGCCCCCGTTCGGATCGTGCGTCTTGGCGAACTGCGTCCAGTACTGCTGCATCGATACGGACAGGTCGGTCGCGGCGCCGATGCGGCCGAGCGGGAACGTGTCGTTGCCGAACACGAACGGCAGCTCCGAGCTGTGGAACACGTCGAGACCCTGGCTGAACGGCTGCTCGAGCGCGCGATCGAACGTGTAGCGGTACAGCGGACTGCCGTGCGCGAGGACCGCGCGTGCGGTGCGCGCCGACGGGCACATGAAGAACGCGTCGCCCGTGACCTCGGCGAGTGCGCGGTTCGCGCTCGGATATGCGGAGACCGGATACATCGCGACGATCGCGTCGACGGTGGTCGCGTCGAACCGCATCGCGAGCGCCGCTCGGTAGGCCACCTCGTCGGGAACCTCCTGCGCGAACAGGAGCGAGTGGAACAGCGTGCCTTCGTCCTTCACGTTGCCGAGAATCAGCGGGCGCGGTGCGTACTGGCGGGCAGCGAACGCGTCGGTCATCGAACGCTCGACGACGTAGCCATCGACCGACGGTAGCTGGCCCGGAAGGATCGATGCTTGATAGATCGGGCCGCCCGGAGGATCTGTCGCGGCGGGCAGCGGGGTCGCCATCAGGATGTCGTCGACGGCCTTGGCGCGCAGACACGCGACCGTCGTTGCATCGGTGCCCGGGCAACCGAGGCCCGCGGCGAGCGTCTGCGCCTGCTGCTCAGCGGTCGCGCGCGGGATCTCGAGCAGCGGCGAGCTACACAGGCCGCTCTGGGTGATCGCTGCTTCGAACAGGCCCTCGGTGCGCGACGAAACGTAGTGCAGACACGTCGACATGCCGCCCGCGGACTCGCCGAACAGCGTCACGCGCTTCGGGTCGCCGCCAAACGTGGCGATGTTGTGCTGCACCCACTCGAGCGCGGCGCGTTGATCCTCGATGCCGTAGTTGCCAGCCGTCGGGAACGCGGGATCGTCGGAGCGGAACGCCGGATGCGCGAGGAACCCGAACATGCCGAGGCGGTAGTTCATGCTGACGACGACCACGTCGTGCGTCGCGAGCTGACCACCGTCGTAGTACTTGTCGCCGCCGCTGCCGAGGATGAACGCGCCGCCGTGCAGCCACACCATCACCGGCAAGTTGCGTGCGCCCGACGGTGTCCACACGTTCACGAACAGGCAGTCCTCTTCGTTGCTGGTTCCCGCGAGACTCAGCGACTGAGGGCACTGCTGACCGAGCTCGAACGCCGGTCGCACGTCGGTCCACGACTCGGCCGGCTGAGGCGCGCGGAACCGGTTTGCGCCCTTTGGCGGCGCCGCGTACGGGATTCCGAGGAAGCGACGGATGTCGCCGGAGACCGCGCCCTCGACAGTCCCCGACTCGATCGTCACCACCAGCTCGTTGCTGTCCCCGTCACCGCAGGCGGGAGCCAGCGCGAGGAGCGCGAGGAGCCAGGCACGCGTCGACATGGGCCGTGCATAGCACCGAATCCGCGCCACTACGGGCTCGGGGTCGTCGCGAGCTGCTCGAGCGTCTTGCGGTTGAACGCGCGACTCCGCAGCGCACCGCTCGGATTGAGGATGAAGCCGTTCGCACTCTTCGCGAGCACCGGGAACAGCGTGTGCCCTGGCAGCAGCAGGCGCTGAGCGTTCGCATACCCGGCGCGCTGCTCGTCCGTCAGGGTCGCCAGGTGCGCGTCGAGCGCCTCCTCGGTCGAGTACACCGCCGGCATTGGCCGCTGGTAGCCATCGCGCGCGAGCGGCACCTGGAGGGAGCTCCCTTCGACGAGCACCCAGTAGGAGCGCACTCGCAGCGCCTCGAGATCGAGCATGCTCCAGTTGCAGGCCGCGAGCTCGAACGCGACATCGCTTGCCACCTGTCCGATGATGGTCTGCGTCCGCCGGTAGTTGATCGTCTTCGCAGGATCGTCTCCGGCATCGAGGACGAGGACATCGACGTCGTCGGGGATCGACCGCAAGAGGAGCGCGCCAACGACGGTCAGCACCTGCTTCTCGTCCTCGCGGTCACTCGCGAGGTACGCGGGCCGCGCGTCGAGTGCCACGCGATCGCTGAACGCGAACATCGCCGTGCTGTCGGCGTTCGAGATCGTTCGCGGCGCGGCGTCGCCACCGGGCAGCGTCCGCACGAGGAGGTTCCAGCGATGGTGCTCGGCAACGCGTCGCACCAGCTCGTTGCCCGACATCCGCTTCTCGAACCACGCTCGGATCGCCTCGCGCGGTGTGCCCCACGCAACGGACTCCAGGGAGCGGGCACAGGTCGCGATCTGCGCCTTCGCGGTCGCCAGCTCGACGAACATCTCGGGCCGCACCGGGCCGTCGAGGGTCCGCGACGCGCGCTCGAGTGCGACGGTGATCATCGCCGCTTCGAGCTTCGTCGTCGGGCACTCGGTCGCCGGGTCCACGATCGAGAGCCGTACGACCTCGCGACGCACCTCGGAGAGCGCTGTCAGCAACGTTGCGTTGTCGGGTGCGACCGGTAGCAGCACCGCCAACCTCACCGCATGGTCGAGTGCGCGCTCCGCGGCGCCGCACCGCACTGCGGGCTCGAACGTCGGGCTCGGCAACGTCACCGCCGCTCGCGCGACCCGGATCAGCTCGGCTGCCTCGTCGACCGAGGTCGGCTCCGCCGGCGGGGTCGCCCCCGTGCCGGCCAGCACGCGCGCAACCTGCCACACGCACGACACGACCTCGGGACCGCGCAGCGGCAACGCCGCCGTCATCGCGTCGATCCGCTTGATCAGCTCCGGGCTCGCGCCCTCACGCGCACGAGTCACCAGCACGAACGCATCGAACTGCGAGGCGATCAGGAGAGGTAGGTATCCGAGCTGGAACGCGTCGACGTCGCGCATGTGCCAAAAGTCTCTCATGATCGTTCCCTGACCGCGTCGCGAGCGCTGCGTGTACGATGGTGGGTATGAGGCTCGTCCTGCTGTTCGTGGTCGCAACTCTGGGCTGTGGCGACGTCGTCCCCTCCGACACCATCGCGAAGTGCCTCGACGGGATCGACAACGAGGGCGCACCCGACGAGCTCGCAGACTGCGCGGATCCTCAGTGCGGTGACGTCGCGACCTGTGTGGCGTCGGCGAACACCGCCGGGGTCGTGGTCGCCGCCGATGATCCATGCCCGGCGGGTTTCGAGGGAGGCGAGACGCTCCTTCACCGTGGACTACGTCCCGGTGCGTGCGAGGGGTGCGGGTGTGATGTCGGAGTCACCGAGTGCACCGCGCGCCTATGGACCTACCCCGACAACAACACCTGCGTGAACGACATCGGGCTCTCCGACGGCGCGATGCTCGGGATCACGATCACGACGGAGTGCACGACCGACCCGCTCTACTACACGATGAGCCCGGCGGGGCTCCGCGCCGATATCACCGCGACCGCCACGTGTACACCGACGGGATCCGCGACGCCGGCAGACCCCGAGTGGACCGAGTCGACCAAGTTTTGCGCCGCGAGCCAGGTCGGCGCTGGCTGCGCGACCGGGCAGGCGTGCGTGCCCAAGGCCGCGGCTCCTGCCGAGCAATGCGTCCTGGCCAGCGACGGCGCTGCTTGTGGTGGGTTCGCCTCGACGGAGCAGTGGTTCACCGGCGCCGACGACCAGCGCACGTGTGGCGTCTGCTTCTGCAGCGGCGTCGGAGGTGATTGCAACGGGATGGTCGTCGAGATCGGGTCGGACTACACGTGCGGTGCGTTCGGGAACAACCTCGCCGACAATTCGACCATCTGCTTCAACCAGGCGCCGTATTCTCCGAAGGCTCAACTGATCGGAACCTCGACCCCGCCGATCGGATGCACGAGCGACGCGAGCCCCTCCGGGACGATCACGCCAACGGGAGGTTCGACGTTGTGCTGCGGTCCCCAGGGTTGACGCCTACTGCAGCGTGATCCGCGCGAGCCGAACGTCACCGCGAAACGGCGCTGTCGGCCGTGAGTAACTGATCACGATCGTCGACCCATCCTCGCTGCGCAGCTCGGGGTGCTCGAGGGTGATGTAGTTGAACGAGTCGGCGGCGGTCGGCGCGAGGATCCCGGTCGCGCTGGGCTCGATCTTGACCGGCCCGCTCCACGGCCCCTCGATCCGATCGGCGGTCCGCAAGGTCACGGTGCTCGACAGGATCTGCTCGCTGACGGCGAGGAACTGGCCGAGATGAGGATTCCACGACACCGACGGCGCACCGCCGACCTGCTCGATCACGACCTGCGCGATCGCGGAATCCGGCTGCCATTCGCTGCCGTCGTAGAACTCGTAGGCAGCGCGGACGTCGGTGCTCGCCACCGGCGCGCGCGCGATGCGACAGCCGTTGTTCAGGAAGCCGACGCTCTCGCAGGCCCACGCGTAGACCAGGCCCTCGTGGACGAACTGCGGCATGAACAACCGCTCCGGCGGCGCGAACAGATCGCCCGACCCGCGGGTCGCGACCGTCGCATCGACGGTGATCCGCGCGGTCGCGACGCCCTTGCTGTCGTAGCCCGTTCCGTTGGTCCGCTTGATCCGCTGGAACACGATGACGCCGTTGCCCCCGCCGGTGTCGACCATGATCCCCGGCCACAGACCCCAGCCATTGGTGGGGCTCGCGAGGTTCGCGTCGAGCTCGACCTGGGTGTATGGGATCAGCTGCGCGGGAAACCCGCCGCCGTCGACGGGCTCGACCAGCGCGAGCGGATCCGCGACGGTGCTCCACCCCGACGTGGCCGAGAGAACGTTGCTGTTGTCGACGGAATTGCGCGCGGTCAGGAACGTATCGCCGAAGGTCCAGAGGATCTTTCCTCCGAGCGTCCCGGATTGACCGCCGTCGCGGCCGACCGCCACCGCCGACGGCAGCGGCAGGAGGCCGAGGTCCTCCACGGCCGCTATCGCGAGCGGCCGCGTCATGCGCGCGTCGGGTCTGGGCGCACCGTCATCGCCGCAGCCAGAGAGCGCGACCACGAGGGTGCCGTACCGGACCGCGTTCATCGCCACGGTAGACACTCTACAACGGGCGCACGAACGCGTTAGGGTGCCGCGCCATGCGCGTCGTGTTCCTGTCGCCCCGGTATCCGCCCGAGATGCGGGAATTCACCCGCGGGCTCGCCGAGGTCGGCGTCGAGGTGTTCGGCGTCGGCGACGGCACCCCGGATGCCGAGCTGCGCCGGTACTTGTCAGGATACCTCGAGGTCCCGTCGCTCCTCGACGAGGAGGACGTGGTCGCGCGGGTCCACAACTGGGTGCGCGGTCACCACATCGATCACGTGCTCGCGAACTGGGAGCCGCTGGTGATGACGGCCGCACGCCTCCGCGAGCGGTTCGGACTCGGCGGGATGTCGGTCGACACCGTGCGCGGGTTCCGCGACAAGCAGCTGATGAAGGACCGCGTCGCGGCGGCCGGGCTGCGCGTGCCGCGAGCGCAGCGCGTCCACTCGATCGCGGACGTCTGGAAGGCGATCGAGGCGATCGGATATCCGGCGATCATCAAGCCGATCAGCGGCGCGGGGAGCGCGGACACGTACAAGATCTCGTCGGCCGACGAGCTGACCGCCGTGCTGCCGCAGCTCCGCCACGTCGCGGAAGCGATCTGCGAGGAGTTCATCGCGGGCGACGAGTACACCTACGACGCGGTCTGCATCGACGGTGTGCCCGCGTACGAGAGCGTGACGCAGTACCTGCCGAACGCGCTCGAGATGCGATCGCAGGAGTGGGTATCGCCGATCATGATCTCGGTACGGGATCTCGACCAGCCGCACCTCCGGCCCGGCATCGAGCTCGGTCGCGGCGTCCTGCGCGCCCTCGGCATGGGCGACGGCATGGTTCACATGGAGTGGTTCCGCACGCCAACCGGCGAAGTGGTGTTCGGCGAGATCGCGTGCCGGCCCGGCGGCGCGTGTGTCGTCGACCTGATGAACTACACGAGCGACATCGATCTGTTCCGCGAGTGGGCGCGCGTCGCGACGCACCGGACGTTCGAGGCGCCGACCGAGCGCAAGTACAACGTCGCGATCGTGTTCAAGCGCGCACAGGGACACGGGCGGATCAGCCGGATGGTCGGGCTCACCGAGCTCTACCAGCGGTACCGGCCGCACATCGTCGAGGACACCCTGCTGCGCCCCGGAACGCCCCGGCGCGACTGGAAGGCGACCCTGCTCTCCGACGGCTACATCGTCATGCGGCATCCCGATCTCGCCGTCGCACGCGAGATGGCGATGGCAGCGGCCACCGACGTTCACCTCTTCGCGTCGTAGGACCACATGCCGCACGTCGTCTTCATCGCTCCGCACTTCCTCGGCAACACCAACGCCTACGTCAAGGCATTCGCCGCGCTCGACGGCGTCACGCTCAGCGTGATCAGCTGCGACCCGTCCGACCTCATCCCCGCCGAGCTCAAGCCCCGCATCGCAGCTCACTTTCGCGTCGACGCCTGCCTCGACAGCGCGCAGCTCACGCACGCGGTCCGCGCGATCACGACATCGATCGGTCCCGTCGACCGGCTCGCCGGCATGCTCGAAGAGCTCCAGCTGCCGATGGCCGAGGTGCGCGATGCCGTCGGGATCGAGGGCCTCTCCAGGGTCACCGCGCGCGCCTTTCGCGACAAGGATCGGATGAAGGACGTGCTGCGCGGGCGTGGCGTGCCGGTCGCGCGCAGCCAGCTCGTGCGCTCCATCGCCGAGCTCGAGCGATTCATCGGCGACCACGGCTATCCCGTGATCCTCAAACCTCAGGCCGGTCTCGGCGCGCGCGCGACCTACCGCATCGAGTCAGCGGAGGATCTCGCGGCCCTCGAGGCGCCGCCGACGCCCGCCACACCGCTCCAGGTCGAGGAGTTCGTCCGCGCGCGCGAGCACACCTGCGAGACCGTGACGATTCGCGGCGTTCCGGTGTGGCGATCGGGCACCCGCTACTTCCCGTCGCCGCTGGAGGTGCTCGAGACGCCCTGGGTCCAGTACGCGGTCCTCCTGCCGCGCGAGGACGACGACCCGACGTGGACGAAGTTCCATCCGATCAACACGGCCGCGCTCACGGCGCTGTTCGGCGATCAAGCCACGACCGCCGCGGGCACGGCGCTCACCCACATGGAGTGGTTCCTGCGCGAGGACGAGACCGCACTCGTCAACGAGGTCGGCGTCCGGCCACCCGGTGTGCAGATCATGCCGCTCATGGGCATCGCGCACGGGACCGATCTCGTCTCCGACTGGGCGCGCCTGATCGCCCTCGACACGTTCGACCCGAAGCCCCGCATCGGTGCGGCCGGCTCGGCATTCTTTCGCGGTCACGGCCGGGGCACGCACATCGTGTCGGTCGCGGGACTCGAGGGTGCGATCGAGGCATGCGGCGATGCTCTCGTCGAGATGCGCACGCCCAAGGTCGGGATGCCGCGAAGCGCGCACTACGAGGGCGAGGGCTGGGCGATCGTCAAGCACCCGACGACGGATGGCGTGAAACATGCGCTGCGCGCGCTGATCGAGAACGTCCAGATCCGCTATGGCTGACCCGTCAACCGTCGCGAAACTTCTTCACGAGCTTCGCGATGTCGTCCGGATCGTCGATCCACTCCTCGGAGAACCCACAGCTCGTGCACAGCATGCGGGTGACCTTCACGGCACTCCAGATCGTCCACCCGGTCATGATGTTGTTCCCAGCACCGTGAGTACCGACCTGGCCCTCGATGCGCAGGATGTCGTCGTGCTGGCACTTCGGGCACCTTCCAGACGTCTTCATGCCGCATCCTAACGTGGCGGCGCTCTGGTCCTCCGTTTTCGGTTGCTGGGACACTGCCGTCCCCCATAGAGTGGAACCAGGTCGGCCACTGCCATGACGATGCGCTTCCGCCTCCGCTTCAGTTAGTCCTCGCCGCTTGCGGCTCTCGAGGGACTGACCCCGTGTCGTTCGCGACACGGGCTACCGGAGGTACATCCATGGTCGCGGTTCATACCGCGAGCCCAGCTCCCGACGCAGACCTGGCGTCGGAGCTCGGCTCGCTCTTGCTTGCTCACAACCAGATCGCCGCTCCGAGCTGGCAGCTCGACGCAGTCGTGCGTCGCGTGCCCGTACTGCGGCGGTACGGCGTATCACTCGAAGCGACGCGCACCGCGATTCGCGAGATCGCCGCGCGCGCGACGTGCCCGGTCCCTCTCCGGACGTTGCTCGTCGAGCTGCTCTGCACGCACCTCGATAGGGAGGTTGCTGCTCTTGCCCTCGCGGCGCGTGCGCTGTGGATGTCCGCGCGGGCGCCATGTGCGATCGCTGCGCTCGATGTCGCTCGACGGTTGAACGCACTGGAGGTCGCCGAGCGCGTGATCGAGGTCGCGTCGGTCCCACCACGAGGCCGCTACTGGACGGCCGTTCTCGGACCTGCACCGTCGCTCGCACGACTGATCGCGCTGGTCGACACGATCGCGGAGACCAAGGACTCCACGCGGCTCGTCGAAGCCGAGCGCCTCGCGGCACAGCTGCGTCCGCGAGAGAGGGCGTTCGCGACCGCGCACCTCGGACGGCTCGCGCTGCGGTTCGGGACTTCGATTCGTCACGCGCGCGAAGAGAGCATCCGGGCGGGCGCGGGACTCCTGCTCGTGCGCGAAGCGATCGCGATGGACCAGCTCGAGCGCGCGGGCGAGCTCGCGGAGCAGATCGATCGCGCTCTACTACGGGAGTACGCCCGGCTCGAGCTGGCTCGCGGAATGTGCCGACACGGCCAGTTCGTCGCCGCGCTGCGGATGCTCCAGCGCATCAACCGGCCCGAGCTGATCGCGGACCGTGCGCATGTGCGGGCCGAGATCCACCTGCTGGTGCGGCGCGACCGCGAGACCTACCAGTGCTGTGAACCGAGCACTCCATGGCAACTGCCGCACTGGTTACGAGACCCACGGTGGCTCCCATCCCGTACGCGTCACCTCGTCGTCACGTACGCGTCCATCTGGCGCCACGGCATGCGCACCGGCGGTTCACTGCCGCGCACCTGGGTTCTCGACGACGAGATTGCTCGACCCACGTTCCTCGATCTCACGGGCCGTGCAGGCGTGGACGTCGATGCAGCGCTCGCGCTGTGCCGGCGATGGGGAGTCGCGGTCGATGCCTGTCTCGCCGACCGGATCGCGCTGCGCGCCGCTGAGCTCGCACGATCCGGACGCGAGTTGCCGCGCCCGATCGAGCTCGGCCTGGCAGGGTGCCAGACGTACGACCTGGTCGATGCTCGCGCCAGCGAGCGCGCATCGTTCGACGAAGGCGTCGCGCTGTCAGCGAACGCGCGCCCGCGTCGGCGCGTGCTCATCGGTGTGGCGCGCAGCTGCTTGCGCTCGGCACTCACCCAGCCCGGGTGGCCAATCGACGTGGTACGCGCGCGACTGAGGATCCTCGTCCACCTCGGAGGCAGCCTCGCGGCGGACGCGATCGCCACGCCGCTTGCGGAGCTACCGATCGTCCCGAGAATCTGGCTGGCAGCTCTCGAAGCCCTGTGCGCGCTCGATCCGATTCGCGCCGGGCAGCTGGTGATCGATCGGTATGGCGAGCTTCTGCGCGACGGCGCCGATCCCGTGTACGTCTTCGAGCTGGTCGTTGCCGCTCGAGGACTCGACCACGATCACGCGCGCGCCTGCGTGATGGCGTACCGCTCGGTACACAACCAGCGCGCAGAGGACGCGCTCCGCTGGTTCTCCGCGTTCGTTCGGCTCTGGCTCGAGAGGACAGGTACCCGTCCCCACACCGGCGTGTTCGCCTGGCTCCACGGCCGGAACGTGAGCACCTGCGAACCGCAGGCTCTCCTCGACGAGCTCGAGCGCGTTCGATCGAGCGCGATGGCCGGCACAGCCTACGAGGTAGCCCGCCGCCTGGCCGGCGATGACGCAGCCCTGCGCGTGGTGCTGCTCGATCCGACGAGGCTCGACTCGAGAATGGAGCTCTGGTCGATCCAGCGCTGGAAGAGCTTGCTCGCGGACGCCGTCAGCACGCCGCAGCCCGTACGCGCGATCGTGCACGAGCTCGCCGGCCGCCTCGGGCACCCACGGTGGGCATCCGCGCTCGCGACCGGCGACCTTGTCGGCCTCGGCGTCGCTGCGGCGCAGGACTTCACAGTCCGCGGCCAGCGCTTCGTCGTCCGGCTGCTCGACAAGCGTCGCGATCTGGTCACGTACCTGCGTTTTGCCGATGTGCGCGCGCGCAGCTGCTTCCGCAGCGACACGCCCTCGTACACAGATCCCCGGTACGCGACGAGGCCCGAGGTGCTCGCGGCGTGGCGAGACCCACTCACGTTCTGCTTCCACATCGAGAATGACCGCGGCGAGGCGTGCGGCTTTCTGTTCGGAAGCTTCGCGATCACCGACGGCGAGCCCGCGGTGGTGTTCAACAGCCTGCACGTCCGCCCTCGCAGTGCGGAGCTTCGCACTGCGATCCTGCGGGCCGCGGAGCGCGGCCTGTGCGCCCCGCTGGGGATCCGGCACCTCGCGATCGCCAATCTCCATGGCGGCCGCGGCCCCTTGCCCGACGACTACCAACAGCGCACGGCGGTCATCACGAGGCTCCGCGCGCTGGCCAAGGAAGGCGAGCGCATCACGACCGTCGACGACGACATCTCGATCGTGGTGAACGAATCCGTCGTCACCACGGACCTGCACTGGAGAACGATCGAAAGGACACAGCGATGAGCCTGCACCTGACCGGCTACGTAGACATGGTTGACGTCAACACTGTCCTCGAGCGCCTCGACCCACGGCTCCTCGAGCGCCTCGGCGACATCTGGTTGTCCGAGACCAGCCACGGCAGGCGCCGTCTCGGCTACGTGACGGCGCGCGGCCGTCGTGACGTCACGCTGTGCTCGATCCTCCCGATCCGCATGAGCCTTCGCGAGATGATGCGCGGCGGAGCACGTGCCGCTGAGTTCGGGGCACCGGACCGAGGACAGTGGCCGCCTTGGGCGATCCGGCGCCTGATGCTCTATCAGGTACTGCTGCACGAGATCGGGCACCTCCAGATCGTGCGCGCGTCTCCGCGCATCAACCGTCGGTTCGCGGACGAATCACTCGCCGACGAGTTCGCCGCAAGTCATCGCGGTGCGCTCTTTTCCACACCGTTCGAGCACGCCGACCCGATCCACAACGCGCCCAGCGACGAGGAGCTCGCGATGCTCGGATGGTGGGAGACGCTCGGCAAGGAGGCCCGTGCGCACGTGACCCTGTGGGTGGTGAATGATCAGCGCAAACCGGCGAAGCTAGGCGTCGAGCTGACGCCGGACCAGGCGAGCTTCATCGATCGCGCGACCGTTCGGCACCGCCGGAAGCTGTCTCGACGGCGGCCTCTTCGCTCGCAGCGGAGCCTGCCGAGGTGACGTCGATTCGACCCGCGCGGTGAGTCGGTCTACCGACGTCGCGCGATCCCCGCGCTCGGCACCTCGTCGCACCCGATCGCTCCATACCTGCGCCACCCCTCGCTGAGGAGCCATGTCTTCGGGAACCACACGACCATCGGCTCGTAGGTGTCCCTCCACTTCCACATCACATCCTTGTCCGCGAGCTCCTTCCAGCCGTTGAACAGCACGCCCGTGGAGAACGGATCGACCATCCAACGCCGTTCGCGCTGCCCACGGTCCTCGCGGTGCTTGCGCCAGTTGTTCAGCACGTACGCCAGGGCGTTTCGCGCCTGACGCGGGGTCGTGATGATCTCCTGATGATAGCGGTCCGGGAACACCGTCCCGCGGCGCCGCTCGTCCCGCTTCTTGCTGATCGCGGCGTTGATCAACTTGGCCGCCGAGATCTGGAACGCCTGCATCCCTCGCGAGAGGGCCTGCTTGTTCGCCGTCTCGACGAGCATGTGCACGTGGGTGCGCTGGATGCTGACGTGAACGATCCGAAAGCCCTCGTGCTTCGCCGCGCAGATCGTCGCCCACCGGATCGCCTGATAGATCTCGCGCTTCCGCAGGCTCCCGATTGCCGCGAGAGCGCGGAGCACGATGTGCACCGGGTGTTTCGCCTCGAGCGTGGGCCGCACCGTGTGCGGTGACCCAGCGCGACCGTTCGTGGGCGGTCGCCCGAGGCGCTTGCCCTTGCCCGCCTTGCGCTTCGGCGCTGTCAGCAAGTCGAGCTGAACGTGCCGCTTCAACGGTCGTGGGCGCCGTCGCTTCGGTTGGGTGCGTTGGCACGGGCGCGCCGACCCTGTGGCCGACCTCGAACCACCGGTCTTGCGCCTTGTGTTCAACACCTCTCTTACCTTAGCTCACTACATTCAAGCCGCAAGCTATTTCGCCGATATTTTTAAAGGAGTGCAGCAGCCGCCAGCTTCGGGTCCTGGTCCTAGGTCGTCGAGGCGTGGACGCTGGACACAGCAGGCTACACGAGCGACGTCGCCGCGCAGATCGTTCACGTGGAGAGCAACGACGGTTGCGCGGCGAGTGGCCACGGCTCGTTGGGGTCAGGGCTTCTCGTCGGCCTCGTGCTTCGCCGGCGTCGGCGTAGCCGGCGGATCGAGCTCCGACAGGATCTCGCGCACCGGCGCGTACGGGCCGAGCTCGCCTAACGTGATCGACGTGACGCTGTTGCCACGCTGCCATGCGAGCACGGTGCGTGCGGTGACCGGCGCCTCCGTGCGCTCGTGCGACGGAAAGCCCGCCGCGACCAGTGCGATCATCAGGCGCGTCCATACGCCTCGACGGAGCGACATCGATCGCTCGGTGCGCCGACCACCGGCGTGCGCGATCACGTCGACGTTCCCTGCGCGGCGGACGATCAACTCCTGCTCTCCTTCCTCGGTGAAGCGCGTGCAGGTGACCCGCGTGACATCACGCGTCGCCTCGAACCAGACGGGCCGCGCGGGCGTGCGGTGGCCTCCTTCGTCGAGGAGCTGCTGGACGACGCTCCAGTCGATGCTGTCCTCGAACGCCCCGGCTCCTTGAGGCGGCGCAGGTCGATCGAGAAGCGTGTGCATCGTGGCCAGCGCGGCCTCGCGAACATTCCGCCTGGCGCTCCGATCAAGGATGATCGGGTGCAGGATCCGTAGCGCCGAGAATGTGTCGTACTGCAACGAGGCAACGACGCGGAGCGCTACACGCTGGAGATCGGGGTCGCTGTGCCACACGAGCTCCAGCACGTCGGGAGCGAGCTCTCGTCGCCCGAGCCGGCCGATGGTGATCACCGTGGGGTACGGATCCGTGACGAGTCGTTGCTTCAACTGTGCATCGGTTCCGGACCGCGCGATCCACGGCAGGTCCGGCGTGACCTGCGCCGCGGCAAGGGCGAGGCCCTCGCGGTCCGACGCGAACGTGTAGCCAAGCGACGCCAGCTCGAGGAGCGGCTCGAAGGGATCCAATGCGGTGGTCGCGCCGCGCAGCTTGATGCGCGAGAACGCCTCGGACGCGCAGCGGAGCAGATCGAGGAGCGATTTGCCCGTCTCGATCGCCTCGCCCTGGGACGTCAGCCAGGCCAGCGATCGAGAGGTCGCGCCTGGCGGGTACGGAATGTCGAGAAAGCACTCGAGCTTCCAGTGCACGGACGGCGGCGCCACGAACGGCATGCCGGCGAGGACCGAGCTTCGCCGGATCGACTCGATGGCCAGAGCCTCGGCCGCCGCGAGCCGCGAGCCCTGCCCGGCGAAGTACAAGCACTGCTCGAAGCTCTGAGGATATGGATGCTGCTGCTCGGAGTAGAGGTTGCCGCCGTTACAGCCGTAGCAAGGACCTCCTCCGTACTCGGTCCCCTGTCCGGACCCGTTACACCAATCGCACGGGGTCACGAACGAGTGCACGAAGGCCCGCGGCACGCCGGGGGGTGCCGGGATGTCATGTCGCGCGAGCAACTGCCGCCACGTTTGCTCCGCGGTTGCCGAAGGCTCCAGACCCTCTGCGCTCGCGGCGGGCGCTGGCTCGTAGCGATCCGGAACCTGCATCCGCTCCCTATGATGATCTTCGCGCCCCTGCACCGACGCGACTGACGTGCAACTTTCGGCGGGGCGGGCCGTCCGGACGATCATGACCCCTCGTCTCGTGCTGGCATGGCTCCTCCTCGGTGCCTGCGGCGGGACGCCCCTGGATGCGGGCGCACCGTCGGTCGCACCCCAGCCGGCCTCCGCGGCATGCGAGGCGCTCCCCGAGGACGCCTTGCCCGACGACTCCGGGTTCGCCCTCGGCCATGGCTACGACGAGGTCCGGGTCTACCGGCTCGGTCCGGGTGGGTGTGGGACGCTGATCACGAGCTTCGACGCCGAGGGACCGCTGGCCTTCAGCTCGGTCGGCGAGCCGAAGCTCGACGGCATGCCCGACCTCAGCATCGAGACCTGGCTGATGCATGGCGACCGCCGCCACCAGAGGTTCTCGTGGTCGGGCAGCCGCTACGTCGCGACCGGGCGAGCCGTGGAGATTCCGGGCCCGCGTAGGTAGCTTCCGGGCACGCATCGGCGACGGGATTCCTGTACAAGGTTTTCGCCATGCTTGCCCTCCTCTCGGTCGACGGAATCGCGGACATCGCGGTCGTGCGCGGGGCCGAGGCGCGGCCGGATGCGCCCGTCGATCTCGTGATCGAGATCCCACACGGCGCCACGCAGACCGAGGACTTCACGGCCCTGGCCGCGCGGCTCACGAGCCCCTTGCCGGCGGGGCTGGTCGACTTCTTCCACGTCAACACGGACGCCGGTGCGCCGGAGCTCGGGTCGGCGACGGCGCGGCTGCTGGTCGCCGCAGCGCCCACGCGCTCGGTAGCGATCGTGTGCTCGCGGATCCCGCGCACGTTCATCGACTGCAACCGGCGCGTCGACGCAGATCCGGCGGAGTTCAAGGCCGGCAAGGTCACGCCCGGGCTGATGCCGTGGATCACCTCGTCCGAGGATCGCGAGCTACTTCGCACGCTGTACGACCGCTACGTCGCGCTGGTCCTCGACGCGACGACCGAGCTTGCCCCCGATGGCGCGATGCTCCTGCTTCACACGTATGCGCCGCGCACCGTCGACGTCGAGGTGGATCTCGCGATCGTCCAGAGTCTGCGAGCGGCGTACGAGCCCGATGTCGAGCTGACCTGGCCGCTGCGGCCCGAGGTCGACGTGATCTCGAAGGCACTCGACGGGACGAACTACGCGCCCGTGGGGGTCGTCGACGAGCTGCGCCGGATCATGGCCGCGCTCGACGTCACCGTTGCCGACGGTACGACGTACCCGCTCCATCCCAGCACGCTGGCGTACGACCACGTGATGGCGCGGCCCGGGCGTGCCATGTGCCTCGAGGTTCGGCGCGACCTCCTCGCGGATCCGTTCCAGCCGTTCGTGCAGATGCGCATCGCCCCCGCGAAGGTCGAACGCCTCGCGGTTCCCCTCGCAACCGCGCTCCTGCGCTGGTGGCAGTGATAGGTTGGTTGTTCCGTGAACGTGCTGTTTGTCGCGTCGGAGATGGCGCCCTTCGCCAAGACCGGTGGTCTCGCGGATGTGATGGCGGCCCTGCCCGCCTATCTGCATCGCGCGGGTCACGACACGCGCGTCGTGCTGCCGCTCTACGACAAGGTCGATACGAGCAAGGAGCTGTTCGAGGCGATCATGGATCTCGATGTGGGGCTCGGCGCGCACCACTACGCATGCAAGATCTTTCGGGTTCGCCTCGCGGGAATGCCAGTGTACTTCGTCCACTGCCCGGCGCTGTATGCGCGCGGCCGGCTCTACACGAGCGACGCCGACGAGCATCGCCGGTTTCTCGCGCTGTCGTACGCCGCGCTGATGATCTGTCAGCGGCTCGACTTCGCGCCTGACATCATCCACTGCCACGACTGGCAGGCGTCCCTGCTGCCGATGATCGTGAAGACGCTCGTCGCGAAGGATCCGCGATTCGCGCGGACGCGTTCGCTGCTCACGATCCACAACCTGATGTACCAGGGCAGCTTTCCGGTCGCGGTCGGGCCCGATACGAACCTCGGCGCGGTCTCGCACCTGTTCCACCAGGATCTGATGAAGGCCGGCCGCGTGAACTTCCTGCTCCAGGGGATCCTCTACGCCGACGGCGTGAGCACGGTCAGCCCGACCTACTCGAAAGAGATCCAGGGCGAGAAGTACGGCGGCGGACTCGACGGCTTCCTGCGGGCTCGGTCGGCGACGGTCGTCGGGATCCTCAACGGGGTCGACTACGGCGAGTGGTCGCCGGAGCACGACAAGCACATCCCCCACGCGTACAGCGCGAAGGATCTCTCCGGCAAGGAGCGCGACAAGCAGCACCTCGTGACGAGCCTCGGGCTGCCGTACGTCGAGGGCGTGCCGGTGCTCGGCGTCGTGTCGCGGCTCGTCGGTCAGAAAGGCTTCAAGCTGTTCGAGCCGGTGATGTTCGAGCTGTTGCGCAAGCACGGCTTTCAGCTCGTCGTGCTCGGCAGCGGCGAGCCCGGGCTCGAGGACATGTTCCGGCGCCTGCAGGGCCAGTTCCCGCGGCAGGTCTGCTTCTACAATGGGTTCAAGAACGACCTCGCTCACCTGATCGAGGCCGGCGCAGACATGTTCGTGATGCCGTCGATCTACGAGCCGTGCGGGCTCAACCAGCTCTACAGCCTGCGCTACGGCACCGTGCCGATCGTGCATCGCACCGGCGGGCTCGCCGACACGGTGACGCAATGGAGTCCGCGCACCGGTGAGGGCACGGGCTTCGTGTTCGATCATCACGACGAGGCCGGCCTGCGCTGGGCGATCGAGGCCGCGCTCACCACGTATCGCGATCAGAAGCAGTGGCAGCGGTTGATCCAGAACGGAATGGCCCAGGACTTCTCGTGGGACGTTCAGGGCAAGCTCTACGAGCTTGTCTACGGCAAGCTCGCAGCGGCAGGACGGCACTGATGCATATCGTCTTCATCGAGCCCCGGTTCCCCGCGAACCAGAAGCAGTTCATCCGTGGTCTCGCCGAGGTCGGCGCGACGATCAGCGCGATCGGCGAGGGCAGCAAGGACTCGCTCGACGACGAGCTGCGCCACTGGCTCACGCACTACCAGCAAGTCACGAACGTGACCAATGCGCAGCAGGTGCTCGACGCGGTCAAGTTCATCCAGCGGCACAAGCATATCGATCGCCTCGAAGCGACGGTCGAGGCGCACATCATGCCGACCGCGCACGTGCGCGAGGCGGCCGGCATTCCGGGTACCTCGGTGCGGACGGCGTTCCTGTGCCGCGACAAGCCGGCGATGAAGGAAGTGCTACGCGCCGGCGGCGTGCCGTGTGCGGAGTCGCTCGGCACGGGCTCGCTCGACGAGATCCGCGCGTTCATCGAGCGCGTCGGCTATCCCGTGATCGTCAAGCCGCGCGACGGTGCCGGCGCCTCGGGCACATCGCGCCTCGACAGCGATCGAGATCTCGAGGCCGCGCTCCGCGAGCTCGGCAACAACCGCTCGATCGCCGTCGAGGAGTTCATCGAGGGTCACGAGGGCTTCTTCGACACGCTCACGCTGCGCGGTCAGGTCGTCCACGAGTTCGCGACGCACTACTACCCGAACGTCCTCGAGGCGATGCGGACGCGCTGGATCTCGCCGCAGTTCGTGACGACGAACCGGATCGACACGGCCGGCTACGCCGAGGTCAAAGCCATGGCGCAGAAGGTCGTCACGCTCCTCGGGATCGAGACGTCCGCGACCCACATGGAGTGGTTCTCGGGCCCCAAGGGCCTCAAGTTCTCCGAGATCGGGTGCCGCCCGCCGGGCGTGCGCGCGTGGGACCTCTACAACGTCGCGAACGACATGGACCTCTACAAGGAGTGGTCGATGCTCCAGGCGTGGGGGCGGCCCGAGCAGTATCCGTCGCGGAGGTTCGCCGCTGGCATCATCGCGCTGCGCTCCGAGTGCGATGGCCGGATCACCGGCTACGACGGCCTCGCGCGAGTCCGCGAGATGTTCGGCCAGAACCTGATCGACTGGCACCTGCCGCCCGAGGGCACGCCGACGCAGCCGGTCTCCGCTGGCTACATGGCGAACGCGTGGATTCGCCTCAAGCACGAGAACTACGAGCACCTGCGACACATGCTCGACGTCGTCGGGCAAACGGTGAAGGTCCGAGCGCACGGATGAAGGCAGGCACCGTCGTTCTCCTCGGCCCCCAGGGCACGACGCCCGACATCGGCGCCGTGCTCGCCGAGTACGGGATCAAGGGTCCCGTCGCGCTCGTGCGCGCGGGCTACCAGGAGCGCGAGGGCGACGACGCTGCGATGAAGGAGACGCTCGGCGTCCCCGCGATCAACCTCGACCTCCACAAGCGCAGCATCGAGGTGTTCCGCGAGGACCTGCCGTTCACCGCTGCGTATCAGGCGCGCCAGCAGCGGCTTCGCCACATGCAGACGTTCTATCGCGTGCGCCTCGACAAGATCGAGGACGCCGCCCGCACCGTCTCGGTGCGCTATGTCGAGCCCGAGCTGCTCGCGCAGGAAGAGAAAGTCTCCGTCGACCAGTTCCGCCATCTCGACGCGGATCACATCGAGCGCTGCGATGCTCTGCGACACGCGTTCGAGCTCCAGTGGCGCGTCGGCTCGCGGCCCGTGATCGCGCGCCACCGCCAGGAGTTGCGCGCCATCCTCGCGACCACCGAGGCGATCGTGATCGCCGGCGGCCACGTCGCTTCACTGCTCAACCGGCTCGCGCTGTTCGACGTGCTCGGGCTCGCCGCCGACAAGCCGGTGTTCGCGTGGGCCGCGGGCGCGATGGTCCTCACCGAGCGGATCGTCCTGTTCCATGACTACCCGCCGTACGGCTCCGATATCGCCCAGGTCCTCGACGTCGGGTTCGGGCTCGCGCGCGGCGTCGTCGTGCTCCCCGATCCGCGTCGCCGCATCAACCTCGATGCGCGCGGCGGAATCCAGCTGTTCGCCCGTCGCATGGCGCCCGCGACCTGCGTCGCGATGGAGCATGGTTCGCGCATGATCTTCGAGCTCGGCTCGATCAAGGCCGCTGCGGCCGCCCGGCTGACCACCACGGGCGAGGTCGAGCACGGATGGAAGGGCTCGCCGAGCCGGTTCTCGAGCCCTGTTCTGCCCCGAGGTCGTTCGTGATCAGCAGCCGCGCGATCACCGAGCTCGAAGCAGGTCCCCGCACCCGCGAGGCCGTCGATGCGTTCTTCGGAAGCCACAGCTTCCCGGTCGTCGACGGCAGCGTGATCACGTTCGTGTGGCGCGGCGACGCGGAGGCCGTCCACCTCAAGCACTGGGTGTTCGGCTTGCCGTCGTCGCAGCAGCTGACGCGCGTCGAGGGCACCGATGTCTGGCACCGCACGCTGCAGCTGCCGCCCGGCTCGCGCGTCGAGTACAAGCTCGAGGTCGTTCGCCACGGCCACGGTGAGTGGATCCAGGATCCGCTCAACCCGAACCACGCTCGCGATCCGTTCGGCGCCAACTCGGTCGCACACGGGACCGGCTACGAGATCCCGAGCTGGATCCACGAGGACCCGACCGCCGCGAAGGGGCACCGCGACGAGATCTGGATCGACTCGAAGACGTTTGGCCGCCGCGGGTTCGGGCTCTATGTCCCGGCCAGGTTCCAGCGGAACCGCCAGTACCCGCTGCTCGTCGTCCACGACGGCCACGACTACCTGCGCTACGCGTCGATGGGCAACGTCCTCGACAACATGATCGATCGCCTCGAGTTCGCCGACGCGATCGTCGTGTTCACGAGCTCTCCGGATCGGCTCCGCGAGTACGCCGACGACGAGCGCCACGCGAAGTTCCTGGTCGAGGAGCTCGTGCCGTACGTCGAGCGCCTGTTCCCGATCGATTCCCAGCCGCAGAGCCGGTGCCTGATGGGCGCCAGCTTCGGTGCGGTCGCGACCCTGTCGGCGGCGTACAGGTATCCCGGGTTCTTCGGCCGGCTCCTCCTGCAGTCCGGATCGTTCGCCTTCACCGACATCGGCGACCGCAACCACCGCGGCCCACTGTTCGACCCGGTCGTGGCGATGATGAACCGGTTCCGTGCCGATCCGCGGCCGGTCTCCGAGCGCGTGTTCGTGAGCTGCGGCATGTACGAGTCGCTGATCTACGAGAACCGGTCGCTGGTTCCGCTGTTGCTGTCGACGGGCATGGACGTGCGGTACGTGGAAGCCCGCGACGGGCACAACTGGGAGAACTGGCGTGACCGGCTGCGCGAAGGCCTGTCTTGGCTGATGCCAGGTCCGTTTCTCCACGTGTATGAGTAGGGAGATCCCATGGCAACCGTGACTCGCAAGATCGGCCTGTCCCTCGGCGCGGACATCTGCTGGCCCGCGTGCTTCGAGCAGATCCTCGCGAAGCTCGACCTCGCCATTCCGCACGGCGGAGACACGGTGAACATCGCCGTCGACCGCGTGACGATCGAACCGTTCGATCTGAAGCAGCCGTGCAGCTACGACGTCGTCCTGGACCGGCTGACGCACTGGTATCACACGAGTCGCGAGTGGATCAAAAAGGCGATCCTGATGGACGGCCTCTACGTCCTCAACAACCCGTGGTCCGTGCAGTCGATGGAGAAGCACACCTCCTATTGCGCGATGATGAAGCTCGGGATGCCGATCCCCGAGACCTGGATGATCCCGCCGAAGGCGTACGAGCCGACCGCGGATCTCGCACCGACGCTCAAGGCGTACGCGAAGCTGTTCGACCTCGGCGTGATCGGGAACCAGATCGGTTACCCGATGTTCATGAAGCCGTACGACGGCGGCGGCTGGCGCGCGGTGACCCGGGTCAAGGACGAGGCCTCACTCCGCAAGACCTACGAGGACAGCGGCAAGGGCGTGATGCACCTGCAGGCCGCCGTGAACCCGTTCGACAGCTTCGTCCGCTGCATCGGCCTCGGCCCGCAGACGCACCTCGTGAAGTACCTCCCCGACGAGCCGCTGCACGATCGCTACTCGCAGGAAGAGAGCTTCGTCTCCGCTGACGAGGCACAGCTCCTGCGCGATACCACGCTCACGATCAACGCGTTCTTTGGCTGGGACTTCAACTCCTGCGAGTCCCTGCGCAAGGACGGCACCTGGTACCCGATCGACTTCGCGAATCCCTGCCCTGACTCGCAGGTCACGTCGCTCCATCGCCACTTCCCGTGGCTGGTGAAGGCGAACCTCCGGTGGTCGATCTTCTGCGCGGTGACCAAGAAGCCGTTCCGCAAGAACCTCGACTGGGCGCCGTTCTATGCGATCGCCGAGCAGAACCTGCCGTACCGCGAGAAGCTCCGCGCCTACGCCGCGATCGCCGAGGAGCGGTTCGAAGCGGCGCGGTTCGAGGAGTTCTGCGCGAAGCACCTGCCACACCTCGACGAGGTCGCGTGGGAGTTCTTCGGCACCGAGGACGCGAAGTCCGCGTTCCGCGCCAAGGTCGCGGCGCTCTACCCCAAGCACGAGATCGAGCAGTTCACCGAGCTGTTCTGGCGTCGCGTGCAGGCGTGGCGCGCCGACAACTCCAAGCAGGTCGGCTGATGGGTATCCGCGGAGACAAGGTCGTCGCGCGCTGGTACAGCGACCGCGTTCAGCGCGAGGTCACGCTCGTCCGCTGGGGCACGATCGGCCAGCCGATCCTGCTGTTCCCGACCGCGGGCGGCGACGCCGAGGAGATCGAGCGCTTCCAGATGATGGACGCGCTCGCGCCGCTGCTCGACACCGGCCGGATCAAGGTCTACTCGTGCGACTCCGTCGCGGGCAAGGCGCTGGTCAGCCGCGAGGGCTCGGCTCGCCACCAGATGTGGCTGCAGAACCAGTTCCATCACTACGTCCGCCAGGAAGTGGTCCCGGCGATGCGGGCGGACTGCAAGTCGCCCGAGATCGACCTCTGGACCGCCGGCGCCTCGATCGGCGCCTTCCACGCCGTGGCCGCGGTCTGCCGGTTCCCCGACGTGTTCACCCGCGCGCTCGCGATGAGCGGGACCTACGACCTCCGCCGGTTCTACGACGCCCAACCCCATGACTTCTCGGACGAGTTCTGGGTGTCGTCCCCGCTGCATTTTGTCCCCAGCCTCGCCGGCAGGCACCTCGACGTGCTGCGCTCGCGGTTCATCCTGCTCGCGTCGGGGGAAGGCAAAGCCGAGGACATCGGCGAGTCCTGGAACCTGGCGAGCGTCCTTGGCCGGGCAGGCATTCCGAACCGAGTCGACTCCTGGGGGCCGGATTGGCACCACGATTGGGTGACATGGCGCCGCAAGTTGCCGCAGATTCTCGACGCGTGGACCCGCGACCAGAAACCCGCTTGAACCGATGACGACCCGCGAGCACAAGAACGTAGACGGCCGCGACGACGCCGAGCGTCAGCGCGAATTCATGAGCGCGATCCTCGCGGACCTGCGCGCACTCGAACGCATGATCGCGCAGGACATGTTCGATCAGGGCGTGCGCCGGATCGGGGCCGAGCAGGAGATGTTCCTGATCGACGACCAGTTCCGCCCCGCCCGCGGCGTGCTGAAGCTGATCGATCGCCTCCGCGACCCGCACTACACGACCGAGCTCGGCCAGTTCCAGCTCGAAGCGAACTGCGACGCCCAGACGATGACCGGTGACGGCTTCTCGCGCATGCACGCGCAGCTCGACGAGCTGGTCGATCATGCGCGCACTGCTGCGGGCGAGCTCGGCATGGGCGTCGTGCTGATGGGCATCTTGCCGACGATGCGCAAGGCCGACCTCGGCATCGAGGGCATGGTGCCGAGCGCGCGGTACATGCACCTCAACAAGATCATCACGGCGCTCCGCGGCGGGAAGCTCCAGTTCTCGATCAAGGGCCTCGACGAGCTGA
>JANOPP010000468.1:0-4067 GCA_031421915.1 Myxococcales bacterium | reverse complement strand
CTTGATCTCGCGGCGCACGACACGGTCGTCGTCGACGAGCTGCACCCACGGTGTGGCCGTCGCCACGCCGCGCACGACCTTGCTCGGCACCGTCTTCACCTTCGCCTTCGCGGCGATCGTGAGATCGATCGACCCGGTCATGTCGGGCTTGAGGAACGAGGGCGGCGTCGGAACCGCGAGCCGCACCTCGACGCTACCGCGCTGCGGATCGATCGACGGAGCGATGTAGCTGACCTTGGCATCGAACACTTGCTGCGGGAACGCATCCGCAGAGGCCTTCGCCAGCTGACCGAGGCGGATCCACGCGAGGTTGCGCTCGTCGGGATCGAACACCAGCTCGACCTCCCCATCCGCCGCGATCTCGAGTAGCGGGCGCGCCGGCTGCACCACGTCGCCGGGCTCGACGTTGCGCGACAGCACCGTCCCATTCTGGAGGGCGACGTTGCGTGTCTGCTCGAGGCGCGCCGTGGCCCCCGCAAGCTGCGCCTGTGCCTGCAGCAACGCGGTCAGCGCGACTCGCGAATCCGCGCCCATCGGAGCAGCAGCGACCTGCTGTGCCTGCGCCGCATTCTTCTGCGCCTGCGCGATGTCGACCGCGCGACGCGCGTTCTCGACCTCGACGGCAGGAACCGCACCCGACTGCGCGAGCTTGGCCGATCGCTCGAGCTCGACCCTCGCTTTTGCGAGGTTGCTCTCGGTCTGGCGCAGGGACTCGGTCGCCACGATCGCCCCGACCCGGCGTAGCTGATCGACGCGTGCCTGCGCCTGCTTGACCGCAGCCTCGGCCTGCGCCACCGACGCGCGCTCCGTGGAGTCATCGAGCTGCACGAGCAGGTCGCCCTTGGTCACGCGCTGGCCCGCGACCGCGCCGACAGCGACCACGAGCCCGGAGAGCTGCGCCGAGATCTGGACCCGCGTCGGGACGCGCACGCGTCCACTCGCGACGATGTGCTGCTCGAGGTCGCGACGCTCGGCGACGACCGTACGCACCACCGGGCCTCGAGCGCGCAGGAGGAGCACGACACCGGTGGAGATTGCGAGGACCGCCAGGATCCAGATGCTCGGCCGGCGAAGCACGTTGCGCATGTGGTCGAATGGCATGTAGCACAGTCGTGTGTCGACAGCTGCGTCGCCACGTGGCATGCGAGACCACGGGCGACGTAGATCTCCGTGAGGCCCTCGGGCTTCGCCTGGACGCGGCGTTCTCGATGATCAGGCTCGCCGCGAACAGAGCGTCAGCGCGCCAGCGCGAACTCGATCGCCGCCCACACCGCCGCCACCTGCGCGTCGTTGCACTGCTCGGGCGTCGCGCGCGGGCTATCCGGGTAGACCTCGGTCGTCGTGGTGTAGCGAGCCTTCGTGACGCTGGCACACAGGCCGAGCTTCGCGAGCGGGTAATTGATGACGCCAAAGGCGACGACCGGCGAACCGATGATCTCGTTCGCGGCGTCCGCCGGGGCGATGTGCGTGACCTTGGCGACCGCAGCGATGATTGCTTGCTGGAACGCTGTCTGCGGATTCTCGGTGTCACCGACGACGTAGAAGCCATCCGGGATCAGGCCCGGCTCGTGTGGTTTGCCATCGCGCGCGGCCAGCGCGGGTCGGAACTCCGTCTCGTCGGTGTCGGTCGTCTCGTGCAGATCGATGTGCACGATCACGCGGTCGCCGAGCGGAGCGACGAGTCGCATGACGGCGGCCGCCTCCTCCGCCGGGCTCGGCTCGAGGAACGAGCGGTTCGGATCGACGGCGAACGGGTTCCAGCGTTGAATCCGCTCGTAGCCCCACGGACTCACGCACGGGAGAATCAGGAGGTTGATGCAACCCGCGTAGTCAATCGCGTGCTGCTCGACGAACTTCAATGCACCGTGAACGCCACTGGTCTCGTAGCCGTGCACGCCGCCCGTAACCAGCGCGATCGAGAGGTCGTCGCGCCAGCCGCGATTCTTGATCGCGAACAGCGGATAGACGTCGGGACCGTAGTCGAGAGTGCCGTACTGCTCGACGTCGAAGCGCGACCGCAAGCGATCGATGACCGTGAGGACATCGTCGGCATACCTGCGCTCGCGGCCCTGGAGCGAGCGCCACTGCTCGCGCTCGGCCGTGCCCCATGCGTTGCCTGCAGTACCGATGGGATAGTCAGCGGGGACGGTGGTCGCGGTCATCGCGCGCGAGTCTACCTCGCACGCGTCTCAGTTCCAGGTTGCAGTTAGCCGACAGCGACGCCGAGCAGCGCACCAATTCCAGCGGTGATTGCCATCGCGAGTGCACCACCCAGCGTGACCCGCAGCGAGGCCCGCACGACCGACGCACCGCCGAACCGGCCGCCGAGACCACCCAGCAACGCGAGGCTGATCAACGTGACGCTCGCGATCGAGACGATCCGGATCGATGGAGGCGCGATGAGGAGCCCGAGGATCGGCAGCATGGCGAACACGGCGAAGCTGACGGCCGAGATCCACGCGGCCTGGAACGGTCTCGCCAGGCGATGCTGCTCGATCCCGAGCTCGTCGCGAAGGTGCGCACCGAGCTTGTCGTGCGCCGTGAGCTGGACCGCGACCTTGCGTGCGAGCTCCTCGTCGAGGCCACGAGCGACGTAGATTCCGGTGAGCTCGTGCAGCTCTGCTTCCGGGCGCGTCGCGAGCTCCTGCGTCTCCTTGGCAACGTCGGCCACCTCGGAGTCGCGCTGCGAGCTCACCGACACGTACTCGCCTGCCGCCATCGACATCGACCCCGCACACAAGCCGGCGAAGCCCGCGGTCAAGATCGCAGCAGTCGACCCCTCCGACGCGGCGATCCCGATCATCAGGCTCGCGGTGGACACGATCGCGTCATTGGAGCCGAGCACGGCGGCGCGCAGCCAGCCCGAGCGGCCGCTTCGATGAGTCTCTCGGTGCCGGAGCATGGACGCACTGTAGCGCTCAACGTGTGTGTTGGATCCTCGGTTGTCCGGTGGACAACGTTTGCGACGTGAAGGCAAGCCGTGGTTCGGCGAGATCTCACGACGCCACCGCATCAGGACGCCGCCTAGTTCGCCGACGCCAGCGATGTCTGGACCGTGTGGCTCCCACGCGGCCCCTGCCCGCTCGCCACGTTCCGGCGAGAGCTGACCTTCATCGGCGTGGGATCAGCGCGCCGTCTACGAGCTTCCACCCGACTTGCTCGGCGAGCTGCGCGATCTCGGCGGGCGGCCGCCGATCGAGCGCGAGCTCCCAGATCGACGCCGTTCCGTCGGTGACATCGGCAAGCAGGAACGTGCCGTCCATGCTGAAGTCCAGCGTCACGATCTCCTTGCGATGTCCTCGCAGGACCTCGAGCAGCCTGCCCGTCGAGGTGTCCCAGATCTGGATCGCCCCGTCGCTGTGACCGGTGGCGAGTTTCATGCCATCCGGCGTCAGCGCGAACGAGCCGGTTTCGACGTTGTTGACCAGCGCTCGGAGCCGCGGGCTGCCGACCTCGTAGACCTCCACCACGCCGTTGTACTGAAATGCGATCTGGTTGCCGGTGGCGCTGAAGTCCACGGACTCGATGTCGATCGGAACTGTCATCTCCGACAGCACCGCGCCGGTCGCCACGTGATGCACGGTGACCACATTGTCCACGCGTCCGAACAGCACGGGGCGCCCGGTCGGGTCGTAGACACCGTGCGTCGATCCATCGGAGCCGGCGAGCCCGTGCCGTCGCGTCAGCGTGTCGGTGTCCCAGATCTCCCATGGGTTGTCGTTGTGCAAGACCAGAAGCGAAGACCCGTCAGGGCTGATCGCGAGGGAGAGACGACTCGCAATGGGATACTCCTTCTCGACGATCAGAGTGCCGGTCGCGGCATCGGCGACCGACAGACGGTGCCCGTTGTCCAGGAAGTCGTTCATCACGATGCGCCGGCCATCGGCGGAGAGGATCGCATTCTCGGATCGAAGCGTCGCGGTCCGCCGTCCGCTCGGCAGCTCGACCACGGACACGAGCCCGTCGGCAACTTCCAGCATCCTGCGTCCGTCTCGACTTCGCTGCCGGCTCCCACCGTCCTTCTGGTTCGGCAACGCCGCGAACCGGGCCGTCTCGACTCCTGTGGC
>JANOPP010000467.1:0-12366 GCA_031421915.1 Myxococcales bacterium | reverse complement strand
TTGACGTCGATCTCTCGCTCCTGCATCAGGCCGCCGATCACGACGGTCTGCTGATCGCGGACGAGGACGCGGGTCTCGAAGCTGCGCGTCGTCCAGGTCGGACCGAGCTCGGCGTTCTCCTTCGCGAGCTCCTTGGCGTCGTGCTTGATCTCGAGCAGCACCGAGTCGTCGATCGACACGTGCGGCTTGATCACGAGCTCGAGCAGGAGGTCCATGCGATCGATGCTGCTGGTGACCGAGCCCTCGAGGTTGCCGGTACCGCCGATGGTCTGGCCGCGCTTGAACGGGATGTTGGTGCCGACCTTGTACTTCGCCTCGGCGTTGTCGAGCGCGATGATGCTCGGCGCCGAGAGCACGTTGGTGTTCGACTGCGACGCGATCGCCGTGAACAGCACCGCGTAGGACGGGATGCTCGTGCCAAGGAGCGCCTCGGAGCCGGGCAGGGCGCTTCCGACGAGACCGGTGACGAGGCCGGTCGCCGCACCGAGGGTCTCGAGGTTCGTCGACTTGAGGTTCGGCATCTGCACGCCGCCGAGCACGAGGGAGCTGCCGTCGTCGGTGGAGACGCCGCCGTGCGAGCTGGAGCCGACGTCCATGCCGTCGCTGAGCTGGACCTCGAGGATCATCGCCTCGATGTAGACCTGCCGCCGCGGCAGATCGAGCTGCTTGATCACGTCGCGGATGGCGAAGAAGTCACGTCCGCTCGACAGCACGATCAGCGAGTTGGTCGGCGGATCCGCGATCACCTTGACCTGACCCTCGATCGCCGTGCCGAGCGCATCGACCATCGGCGACCCACCGGCCGCGGGCTTCGCGGCCTTCGGATCCTTCTGCGTCGTGGTGACCGCGTCGTTGAGCGTCTTCGCGAGCTCCTCGGCGATCGCGCTGCCGAGCCGATAGACGTGGATCGCGGTACCGCCTTCGATGTCGAGCGCGACGTCGAGGCGCTCGACCAGCGCCTTGACGCGGTTATAGCCGGGCGCACTCGCCGCGATGATCAGCGTGTTCGTGCGTTCGTCGACGAGGATCTTCGATGGAACGGCCGCGCTGACAGCTGCGCCGGTCGTCCCCGCCGGCACGGGGGCACCCGGCTTCGCACCGAGACCCAGGATCGTGGTGATCTCGTCGGCGAGCTTCGCCGCGTCCGCGTGGTTCACGGTCAGCGTGTAGATGCCGTCGCTGCCGCTCGCGACATCGATCAGGTGTGCGAGCGACATCATGTCTCGCACGTGGCTACCGTAGTCGGTGATGAGGAGGATCGAACCGATCAGCTGGATGTCACCCGCATCGGAGCGCAGCGCGGTGAACGCCTGCTGCAGCGTCTCGACCTGCGCGTACGACGGCTTGTAGATGTAGCGAACGATCTGGTCCGAGGCGTCGGGGAGGCCGCTCTTGAAGATCGGGGGTGTGTCCTTCTTCGCCGTCGGAGCATCGACGATCCGGATCACGTTGCCCTTGGGCACGATCGTCAGGTTGATCGTCGACAGCGCGACGAGGAACAGTCGGTACGCCTCGGTCGGCGACATCTTGTTCGGCGCGATCACCGTGACCTTCTTGCCGGTCGAGATGATCCTCGGATCGAGGATGAAGTTCTTGCAGGTGAAGCCCATCACCCACGTCATCAGGTCCTTCAGCTCGGTCTCGGGCTTGAACGTCATCATGACGGGGCCCTTCGCGTTCTTGCAGGCGTAGAGCTGGTCGTCCTCGCCGGCCACCGGCCGCTCCGAGACAGGCCGCGTCTCCGGGGCGGGCTGGGCGCTCGCCACCTGCGCGAGCACCAGGCTTGCCACCACCACCGCACGGTTCGTCGAGATCATGGAGGAGCCACTACCAAGCGCCGGGCCAGCGCGCGAACGCCGCTAACGTCGCGAGGTCACGTGCGCTGCACGTCGGTGCGTGACTCGAAGGCACGCCAACCGAGATCGAGACGCGTCCAAACGGCGTAAGCTCATCACGTGCGCGTGTTGTTGTTCGCCGTGCTGCTCGCCGCGCAGGGCGCATCGGCGCAACCCGGCAAGGAAGTGACGCGGGAGTTCCAGGCGGGCGTCGACGCGTTTCGCCTCGGCAAGCACGACGAGGCGAAGAAGCACCTCGAGCGCGCGAAGCAGCTCGACCCGAAGCTGCCCGGTCCGAACCGCTTCCTCGCCGCGGTCGCGCAGGCCCAGGGCAGGTTCGCCGACTGCGTCACCGCGGCGCGCACGGCGATCGAGCTCAACCCCGCCTCGGCCGAGATCGCCGATACGCGCAAGCTGCACGACGACTGCCGGCGCTCCGACAACCGGCCGACCTACTCGGCCGAGCTCGGCGACAAGGCAGCGATCGGGATCACCGCGAACGTCTCCGGCGCGACCGTGACGATCGACAGCCTCGTCTACGGCGCGACGCCGATCGAGCCGCGCCCGATCACCGCGGGCACGCATCGGGTCGAGCTCGCGAAGCCCGGCCATCGAGCGACGACGATCAACGTCAACGCCCTCGCGGGTATCGTCACGGATCTCGCGATCGAGATGGAGGTCGACCCGACCACCGGCCCGACCGATGGTCTGGCCAAGGTGACGCCGCGCAGCAAGGGCAGCATCGTTGTTGTCGTGCCGCGGTCGGGCGAGGACGACGCGTTCGCGGGTGCCGAGGTCCGCGTCGACGGGGCTCGCGTCGAGCTGTCGAGAGCGAGCGTCGAAGGAGATCGAGGAGTCGCTCGCGGCGCGGGCGTCGCCCCGGGCATGCGGCTGCTCGAGGTGCGGTTTCCCGGCAAGGACCCATGGCGCCGGCGGGTACAGGTTGCGGCGCCCGCGGGGGACGGTTCCCCTGACGTCCGGATCGTCACACCCGAGCTCGTGAACACGGCCGCGCGCGAGCGCATGCGGACCCGGGGGTTGTGGCTCACGGGGGCCGGCGTCGGGTTCGCACTCGCCGGTGGTGGGCTCGCGTACAAGGCCACGCAGGACGACCGCAGCTTATGGAAGGGCCTCGCCGGGACCGCCTTCGGGATCTCGGCCGTGACGCTGGGCGTCGGAATCTGGTCGCTCGTTCGCGGGCAGCGTCCCGACCTCACGGCGCCTCCGCCGCTCGCGGTCATTTCCGTCGAGGGCGGCGTGATCGCGACCACAGGTCTCCGCTTCTAGACTTCCGCATCTCGGGCTGGCTATCATCCGCAGCGGATGGGGTCGCACGACGTGCGTCGACGGGCAGGACTTCTGCTCTGTGTGGCAACCGCTTGCGGGTGCGTCGAGGGCGCACGCGGCTCGAACCTCCAGCTCGATCTGTCACGCGCGACCCCGGCGCAGGCGGCACCGGGTGGGACGCCGGGTCCCACGCAGTTGCCGTCCAACGCGCACTACACGCTGTATGCGATCCAGATCGCTGAGGATCGCGATCGGCTGTTCGAGGTCGATCGCTTCGAGATCCACCCGATCGTCGATCTGACCTCACCATGCTTCATCGACGTCGGTGATCACGTCCTCGCTCCGGGCCTGCACGTCAGCCAGTTCGCCGCCGCGGTGGCAGCCGACACCGGCATCCCCGACTTCCGCAACCCGCCCGACACCGCGACCGAGCAGCAGAAGATCGATGCAGCGACCGCGGCCCAACGCATGACGAACATCGCCGCGCTCGGCGGCGGCAGCGGGATCAAGGTCGTGACGTCGACGTCCGAGGGTGGGTATCCGGCGGTCGCAGCCGACTGCGTGAGCGACGGCATCCCGCCGCCGATGTGCATGGAGCCCGATGCGAACGCGCGCCGGCTCGCCGCGTGCCAGGCCGCCTGGAAGGCTGATGCGGGGCTGTGGGAAGGCACGGATCGGATTCTGACGTCGCCGCTCGCCGGGACCACGTATGGTCTGGTCGTCGGGATGAACCCGATCAACCTCGCGCCCGTCGGTGGTGCGCAGTTCTTCGTTGACGAGGACCTCACCGGGATGGACGCGTTCGCGATCTACTGGCAGCTCGACGGCGTCGAGGGTCCGGGCACCTTGCTGATGTACGGCAAGCCGCACGGTCCGACGCGCGGCGTGATGCACGTCGAGCTCACGAGCCAGGCCAACCCCTCGATCTCTGCTGACCTCGCGATCTTCGCGGACCTTCACTCGGACGACGTCACCTTCTGAGGAGCCCATGCTGAACCGATGGACGATCATGGTTGTGGGTGGGCTGCTCGCGTTGGTATCGACGAGCTGCAAGACCACGGACTGCGGCGACGGCACGATCGAGCGTGATGGCACCTGCGTTCCCGCCGACGAAGTCGTCGGCAACGCGATGTGCGGTCCGTTCACGGAGCTGCAGGGCGACAAGTGCGTGCCGTTGTTCCCCCCGACCGAGTGCGATCCGGGCTCGACGATGGCGGACACCGATCCCGCGACCGGTGTCACGACCTGCATCGGCACCGGCACGCTCGCCGGTTGTAGCGGTGCGTTCGCGTGTCCTGCCCCGGCCGCTGGCAAGCAGACGATCTGCGGTCAGCTCTACGACTTCGAGAACAACATGCTGTTCCAGGGCACGAACCCGACCGGCATGCAGTGCCCGGCGACGCCGACCACCAGTGGTCCGTGCGCGCTCGGCATCCGTGCATTCGACGCGGTCGAGTTCGCGGGCAACCCGTCGGCGGCAGTGCCGCGTACGACCGGCCCGGTCTACATCGATGACTGTGGCCGCTACCGCGTGCCCGATATCGATCCGGGCTCGAGCCCGTTCATCGGCCTCGGGATCGATGACAAGGACCCCGGGATGGTCGGCCCGGCGGGCGTGACGAACGTCGTCGGTGTCGCGACGCCGAAGCTGATCGACATGACCACGCGCGACTTCGAGGGCTTCATCGTCAAGATGGCGACCACCACCAAGTGGCAGACCAGCGGCGGCCCCGGCCTCGCGCAGGGCTACTACGCGATGACGTTCCGCGCGGCGAGCACGGGTCAGACACCCAAGGCGGGCGTCGTCGTCGTCAACCAGGCGATGGGCGCGATCATGGCGAACGACTTCTACTTCATGTCGACGCAGACCACGCGCGAGACGGTCGACGTCGCGCAGAACGCGACCGGCGCGAACGGCACGGCGCTCGTCTCCGGCGCGGTGCTCGCGCACGGTGGCTACTCCGGCGTGATGGGCGGGCTGCCGGCCGAATGCAAGTGGTCCGGTCATCCCGGCGTGACGCTGGCGGGCATCGTGTTCATCCAGGTCCTCCGTCCCGTGAACCAAACGGGCATGACGTGTCCGCTCTGAACCGCCTCCTCACCCTGGCACTACTGACGGCCGCGGCGGGCACCGCTGGCGCCGAGCCGACCAGTGGTGTCGACGGCGCGCTGTTCCGCAGCTCGTACGATCTCAACGGCGTGTTCGGCGTCGAGGGCGCGCGGCTGATGCCCAAGCGGGACCTGTCGTTCAAGGTCCTGATGAGCTACGCGCGATCGCCGATCGACGTGGCGGTCCCGGGCGTCGGCGATGCAAGCCGCGATCGGATCCTCGACTACATCGTCACGATCGACATGGCGTTCGGGCTCTCGATCACCGACCGGATCGCGCTCGGCTTCAACGTCGCCGCGTACCGCACGCATACCGGCGACGGTTACGGCGTCCGCGGTCGTTACCAGAGCGGCGGCATGATCGCGCGGAAGTCCACCGGGCTGATCGCGCTGCGCCCGCTCTCGAACATCGATCCCTCCGCCGCCAAGGCTGACGAAGCGGCATATCTTGGCGACGGCCTCGCGGGCCCGCTCGATGCGCGGCTCGGTCTCAAGTACGCGCTGTTCGCGAACACCAACCTCGCGGTCGCGGCAGTCGGTTCGATGTTCCTACCGTTCGGCGAGGACGAAATGCTCCTCGGCGATCGCAACCTGGTGTTCGAGCCGAAGCTCGCGATCGCGTGGCGCAAGGATCGCGTTCACGCGACGCGCGTCGTAGGCAACATCGGCGCGCGGTTCCGTCAGCGCAGCGTGCTCGAGGCGTACGACGCCAACGATCCGATGGCGACCGAGGACGACGCGCAAGTCGTCCTCGATGTCGGCTCCGAGCTGGTCCTCGGTCTGGGCGGCGTCTACGAGATCGCACCGCGCGTGTTCGCCGCTCTCGAGGCGCAGGCCTTCATCCCGCTCCCCGAGGGCGCATCGTTCGGCTCGTGCCGCCGCTACAGCGGTGCGCAGTGCACGTCGATCACCGACGCCGACTACTACGGCAGCGCGAAGCAGGGTGATCTCACCGGCCTCGTCACGCTCGGCGCGATGTTCCGTATCACCGCCGACGTCACCGCGAACATCATGGTTGGCTCCGGCCCTGGTGGTGCGCGCGGCGACGACTTCCGGTTCACGACCGGCATCATCTGGGCGCCACAGCCCGCGGGCGCCTCGGCTCCCGGCCGCGCTGATCGCGACGGTGACGGCATCCCCGACTCCGTCGACGGTTGCAGCGAGGAGTCCGAGGACAAGGACGGCTACCAGGACGAGGACGGTTGCCCCGATCTCGACAATGACGGCGACGGCATCGCCGACACCGACGACCAGTGCCCCGACGAGCCCGAGGACAAAGACGGCTTCAAGGACGGCGACGGTTGCCGCGAGGACGACAACGACGGCGACACGATCCCGGATGCCGCCGACAAGTGCCCCGATCAGAGCGAGGACAAGGACGGCTTCGAAGACGAAGACGGCTGCCCCGACCAGGACAACGACGGCGACGGCTTTGCCGACGCGAGCGATCGTTGCCCGAACGACGGCGAGACCGTGAACGGCATCGACGACGACGACGGCTGTCCCGACGTCCGCGGCACCACGGGCCCGGAGGAGCGCGCCGATCGGATCGACCTCAAGGGCGGACAGATCACGTTCTCCCGCAACACCGCCACGCTGACGGCGCCGGCCAAGCAGCTGCTCGCGCAGGTCGCCTCGATCATCAAGAGCCGCAAGCTCAACATCCGCATCGAGGTCCACGTTCCGCTCGGGACCAAGGCGAAGGCCGCCGCTCCGATCGCAGCGCAGAAGAAGAAGGACAAGACGCTCGCGCAGAGCCGCGGCAAGGCGATCGTCGACTACCTCGGCGCGCAGGGCGTCGCTGCCCAGCAGGTCCAGGCCGTCGGCCTCGGTTCGGATCGTCCGCTCGGAGCATCGTCTCCGACCGACGCCACGAACGAGCGGGTCGACTTCATCAAGGCGCAGCAGGGCAAGGCCCAGCCGGGAGGCGCGCCGTGAAGGCTCTTGCAGCACTCCTCGTGGCCTCGGCGGCGACCACCGCTCACGCTCAGAACGTCATCGACGTCGAGGTTCCCACCGTCGTCATCGAGCAAGGTGACGCGACCACCGGTGAAGCCGATGACGAGCTCGATCTTGCCAACATCGTGCAGAGCGCTGCCAAGGGCGTGACCACGGTGCAGGAAGCACCCGCGATCGTCACGGTCATCACGCCCGACGAGATCCGCGATCGGCAGTTCATGGATCTCCAGTCCCTCTACGACACGGTTCCGGGCTGGGCGCGCTCGAGCCTCGGCAACGGCGTGTTCCCGATCCCGCTCGTGCGCGGGCAGGGCCAGGCCGTTCAGTACCTCCACGACTCCGTTTCGCTGTTCGATCCGTTCGTGAACATCCCGTCCGCGATGCGCCATCAGCCGATGGAGCTGATCAAGCGCGTCGAGATGATCACGGGCCCGGGTGGCGTGCTGTGGGGCTCGAACTCCCTGCTCGGAATTCTCAACGTCATCACCAAGGACGCCGAGGACGTCGAGGGCATCGAGACGGGTGGCGCCCTCGGCCACGGTGCTGGCGATCGCATGATGGCGCGCGCCTACGTGATGGCAGGCAAGAGCGACATCCTCGAGGGCAAGGTCAAGGCGTTCTTCCACGGCAGCATCGAGACCTACCAGGGGCCCGCGCAGAAGTTCCCGCTCCTCCTGTTCCACGGCGCGCTCCCCCAGCCGAACTCCGCGAACATCTACGGTCCGCTCACCGAGACCGATCAGGCGCAGTCGTTGATCGCGAGCTTCTCCACCAAGCTCACGTTCGGAAAGTTCCAGCTTCGCGTCTCCGCGCCGTTCGGTCGCCGCTACAACCCGGCGGGCCTCTCCGGTAACCCGAGCCGCGAGAAGCTCCCCGAGGACGAACGCTGCCCCGACGATCTCTCCGATCCGGCCTGCCACGATCCGCTGAAGACGAGCCGGCTCAACCGCGGCGACGTCTTCGATCGCTATGCGGTCGCCGAGTTCCGCGACCGGTTCGCCGAGGACAAGGCCGGCATCACGGCACGCGTCTATCTGATGCAGTTCGTCCGCGGCTTCGGTCCGCTCCAGGTGCTCGCGCCCTCCGCGCTCCTCCGCGGTGGTCTCGCGTTCAAGGCCGACCTCACGAGCTACCGCGCCGGCGGCGCGATCGATGGTGACGTGGAGGTCACCCCCAAGATCCGCGTCCTCTACGGCGCCGAGGCCTTCAACGAGTTCAAGCCCGAGAACGTCACCCGCTCGCGTCAGGGGCAGGGCACCGAGTCCGAGGTCATCGCGCCCTACGATCTCACCCGTCTCCCCGTGCTCTGCCCGCGCCAGTGGGATCCGGATACGATGGCACTCGTTCCCGTCCCGAACTGTCCGCTCACGTTCGCGTTCCCCGCCGACCGCACCGTGCTCGGTGCCTACGTGAACCCGCAGTACCGCCCGAACAAGAAGCTGATCTTCGATCTCGGTGGTCGTCTCCAGGTCGCCCCCGAGTCGCTCGGCCAGATCTCCTATCCGCTCAACACCACGATCGCCGGCACGGTCGTGTGGAACTTCATCAAGAACTGGCACCTCAAGCTCAACTACGCCCAGGGCTTCCGGCCGCCCGTCTTCAACAACACCGCCTCCAACGGTGAAGGCGTCCAGATCGGCGGTAACCCGAACCTCTCCGTCGAGACCTCCGACGCCGCACAGGTCGAGGTCAACGCCCGGATCTGGAAGGGCGAGCGCCGCATCCGCGAGCTCTCGTTCCGCTTCGACGGCAGCTACACGCGGATCAACAACCAGATCCTGATCAGCTCGGCCAAGTACATCAACAGTGGCGAGCGCGGCCTCGCCTCCGCCGAGTTCCTCGGCAAGCTCTACGTTCAGGGCGGCCACCGCATCGAGCTCGGCTACACCTGGCTCCGCGCCGACGACACCGAGCGCGGCCGCCAGCGCAACCTGCCCGAGCACTGGTTCAATCTCTCGACCGTGTTCTCGCTCGTCACGGACAAGCTCTCGGCCACGACGAACCTCAAGGTCACGGGCGCATCCGAGGACGCGAACCGGCTCGTCGAGTATCGCGGCTCGACCTACGACGCGATGGGCGAGCCCCAGAACCCCGTCGACGTCGAGGCGAGTGACATGGTCATGGACCGCCTGCCGCCCGTCTCCGAGCTCACGCTCGGCCTCGCGTACCAGCCGACACCGAAGCTCCTCGTGCGCGCGACGGTCTACAACGCACTCGTCGGCCACTACTACAACTCCGACGTGTTCGCCGACTACGAGCCGCACCTCGAGTACCTGCCGAACCCCTCCGAGGGCTTCCGCGCGTACATCTCCGCGCTGTATCAGTACTGACAGCTCGACGCGTAGCGACTAACCCTTGACGGGCGTTGGAGTCGGCTTGGGTCCAGCGGACGGCGGCTTGAGGCCACCGTTCGCGGCCTCCATGAACGAGCGGCCCTCGAAGATGACGCCCTTGTCGATCTGGAGCGTGGGCGTGTGGAGGTCGCCCTTCACGCGGCCGGGGGCGTGGATCTCGATCGAGCGCTTGGCCTTGACGTTGCCGACGACGGTGCCCTGGATGATGACCTCGCCGATCTCGATCTCGGCCTCGACGACGGCGCCTTCGCCGATCACGAGGGTGTCGTCGGAGAAGACCTCGCCCTTGAACCGACCGTCGATGCGGACGGTGCCGTCGAAGGTGAGCTTGCCCTCGAAGGTCGCGCCGCGACCGAGCAGCGTCGTGATCTCACCCATCGCTTGTTGCTTCGCTGTGGCCACCATTGGTCGGTGACCGTATCACGCGAGGTTGGCTACTGGATCGGGCCGACGCACGACGAGATGTCGAAGAAGATGAACGCGAGGGCCTTCTCCTGCGGCGAGAGTGGCGTCGCGGAGCATCCGGTCGGGAACGCGGAGCCTCCGGGCGAGGTGGAGCCCGAGGCGACGTGCATGTCGGAGAACACTACCTTTCCGCAGCGTGCCGAGGGCGGCGCCTCGTTGGGCGTCGTGAAGAGGAAGTCCTGGACACCCGTGCGACCGGCCGGCGTCGAGAGGGTCGGATCGACGTAAACCCAGCGTTCGGCAAGGGCAGGGTCGATATTCTGGACGATGTAGCGCGGGGCGTTGACCTGGAGATGATCGCGGACTGTCGTCGCGCCGACGTTCTGCAGCCAGGTGGCGAACTGCATGCCCTTGGGATTCGAGACCTCGTCGACGATCGTGAGCTGGGTGGAGTCCGGCTGCGTGGCAGCAAAGTTGAAAGTGCCGATCGCGGGCCACACGGCAGGTGCCTGGTTGAACGCGTCGGTGGTGTTCTGGTTTGCACCCTCGACCCAGATGTTGTGCCAGTGCGACATGAAGATGCGGCCGCCGAGGTCGGCGTACGCCTTCACCGCGTTCATCGCGGGCTGCAGCTTGTTCGCCGGATTCTGCGTGCCTTCGCACGAGAAGAACGCGATGTCGTACTGCTTGAGCTTGTCGACGGTGTTCCAGAGCGTATCGGCGAGGCTGAACGGACCGGCGCCACCCGCCCAGTTCGGGACGAAGGTGCTGGCGCCATTGCCGTTGAACATGTGCACGGCGCCGGAGGTGGTCGCGCTATCCGTCGTGAACTCGCTGTCGGCGATGCCGAGCTTGCGAACCAGGCACTCGAGTGCGTCGGCGTTACCGGTCGTGATCGCGATCTTGGGGAGGTCGCCCTCGGCCTTGCTCTTGGGGAGGGAGGACTCGGTCGTGGAGAGCGCGACGTCCTGACAGGCGGCGACGTTGGGCAGCGTGATCTGGCGGCGCCACTTGCCGACCTGGATCACGAGCGGGACGTCGGATGTCGCCGGGACGTCGCGCAGCACGAACCGGCCGGCCTCGTCGGTGGCGGTCTGGGTATACGCGCCACCGAGCAGACCGTTCGAGCACTTGTCACACTGCGCACCCGCGGGGAGCGGGCCCGGCGTGGAGATCGGGATGTAGACGTTCACGCCATAGAGCGGCAGCGTTCCGTTCGGCGCCATGATCGTTCCGGACACCGTCGTCGGAGGCAGTCCCTTCGAGGCGCAATCGACGATGAAGCAGCCAAGGCCCTCGCACGCATCCGGCGCCGTGTACGCGTCGAGTGCGGTGTCGTCGCTGCCTCCCTCGTGGCGCTTGCAACCAACGAGCGCGATCGCGACCAGAGCCAGAACGAGCGCACGACGTGGTCGAGAGAGGCCCATGAAACCATGGTATCAGGGCGCGCTCGAGAGTGGCGAGTCTGCGAGGGGTGCCCGTGAGGGGGCTCACCGCGTGAGTCTGGCGTCGATCGTGATCGAGCCGTTCGACGGCCATTCGAGATCCTGCTGGTAGGGGGAGTAGTCCTTCAGCCGGAGCTCGATCTTCCTGGCCGTGTTGAGGTCGACGTCGTTGATGGTCGTCGGGGTCCGTCCCCGATTCTGTCCATTGATCCAGACCTCTGCGCCCGCCGGCTTGCTGTCGATCACGAGCTTGCCGGTGACCGGCTTGAGCAGGGCCATGACCGGGACCTCGGTCCCTGTCTTGGGGATGTCGACGGTGTCGGTGTAGGGCTTGTGGCGCGCGAGCTCGACCTTCACCTCGTGGCGCGTCGAGATCGGTACATTCGGGATGGTCATCGGGGTCTTGTCCGTGAGCCTCGTACCGTCGTACGTGACGTCGGCGCCGGCGGGGACGGAGTCGACGGAGATGCTGCCAACCGTCGGGGCCGTCTCACGCGTCGAGCGGATGATCAGGAACGTGACGCCCGCTGCGACCGAGATCGCGAGCACCGCGGCGATGATGTAGGTGAACCAACGCCGCCGCGACGCGCCGAGCTTGTACTGCGACGGCAGCTCGTCGACCTCGAACAGCCGCAGCTGGCCGGTGAGCGTCATCGGCGTCGGCGCGGGCTGGAACTGATAGAGCGCCGCCGGGGTCATCGGCTGTTGCGGTCCCTGCGGCGGATAGCCGGGTGCGCCAGGGTAGGGCGGCTGCTGCGGATAGCCTGGCGGATACGCTTGCTGCGGATAGCCCGGTTGCTGCGGATAGCCCGGCTGCTGCGGATAGCCTGGCTGCTGCGGATAGCCCGGCTGCTGCGGATAGCCTGGCTGCTGCGGATAGCCGGGTGGATAGGCCTGCTGCGGATAGCCGGGTGGATAGGCCTGCTGCGGATAGCCGGGCTGCGGATAGCCGGGTTGCTGCGGATAGCCGGG
>JANOPP010000466.1:0-7270 GCA_031421915.1 Myxococcales bacterium | reverse complement strand
GACGGACCGTAGTAGTCGCCGCCCTCTTCGCTGGCGTCGACATCGTCCTCGTAGTCGTACGGCTTCCGGTAGTTCGGGCCGTCCGTGATGATGATCTGCTGCTGCTCGACGATCTCCTGCTCCTCGAACAGGGCAACGGCGATCACGCCGACGTTGCGGGCGACGCCCTTCTTGCCGGCGTACGAGTTGTTGACCGAGGAGAACCGGAACGTCGCGACGTCCTCGTGCGAGGTGCGGAAGCCCTCGATGCGGGTCTCGCCGTATGGCGGGACGACGTAGCCGCGCTTGCGGAGGTCACCGGCCTCGCCATCGACGACATCGAGACCGTCGACCGAGACCACCGCTTCGATGCGGTTCGCGGTCGGGTTCGTGATGCGGATGATGTAGCGCTCGCCGGAGTTGCCGGCGACGTAGTACCGATCGCGGTGTGCGTAGGTCGGCGCGGTCTCGCCGCCCTCGCGGATCACCTGCACGTCGTACGGCGCGCGGACCTTTGCCGGCGCGACCGCGATCGCGATCTGCTGCTGGCCACCGGCGGACGGCGCCGCGACGGGCACCGCAACGCGGTCTGCATATACCGGCTGCGAGCAGCCGGCGACCATCAGCAGGGACGCCAGGGAGGAGCCAAGGAGGAGTCGGCGGAGGAGAACCATGGGTGATTGAGACGCCCGACCCAAGCCGGCGATCTAAACGCGTGTATAGTCCGCGCCATGGCTGCTCCGAAGAAGGCTGTGAAGGGTGCCAAGCCTCTGAAGTCCAAGGAGAAAGTGGCTCCTGCCGCCCCTCCGAAAAAGGCCCTGAAAACGGTCGGGAAAGGTGGGGGTGGTCGAAAGACGCCGGATGTTGCCAGCGCAGACCCGGCCCTGTTCGATCCCTTGACCGCCGGCGAGGTCGCAGATGCCCTCCGTACGCTGACCGAGGATCGCCGCCTCGGCTCGATGGCGAAGGTCGGCCGCTACCGCGTGATCTGCACCGAGCCGCTCGTCGTCAAGCCGCCGCACTGGATGGCGGGACACCGGCTCGCACGCGTCGTCGTCTATGACTACGCCGCCGATCGCACGGTCGATGCGTGCATCGACCTCGACGCCGGTGTCGTCGCGCACCTCGAGCTCACGAAGAGCCAACCGATGCTGTCGCGCGATGAAGAGGCGCTCGCGATCTCGATCGCGATGACCGACGACCGTGTGCGCGGGAAGCTGCTCATGGGCGACGTCCCGCAGACGACGATGCACTACTGGGGACGCAACCCGAAGGACATCTCGTACACGCGTCGCTCGGCCGCAGTGATCTTTGGCCGCAGCGACGGACACGCGTCCGTGGTCGCCGTCGTGGATCTCCTCGACAACCAGGTGACCCAGGTGGTCCCGGCGGAGATGTGGTGATGAGCAACGTCATCAACGAAGCGAACTGGAAGTTCCACTGGCGACTCACCGAGTCTGCCGGGATCATGGTCTACCTCGCGGACTACAAGGGTCGCCGCGTGATGTGGGAAGGCTCGCTTCCGTACGTCACCGTCGATCACCAGCAACAGTCGCTCGACGTCGCGACCGAGGCGAGCGAGGTCCACGGACCGTGGTGGACGCCGCTCGGCACGCGCACGCTGCAGGGACCGGTTCGTGTCCAGACGTTCCGCGGTGGCGTCGAGCTGTCGGCGACGTTCCAGGCCGGGCCGTACCAGTACACGCAGCTGTGGCGGTTCCACGACGACGGCCGCCTCTCGCCGTGGCTGACGATCTACGGACCGGGAGTCCACGATCAGCACACGTACCACCCGCACTGGCGGTTCGACTTCGACCTCGACGGCGCGCGCAACGATGCGTTCGAACGCTTCGAGGGCAACCGCTGGCATCGCGTGGAGACGGAAGGCTGGTTCCCGTACGGCGGTGAGGCCGACGAGAGCGGCGCGGTCTGGCGCCAGGTCGACTTCGACTCCGGTTCGGCGATCAACATCCGGCCCCACAGCTGGGATGACGCCGAGGTGTTCGCGATCCGCTACCACGACGGCGAGTGGGCTCCGTACTCGCCGCGCAGCGCGGCCGGCAGCCAGCCGTTCCCCGCGGCCTACGTCGGCGACGAAGCTCTCGACGGCGATGACGTCACGCTGTGGTACGTCGCGCACGTGCACTTCGACCAGTCCTTCCCGTACACCGCGGGACCGTGGATCAAGGTCGAAGGTCTCGGCTCCTAGACGACGATCGTCACGTAGGCGATTGCCGTCGCGACCACCGCGACCATCGCCGCGAGCTGCGCGCGTCGCCGGCATTGGCCGGGTTGGAACGCGTCCATCTCGACCATCGTGTCGGCGGCACCGGGATCCAGCAGCTCGTACTTCACCGTGTCGGCAAGCTCGGCGGCACTCGGCCGACGAGGTGGCCGCGCATCATTGCGAAGTCGCACTCGCGATTCGTGCGCATCACTACGGGACGGGAGTGGGGCGGAACGAAGGGTTGGCATGGTGTGGAACGAGATCGTGCAATTGCATCGCCACGCGACGCACACACACGCTCGTACTCTCTCCCACTCGATACGAGGGCCGTCAGTCCACCGCCAGGTAGCCGGCGGTCTCCGCGTGACGGAGGTACTTGCGGGTCACGTTCCAGACGAGCCAGTTACCGCCGCGACCGACGAGCACCCACGGCGTGTACGCATACAGCGACGCAGTCGCGTGATTCTTCGGGGTCACGTTCTTCGGATCGAGAGTCCGTCGCGTCGTGTCCTTCTTCCACTGACCGGTCCCGTCGACCGAGGCGTCGTACCACTTGCGGAGGATCTTCGCGCCGCACACGAGCTGCTTGTCGAAGCCCTTGTACTGCGCCGCACAGCCGCCACCGTCGGGGCAGCCGCAGCCGAGCGCCTTGTCGATCCGCGACTGCGCTGGCTTCACCGTCTTGGAGACCAGCGATGCCTCGACCTGCATACGCGCGAGCAGCATCAACGGATGGATGCCCTCGGACGTCGACGCGGCGATCACCGCCTCGGCTGCCGTCATGCCGTTGACCATGTGGTCCGCGAGCCACGAGCGATTGCTGTAGGGCGAGCCCTCGAAGAACTTCTGCACCTCGGCGGCCGTCATCTGACCGCTATCGAGGAACACGTCGTCTCCGACCACGTCGTTCTGGGTGAAGACCGCGGCTACGCCGTCGCCCTTACCGTCATCGGGATCGACCTCGTAGTCGGCTGCCTCGTCAGAGCCAGCCTCGTCCTCACCGTCGCCCATCGAGCAGGCCGCGGCGAGCACACACAGCAGAAGGACCGCGAAGTTCTTCATTGCAGTCAGGTACTGCGAACCAAGGGCCGAAACTGATTGCGCAACCTGGGCGATGACCGACCGAGCACCTGCGCACGATCGTCGCTATGTCCGCGAACCAATTGCTGGCGAGTCCACTAGCCGGTGAGCGCACCCCCGGGTCGGAGGTTGCCTTCCCAGGCTGTTCGACCTGCCGATGCGGCCACTCGTCAGGCCACGCACCGCGTTATTTCCCGCATCAGGGGATCGGCTTGTTCGGGTCGATTTCGCAGTCGTCGAACACGTTCTTGATGTTGTCGATGCAGATCTTGATGCGGGTCAGCACGCACAGGACGACCTCGTCCTTGCCGTTGAACGTGATCTGGACCTTGCCTTCCTTGTAGCCCTTCTGCGTGCAGCGAACCTCGAGCTTGGTCCCGAACGCCTCCTCGATCGTCGCCCCACCGGGACCGCGATACGAGTTGCCGACGTAGAGCGTCGCGCCCTCGGGCTTGGTCAGCACCTGGACCATGATCGTGCCGCGGCCGTTGGGCGTCGCGACGATCGCGCTGGCATCGAGGCCTCCGTCACGGCGCGGGCGAATGCGGATGCCAGCGTCGATCTCTTCGATGACCACGACATCCGGCGCATCCATCGGTGGCGTGAACGCGGTCGCGTCGGGCGGCACACTGGCATCGGCGGGCTCGACGATCTGGGACGCATCGGCGCGCGGGGCGGGGGCATCACCGACGATCGCGATCACGCTCGCGTCGCGCGGAGTCTCGGTGACCGCGTTGCGGCTCCGCATCACGAGCGTGATCGCGGTGACCGCACCAGCGAGGATCAAGATGCCCATGAGAATCAGGGGCCACGCCTTGCGCTGCGCGGGCAGGCCGGCGTCGGTGAACACGTGCTCGAACGTGTGCGGCCTGGAGTCGCCCGACGTGACGAACTGCGGCTCGTTCTTGAGGCGACGGTTCGTCGGCGTCTTGGAGCGCGACGGAACGGGGGAGACGGACGGCATCGAGACCGGGGTCGGTGTCACGGACGCGAGGCCGGGGGCAACGCGCGTTGGAGACAGGTGGGCCGCGGGCTGCGAGGCCTGGATGCCTGGATCGGCGCCTGGCGGCAGCGGAGACAGTGCGTAGATCGGACTCCCCGTGACGCTCTGACCGACGAGGGTGAGCACCTTCTCGAGCGCGGCGAGGAACTCGCCCATCGTCTGGTAGCGGTGCTCGCGCTTCTTTGCGAGCGCGTGAAGGATGATCTCCTCGAGATCCGCGGGGATGTGGAGATCGGGGCGAACGCGGGTCGGCGGCTCGATCGGATCGAGCATCTGCATCGCGAGCGTACGGACCATGCTGTCGGCGCGGTGCGGAACGCGGCCGCACGTCATCTCGTAGAGGATGATGCCGAGCGCGTAGATGTCGACGCGACCATCGGTGTCGCCGCGACCGGCCGCCTGCTCGGGTGCCATGTACTCGGGCGTGCCGAACACGGAGCCGGCGCGCGTGAGGCGAGGCTCGGGTGCGGTCCCTGGCGTGGCTGCGACCTTGGCGATGCCGAAGTCGACGATCTTGACGAAGTCGGTGCGGCCATCGCGATCGATGAGGAAGACGTTCTCCGGCTTGAGATCTCGGTGGATGATGCCCTTGTCGTGCGCGGCACCGAGGGCGCGTGCGATCTGCGCGGCGATCTTGATCGAGCGCTGCGGAGGGAACGGTGCGGCCGCGCGAATCGCGGCGCCGAGCGTCTGCCCGTGGACGAACTCCATCACGGAGTACGTCATGCCGTCGGGGGTCGTGCCGAAGTCAGTGACGTCGACGATGTTCGGGTGCCCGATCCGCGAGGCCGCCTTGGCCTCCTGCACGAAGCGCTTGATCGTCGCGGTGTCGCGCATGACCTCGCGCTTGAGCACCTTGATCGCGAGTGGGCGCTCGATCACCGCGTGGCGAGCAGCGAACACCACGCCCATGCCGCCCTCGCCGATCTTCTTCTCGACGTAGTAGCGACCATCGAGCGTCTGGCCGACGAGCCGGTCGTACTCGTTGTCGCTCGATGCGCGGAACGTCTCGAGTGCCTCGGACGCGCTGTCGGATGCAGACACCGCGCGAAACGCGGAGACCGGAGCAGGGGCGCGCTTGCGCGCAGCCGTGAGCTCGTCATCGGGGATCCGGACCGGCGTCGGCATTCCCGTGGGCGTCGGTGCGGGCGTGGGCGAGAGCGGAAACGTCTCGCGCCGCGGCTCGACGTGCGTGTGGTGCGCGGGTTCTTCCTGCGCGACCATCGCCTCCGACAGCATCGTCTGCTTGTCGGCGCCCGACCGCGGGACGATCAGCGCCGTACGATCGAATGGACAGAACCCCGGCTCAGGGAACGAGCGCTGGCACGCCGGGCAGAAGTGCAGCACGAACGTTCCTACTGGCGCGTGTCGTCGTAGAGCATCGTGCGGAAGTAGAGGAAGACCTCGTTGTCCGCGCCGACGGCGATGACGTTCTTGCCATTGAATGGCGTGACGGCGACGGTGCGGCCGAAGGCTTGATCGGCCTCGGGCTGCGCGTCGTGCAGGGTCATCGCCGGGTTCTCGTCGATACCGGTCGTCAGGTCGAGCGGGAACACGAGCACCTTGCCCGACTTGACGTTCTCGACCGTCGCGCCCGGATAGCCGGCGACGACGTACTTCGCAGAACCGGTGTCGAGGACCGCCGCGCTGCGCAGATCCGGCAGCGTGATCGGCGCGCTGAGCCGCGTCGGGACGTGAATCAGGCCGGCCATCGTCGTGACGTCGTAGATCGCGAGGTAGCTGCTGGAGTCACGCTGTCCGACGAGGAGCGCATAGCGGCGATCGATCATGATGATCTGCGAACCCTTGCCGGGTGCGAACTCGGTGTCGACGCTCATCGCGTTGCTGAGCGGCCGCGCCTTGCCGTTCATCGTGGTCACGGCGTCGAAGCAAGTGCCGACGCCGTTTGGAGCGGGATTCGGTGCCGGAGCCGCGCCGTTGAACACACCACCGTCGTAAATGAACAGTCGGCCCACGTTGCCAACGGCGCCCCACACGACGAGGTCGTCCGTGGTCGTCCCCGTGATCTTTGCGCCACCGACGGCGCGGACCTGCATGGTCATGCCGGCCTCGTCGAGAAGCTGGCACTTCGGCTGGGTGGCGGGCGCGTTCATGTAGAACGTTCCGTACACGGAATCCCCCATCAGCTCCGTCGACGCGACGATCGGTTGTGACGGATGCGCGGCGTTCGTATCGAGGCGCGGCGGGGCGAGCATGTACGCGGCGGCATTGGGCTGCTCGGGGCCGAACACCTGGTGGGCGACGAGGCCTCCGGCGCCGCTGAGGACGGCGATGCTTGAACCGCCGGCGTTCGTGACCAGCGCGACCTCGTCGCTGGCCGGATCCGCGATCAGGATCGGCTGCGGATCGAGGTTCCCGACGCCGAACTGGTTGTTCAGCTTGAGCGCGGTCGGCGCGAGATCGGAGTCGCCGTTGGCCTGGTACTCGATCTCCGTGTACTGCGCCTGACCGGCACCGATCGCGACGAGCTTGCCGCCACCCGCACTCGGCGAGACCCGCGATCCTCGCTGGATCGCGACGCCGTAGTCGGTCGAGTCGCCGTTCGGCTTGGTGGTGACGCTGATCCAGGTGTCCTGCTCGAGGTCATCGAACTCGGTCCATTTGCAGGCACCGATCGACGTGACCAGAGCGGTCGCACCAACGAGGAATGTGAAGTTCTTCATCACCAGCTCATCCCCATGCCGAGGCCGGCATAGCCCGGACCGATCTGCGGTTGCAGCGCGAGTGCACGAACATCGATCAGGGCCTTCGATGGTTCGCCCTTCTCGCGGAACGTGTAGTAGATCGCCGTCAGTGCGGTGATCCCGGCGATCACGAACGTCGCATCGGCCGCGATCGCGAACGCCTTGCCTTTGAACAACCGCGGATCTTCGGGATCCGGTGGTGGATTGCCCAACTCGATCTCCTTCTTGAGCTCGTCGCGATACTTGTTCGCCTGGAGGCCCAGGTAGATACCACCG
>JANOPP010000465.1:0-5085 GCA_031421915.1 Myxococcales bacterium | reverse complement strand
CGAGCTGCAGGATCCTGTGGGACCGTTGATCAAGGCTCGCGCTCCGCGCCTCCTCTATCAGGACATCCAGACGGCGCCCGCGTGCGTCCTCGATCGCGACGGCGACGTCGTGCCGGACACGACGGTGTGGATGCTGCCGACAGACGATCGGTTCATCGCCGCGGTGCTGAGCTCGCCGCTCTATGGCTGGTACGCGCGGCGACGCTTTCCGCCCGCGCTCAACGGCGCCGTGCGGCCCAAGGGGGAGTACATGCGAACACTGCCGATCGCGCAGCCCGAAGCGTCGATGCGGCGCGCGATCCACGACCTCGTCGAGCGGCGAATCGCGGGCGCCTCGACCGAGCTCGACGTCGCGATCGCGAGCGCGATCTGCGACGCCTACGAGCTCTCGACCGCCGAGCGTCGCCTGATCGCGACCGCTTGATCAACGCGCGGCGAGCGGGAACCGCGCGATGATCTGTGTGCCGTCGACGGTGCAGCGCAACGATCCACGCTCGCGGCCGAGCACGTAGGTCGCGACGGCGAGGGACTCCGCGGTGCCGTGCGGCGGAGAGTCGGACGCGGCGAGCCGCAGCTCGACGTGCGAGCCATCGAGGCCCGAGGTCGCCGCGATCGTGCGACCGCGGCCCGGGCCACCGGCGACGTCGAGCACGAGCGACAGCGCGTGGATCGTCGATGGTGCCGAGACCTCGATGGTCGCATCGACGATCTCGCCGGTCACCGTGACATAGACGCGCTCCGCAGAGCGCTTGACGAGGTCGGCGATTGCGACCGCGGCGCGCGTCGGCGGCTTGGTGAGGCTGCGATTGACGTTGAGCAGCGCGAGGAGATCTTTCAGAGAATCGAGCGCGGTCTCGGCGGCGCGGCCGATCTGCGGATCGAGACCGGTGCCCTGCTCGCTGATCTCCTCGACCGACATCATCAGGCCCTGGAGCTTGGACGCCACGTCATGGTGGAAGCCGGGCGCGCGCGAGCCGATCACCGCGAGGAACATCAGCTCGTCGAGCGTGGCGGTCGGATGCCGCGAACACGGCAGACCTGCTTCGTCGAGGTGCTCCACCGTCACGAACGCTTCTCGAGCTCGGCGGTCAGGCCGGCAAGTCCAAGCTCGGCAGCATCACTCCACGGATCCGCGGTCACGATGCAGACCTCGTCCGCACGGTGCTCGACCTGCGAAATGCCCGGGTACTCGGCCTCGAGCGCGGCGCGGAGTGCCTCGCGGCGTTCGCGGCGCTCGCGGTCTCCAGACATCGCGAGCAGCTCTTTGTTGCGCTCGACACCAGATCGCACGCTCTGGCGCAGGACCTCGTTGTCGAACGGCTTGTTGAGAAACTTGAAGATCTCGCCCTGATTGATGCCGTCGATCGCGGTCTCGAGGTTGCGCTTGCCGGTAAGGAGGATGCGTACGGTCTCGGGGCGGACGCGACGCGCGTGACCCGCGAGCTGGGCGCCCGTCATCTCGGGCATGTCGTAATCCGAGACGAGTACCGCGACCTCGTCGGTCGAGATCCAGCTCAGCGCCTCGCTCGCCGAGAGAGTCGAGCGGATCTCGAACGGTTCGCGCTTGAGACAGCGCGCGACGGTCGCGAGCATCGCCTCGTCGTCGTCGACGCATACGACCAGCGGTAGCTTGGGTGGGGTGCTCATGTTCAGCTCGACAACCAGCGGCGCCAGCCGCGACGATCCGTGACGCGCTCGATCTCCTCGAGAGCCGCGAGCAGCGCTCGCATCCCGGGGAACCGCGCATGCGGAGTCTTCTGGAGGCAGGTCGTGACGAGGTCGGCGAGCTTGGGCGGCAGTGGACCGTGCGGGCTCTCGACCGGTGGGATCGGTGCGGTGATGTGCATCATGCACAGCGTCCGCAGATCCGGATTCTGGAACGGCGGGTGCCCCGTGAGCAGCTCGAACAGCACGGCACCGAGACCGTATTGATCCGAGCGATCGGTGGGCGACAGTCCGCGTAGCTGCTCCGGCGAGATGTATGCGGGCGTGCCGAGCACGAACTCGGGCGTTTCATCGCGCAGGCCTTCACCGGCCAGCTCGGCGAGGCCGAAGTCGACCAGCTTGACGTGGAGCTCTCCGGTGCCGATGACGAGGACGTTGGACGGCGTGACGTCCGCGTGGATCACCCCGCGCTCGTGAGCAGCGCCGAGCGCGGTCGCGAGCTGGCGCGCGATCGTCACGACCTCGGCCGGCGGGAGAGCGCCGCGCGCGACGCGATCACCGAGGCTCTCACCCTCGAGCAGCTCCATCACGAAGTAGGGCCGACCGTCGGGCATGTGGCCGAAGTCGAAGACGTCGACGATGTTCGGGTGGCGAACGCGCGAGGCAGTGCGCGCCTCGCGAAGGAACTTCTCGGCCGCCGCGGGGTCGCGCTCGACGACCTTGCTGCGCAGGACCTTGAGCGCGTAGGGCCGACCGAGCGTCGCGTGCTCGACGCGAAACACCGTGCCCATCCCGCCCTCGCCGAGGAACTCGACGACCTTGTAATGACCGATGAGGTCGCCGGGGTTGGGACCGATCGGCGTGATCACGGTGCCGCTGTTCCGGCGCTGTGAGAGCACCATCACGTCGGCGCGCAGCTCGGTGCCCGGGCGGACCGTGATAAGAACCTCCGCATCGCGCGTTCCGGAGCGAACGGGCAGCACACGGCTCGTCGCATGCTGCGCGGCGAGATCGAGCTCGGCGAGGAACGCGAGACGCGCGATCACGGCGGTCCCGAGCGAGGCTTCGATGGTAGTCGTCGAGATCACCGAGCTTCCTCGCTCGAGCGTGACCACGTAGATGTCGTCGGTCATCGCCATCGGCTCGATGAACACGGCGTCGGCTTCTGCGCGGACGGCTGCCGCGAGGATGACCTCGGCGACCCGACGAGGGTCGACCTGGCGATTGGCCTCGGTGTACGGCTCGATGCGCATCCGCGTCTTCATGATACTACACGCAGCATGTCGGCCGATGCCGCTCCTGGCAGTGAATCCGAGCCGAGCGGTGCACGCGTGCTCGTCGTCGATGATGACGCGCGCATCTGCAGACAGCTCGCAGCGGGCTTCGCGAGCGCGGGCTACCAGGTGGTCACGGCCCACGATGGCGCGGGCGCGATCGCCGCTGGTGAGACGACACCACCCGACGTTGCGATCGTCGATCTCGAGATGCCGACAAGCGGCCTCGATGTGATCCGCCACCTCAAGCAGCTTCATGGCCCCGCGGTCCACGTGATCGTCATGACGGGCCACGATGACGAACGCCACCGCAGCGACGCGTTCGATGCCGGAACGAATGACTTCGTGGTCAAGCCGACCGGTCTGGCCGAGCTCAAGCGCCGGGTCGCCGCCGCGCTGCGCTCGCAGCGTGCGTTCGTCGAGGTCCGGCTCGCCAAGGAGGTCACCGATCGCCGGATGACGTACGGCGCGGAGGCGAGCGCGCTCCTCGCGCACGATCTCAACAACAGCCTCGCGGTCTCGCTGTCGAACCTCGAGTTCCTTCTCGAGGAGCTCACACTAGACGAGGATCAGAAGGACGCCCTCACGTCGACGGTTCGCTCACTTCGCCGGATGAGCGGCCTCGTCGCGAACTTCGTCGATGTCGCTCGGTTCGAAGACGCGGCGGTCAAGCCGATGGTCGCGACGGTTCGCGTCAAGAAGCTGCTCGTGTCCGTCCTCGACGTGAACCTCGCCGCGGCCAAGCAGGGCGTGCGGTTCGAGGTCGTGTGCGACGAGGATCTCGAGAGCCGGTTCGATGTTGCACTCGTCGAGCGCGTGCTCCACAACCTGGTCAACAACGCGTCCCGCTACTGCAATGCGGGCGGCGTCGTCACGATGTCGTGCAAGCGGTGGAACGACCCCGGGAGTGCCGAGCTGGCCGTCACGAACACCGGCCCCCAGGTCCCGGACAACATCAGAACTACCCTGTTCGGCAAGTACGTCCGCGGTAGCGGAGGAAAACGCGGCATGGGCCTCTACTTCTGCCGCCTGGTGGCCGAAGCACATGGTGGGAGGATCGACTACGAGGCCGCTCCACAGGGACCGAGCTTCGTCGTTCGATTGACTGGGCGGGCGTAGCAGCGAACAGGCCGAGAAGGAGTTCCATGACCACGACACTCGGGCGCGTACTCGTCGTCGACGATGACGCACAGCTGCGCCGGACGTGCGCACGCGCGCTCGGGCATGACGGCTGGGACGTGGTGATGGCAGATTGCGGCCAGGCCGCCATCGAGCAGCTCCGCGGAAAGGTCGAGTTCGACTGCGTGGTCTCTGACGTCAACATGCCGGGCGTCGATGGCTTCGAGCTCGTCGCGGAGATCCGCAAGCACGACGTCGACATCCCGGTTCTCCTGATGACGGGCGACCCATCGTTCGATGGCGCCGTCCGCGCGATCGATATGGGTGCGGTCTCGTACCTGTCCAAGCCGTTCGATCACGAGATGCTGGTCTCCGCGGTCGCGCGCGCAGCGCGTCGTCACGGCGTCGCGCGGATGCGCCGGCGGGCGACTTCGTACGCCGGGAAGCTCGTGGGCGCCGGCGATCTCGTGCCACGGTTCGAGAACGCACTCGCGCGCGCGTGGATGGCGTTCCAGCCGATCGTCGACGTCCACAACAAGCGGATCTTCGCGTACGAAGCACTGCTGCGCACCGACGAGGAGTCGCTCAAGCGCCCCGATCTCTTCATCGGTACCGCGGAGCGCCTCGATCGGATCCACGATCTCGGGCGCACGGTACGGGCCGCGGTCGCGCGCTCGGTCAGCAATCTTCCGGATGACGCGCTGCTGTTCGTCAACGTCCACGGTCTCGAGCTCACGGACGAATCCCTGTTCTCGACCTCGGATCCGCTCGCGCCGCTCGCCCACCGGACGGTCCTCGAGATCACGGAGCGGATCGGCCTCGACGAGGTCGCGGGACCGACGCGCGTCGCGATGCTGCGCAAGCTCGGCTACCGGATCGCGGTCGATGATCTCGGTGCAGGCTATGCGGCGCTCGGCGCACTCGCGACGCTCGAGCCCGAGGTCGTCAAGCTCGATATGTCCCTGATCCGCGACATCGATCGGCAGCCAACGAAGCGTCGCGTGGTCGGTGCGATCGCGACCCTGTG
>JANOPP010000464.1:0-6732 GCA_031421915.1 Myxococcales bacterium | reverse complement strand
TATCAAGCGCCAGATCCTCGACGTGCTCGCCAGCGCCAAGGCGCCGCTCGGCGATCAGGCGGCCGAGGTGGGCGCTGCGCTGCGCGGTCCGCTCGCCGACGACTTTCGGATCGACGGCGGCTTCGTCAAGAAGCGCTGAGCTCGACGCATGTGGCGCTCGATCGCTCTCGTCACCGCGCTCGCCGCGTGCGGCGCCGACGAGCCCGCTCCGTTCGTGTTCGAGGTGAACCTGCTGAACGTTGCCGGTGCGAGTATCACCGTCGACGTCGACGACCCCGACGTTGAGCACGTCGTGGATCCGCAGCGCGGCGACGTCTACACCCGCAGCTATCCGACGCTGGAGGCCGGCCTGCAGGCCGCCCCGATCACCTTCACGTTCACGCACACGGACGGCGGCAGTCACACGAGCGCAACCCGACCGCACGCGTGCCATGCGCACTGTACGGCGTACCAGATGCTCTGGTGCGACGAGCTCGAGCTCGAGGACCTGCGCTTCGGGCCTCGCTACGAGTTCCATGCCGAATCTGTGGACATCATGCGGTGCGTGGCCGGCGACCGCGTCCTCCTCGGCATCCCCTGAACAGGCTCCGGTCGGTGCGACACCGTGCTCGTACCGACCGACCTGACGTAGAGCGCGAGCCGACAGAGCTCCGGTCCGGAGGCTCGGGACCACCTGTGTGGACCCCTGTGCTCTCGAGGACACACGGTCGCGCAAACTGTTGAGACCGGCGGCGCGCGTCATCCCGTGGGCACGGGGCATCGCCGTAGCGCCTCGCGGATCACGACCTCGATCTCCACACCGCTGCCGACGTGAGCCCACGCCGCGTCGACCGCGGTCCGCGCAATCCCTGCTTTCCACCCGAGGCTGACCAACGCATCGCGTGCCTGCGCGCGCAACTCCCCGGCATCGCCCTGTTCCGCGCCCACGGGGGCGCGCGAGGCCGCCGATTCGACGCGCGTGCGTGGGACCACCGTTTCGATCTGCTGCGTGCCCACGGGGGCGCGCGAGCGCGTTGCTTCGACCCGCGCTGTGCCCCCAGGGGCACGAACGGCCGGCCCGACGGGCACCGCATGATCGTGACATCGCCGGGTCTCGAGCCGATCCGGCGCAGTCCCTCGGATCGTCATCGTCCCCGCGTGATGTGCGGCGTGGCAGGCCGAGCAGCGCAGGGTGAGGTTCTTCGGGTCGTGGTCGCCACCGTCGGCGCGCGCGACGATGTGGTGGAGCTCGAGCCCCCGCGCAGATCGACAGCCCGGCGTCTGGCAGCGCCCGTGATCGCGGCGCCACACGAAGCGCGAGATCGCCGGCGGTATGTCCTGGACCGCGCGCGCCGGCCGCTCGGCCTCGAGCGAGCCCAGGTGCTGGGCATCGCACCGCGCCCGCGCGAGGCTGCCCGCATCGATCGGCACCCGCGCACCCGCCCCCTCCTGCCAGGCCTGATCGCAGCCCTCGCAAACGATCGTCGCGATCTGGAACTTCGCCCGGCCCGGCGGCTCGCCGGGGGCGGCTCCCTCGAGCACCGCATTGCACAGCGCGGCGATGAACGGATCGTCTTCGAGGTAGCGACCGTGCTCTTCGTCGAGCGCGAGCTTGGCCTGCCGCACGAGCGCAAACGTCGCGGGCGACAGCTCGTAACGAACGACGTGGGTGCGGATCTCCGGATCGACCGGATCGTCGGGATGATCGCCGGGCGCGTGACCAGCCACCAGCTCCTCGAGCTCGCGCTGGTTCTTGCCGGTCGCGGCCTCGAGCCAGAGATGCTCGGTGTCGGGCGTCGCGACCCGGACCAGCTCGCGCACCGCTGAGAACGTCAGGCCGTCGGCCTCGCCGAGCGACTCGGTCAGCACCGGAAGGTGGGCGAGCGCCCGTGCGACGCGTAGCCGGTCCTGCGCCGTGCGAGGAGCGTAGCCCAGGACGCGTTCCATGTAGTCCAGGATCGAGACCATGCCGAGTGGCTTCCAGACCTGCACGCGCTCGGCCTCGCGTAGCCAGTACGCCTCACTCGCATCGAGCGCGGCGCGGCGGCGGGCATTGCTGCGCAGGCGACCGTGCACCTCGCGCCAGTCGTTCTCGTCTGCATGCGCCGAGCATTGTGCTTCTACCGTCGCCGCCGCTTCGTCGCACGCCAACTCTCGCGATCCATCCCTCAGCATCTCGCGCTCCTCGTTGGTTCGAGGTTCTCGAATACCACGCGATATTTCGGCGCGACGTCCTGCAGGAGGAGCGACGAATCGCCATTCCTCGTCGAGAAAACACGACTCCAGCAACTACGCGCAGAGAACGCGCGCGAGCGCAGCTGGTAAGAGATCAGCGACACGTCCGACGACAGGCACCGCGTGCCGCCCTGGATCATGTCAAGCGGAATCGACGAACAATCGACGCGACTCGAAGTCGACGCGGGTGAAATCGCCGCCGGAGAACGGACGCGCGAACAATGGCAGTCGCGTCGCTATCACCCGTGCTGCTGATCGCGCGCGCATTCCTGCAGTTCATCTCGCGATCCAGACCTCAGCTGTGGCAACGGCCTCCCCGGTGAACGTCGCGACGTACGCTCGGACATCGGTCGTCACCACCTCGCATGCCGCACCGTCCGGAGCTCTGCTCGCTCGCGTTCTACGTCAGGTGGCTTGCGCGCGCGCCGGTGCCCGCTCCATGCAGATCAGAGTCCCAGGGCTGGTTTCCAACCTCGTGCCGAGGGCGTTCTCGTAGCGCGTCGCCCGGTGATGCCCCGTCACGGACCACCCGTCTTCCGGTGCTGGCGCGTGCGACGTGCGTGGACCGTGCATGGCCGCACCGTATCCGATCTCACGGCTCCCGCCGCCCTTCCCTCCTCGACGCGGACGCGGTACACGCATCTCCCAGATGCCTCGCCGCACGGATCTGGAGTCGGTGTTGATCATCGGGTCGGGGCCGATCGTGATCGGCCAGGCCTGCGAGTTCGACTACTCGGGGACGCAAGCGTGCAAGGCGCTGCGCGAAGAGGGGCTCAGGGTCATCCTGATCAACTCGAACCCGGCGACGATCATGACGGACCCCGAGATCGCGGACGCGACGTACGTCGAGCCGCTGACGGTCGAGGTCCTCGACAAGGTCCTCGAGCGCGAGAAGCCGAGTGCCGTCCTGCCGACGCTCGGCGGCCAGACCGGCCTCAACCTCGCGATGGCCGCGCACAAGGCGGGGCTGTTCGAGAAGCACAAGACCGAGCTGCTCGGCGCGAACGTCCACTCGATCGAGATGGCCGAGGATCGGGAGCTGTTCAAGCAGGCGATGGCGCGGATCGGGTTGTCGTGTCCGCGCTCCGTGCTCGTGACGTCGGTCGCAGAGGCGCGCGCCGCACTCGACGACATTGGCTTCCCGGCGATCTTGCGCCCGAGCTTCACGCTCGGTGGCTCCGGCGGTGGCATCGCGTACAACCGCGGCGAGTACGACCGGATGGTCCAGTTCGGCCTCGACCAGTCGCCCGTGCACTCGATCCTGATCGAGGAGAGCGTCCTCGGCTGGAAGGAGTACGAGCTCGAGGTCGTCCGCGATTCCAAGGACAACGCGGTGATCGTCTGCTCGATCGAGAACCTCGATCCGATGGGCGTCCACACCGGCGACTCGATCACCGTCGCACCTGCGATGACGCTGACCGACAAGGAGTACCAGCGCATGCGCGACGCCTCGATCGCGATCATGCGCGAGATCGGGGTGACGACCGGCGGCAGCAACGAGCAGTTCGCCGTCGATCCGGCCACCGGCCGGATGCTGATCATCGAGATGAACCCGCGCGTGTCTCGGTCGTCCGCGCTCGCGTCCAAGGCGACCGGGTTCCCGATCGCCAAGATCGCCGCGAAGCTCGCGATCGGCTACACGCTCGACGAGCTCAACAACGACATCACGCGCGTCACGCCGGCATCGTTCGAGCCGACGATCGACTACGTCGTCGTGAAGTGGCCGCGGTTCGCGTTCGAGAAGTTCCCGTCGGCGAAGAACACGCTCGGCCCGCAGATGAAGTCGGTCGGCGAGGCGATGTCGATCGGCCGCACGTTCCGCGAGGCACTCGGCAAGGCAATCCGCTCGCTCGAGACCGGACGCGCGGGCTTCGACCTCCCGATGCTGACCTACGGTGACGACCTGCCCGCGATCGAGCGCGCGATGACCCTGATGACGCCAGACCGGCTCTTTCAGGTCGCGCGCGGCTTCCAGCTCGGCATGACGATCGAGCGCGCCAACGAGCTGACGCGGATCGATCCGTGGTTCCTCCACCACGTCCAATCGATCGCGCTGGCCGAGCTCGAGCTCGTCGGCGCGAAGCTGTCCGAGCTCGGCGCCGGGATCCGGAAGTACAAGCGCATGGGCCTGAGCGATCGCCGGATCGCCGCGCTCACGAACGAGACCGAGGCGGCCGTGCGCACCGCACGTCACGCGGCCGGCGTGCGCCCCGTCTACAAGCGCGTCGACACGTGCGGCGCCGAGTTCGAGTCGCACACGCCGTACATGTACTCGACGTACGAGGACGAGTGCGAGTCCAAGCCGACGGACAAGCGCAAGGTGATGATCCTCGGCGGCGGACCAAATCGGATCGGCCAGGGCATCGAGTTCGACTACTGCTGCGTCCATGCGGCGATGGCGCTCCGCGAGGAGGGCATCGAGTCGATCATGGTCAACTGCAACCCCGAGACGGTGTCGACCGACTACGACACGTCGGACCGGCTGTACTTCGAGCCGCTCACGCTCGAGGACGTCCTCGAGATCTGTCACGTCGAGAAGCCGTGGGGCGTCATCGTCCAGTTCGGCGGCCAGACGCCACTCAAGCTCGCCGTCGCGCTCGCGCAGGCCGGCATCCCGATCCTCGGCACGAGCGCCGACGCGATCGATCGCGCCGAGGATCGCGAGCGGTTCGGCGAGGTGATGAACAAGCTCGGCCTCCGGGCGCCGCGCTGGGGCATCGCGCGCAGCCTCGACGAGGCACGCGCTCGCGCGACCGAGATCGGGTTCCCGGTGATGGTACGCCCGAGCTACGTGCTCGGCGGACGCGCGATGGAGCGCGTGTACGACGCACGCGGCCTCGAGGACTACTTCGCGCGCGTGCTCGGCGGCGTGAACGCCGCGCGCAGCGGTGGTGGCCAGGACGAGTCAGCGACGGTCGGCTTCCCGTTGCTGATCGACGAGTTTCTCGCGGACGCGGTCGAGCTCGATGTCGACGTCGTTGCGGACAGAACCGGCGCCGTGATCGTCGGCGGCGTCATGGAGCACATCGAGGAGGCGGGGATCCACTCCGGGGACTCGGCCTGCGCCCTGCCGCCCTACTCGCTCCCCGCCGACCTCGTCGACGAGGTGAAGCGGCAGGCGCGGATGCTCGCGACCGAGCTCGGCGTCGTCGGGCTGATGAATACGCAGTTCGCGATTCTTGGCGGCGACGTCTATGTCATCGAGGTCAACCCGCGGGCCTCGCGCACGATCCCATTTGTCAGCAAGGCGATCGGCAAGCCGCTCGCGAAGATCGCGGCGAAGGTCATGGCCGGCAAGACGCTCGCCGAGCTCGATGCGTTCCCGAACGGCGAGGTCGAGCCGCGGCACGTCTCCGTCAAGGAGGTCGTGTTCCCGTTCGTCAAGTTCGAGGGTGTCGACACGATCCTTGGACCCGAGATGCGCTCGACCGGCGAGGTCATGGGCATCGATACCGACTTCGCGCGCGCGTTCATGAAGAGCTGGATCGCGGCCGGCGGCAAGCTGCCGACCACCGGCACCGCGTTCCTCTCCGTGCGCGAACAGGACAAGCCCGGTGCGGTCGAGATCGCGCGTCGCCTCGTCCACCTCGGCTTCAAGCTCGTCGCGACCCACGGCACCGCGCAGTACCTCCGCGATCGCAACCTCGAGGTGCGCGGCATCAACAAGGTGGCCGAGGGCCGCCCGCACTGCGTCGATGCGATGGACAACCACGAGATCCACCTCGTCATCAACACGACCGAAGGCATGCAGGCGATCCAGGACAGCCAGTCGCTGCGCCGCGCCGCACTCATGAACAACATCGCGTACCAGACCACGCTGCGCGGTGCGAAGGCCGCGCTCGAAGCGATCGCGGTCGCCAAGCGCGGCGATCTGCGTGTCGCCCCGCTCCAGAAGTACAACGCGCCCTAACGAAGCACGACGTCCTCGACGCTCGCGCCAGGGATCGACTGCATCAGCTGGCGGTACCACCGCGTCGTCTGGGTCGTACGATCGGGGAGCGCCGTCGTCCCCCACACGATCGAGATCGCGGCACGCGTCCCGTCATGAGTCTTCGTGCGCTGCGCATCCTTGACCGGTGTGCCGGTCGGCCCCTGTCCATCCCACAGACAGACAAGTCCCGCGACGTCGATCATCTGCCCCGACGGATTGAACGCGTACGTCGTTCCCGCGGGCGCGATCCGGATCTCGAGTGAACCGTCCAACAGGTCGACATCGACGAGGGAGATCGGCAGCCCGCTGTGCAGCGAGACGACGTTGCACGCATCGACACCGGCGTTGATCGCCGGGAACCGGCCTTCGGCGACCGCGTTCACGAGATACTCGGAGGCGGGCTTGCTCCGGCCCGACGGCTTGAATCCGCCAGTGCGCAAGAGGTTTCGGACCTCGGTACGGACGTCCCCGGAGGGAGAGAGAGGCGCAATTACACCTGGAACGGCAAGCGCGGTGATCTCGGGGGGCGTGGTGATGCCGCTGAGCGGTTGCGCGAACCTCGTCACGAACGCGCCGACGTCGAGCAC
>JANOPP010000463.1:0-13858 GCA_031421915.1 Myxococcales bacterium | reverse complement strand
GCTCGCGGGCCACGAGCGCTCGTTCACCAGCGTCAGCTTCTTGCTCGACAAGACGGGCGTGATTCGCCGCGTCCACCTCGGCGGGACCATCGCTCCCGAAGGCGACGACATCACCGCGATCCGCGCCGACATCGACCGCCTCCTCGCGCAATAGAGGGGGGCAGAACGCGCCACGAAGTGGCTTCCGTGTTCATCCGGCTAGCCGAGTAGCCACCGCCGCGAAGCCCTGGGAACGGCCGGCGCGTGGCACGAGCCGTGCTGCATGGGATCCCGTGCACCGCCTTCTCGCGACGTCCCTGACTGCCGCGTTGATGGCTGCCTGCGCGATCGACGCGCCGACCGACGCCACCGTCGACCCGCGCGTCACCGTGCTCTCGCACGTCCCCGGCCCCGCGATGACGGTGCTCCCCGGCCAGCTCGAGTTCCCGCGCGCCGACAATGACGCGCTGCTCGATCTCCGCGCCAACGACATCGTCGTCTCCGGATCCCGCGAAGGCTTCCTCCGCAAGGTCACCGGCGTCGAGGCAGCTCCCGATCGGATCGTGATCGCGACGACCGAGGCCGACCTCAGCGACGCGCTGATCGACGGCACGATCCAGGGTTCGTTCGGCGGCGAAGGCAAGGCCGACACCCACCAGCTCCCCACGATCGGCTTCTCGGTCACCGACCGGACGATCGTCAACAACCCGTACATGACGGTGAAGGTCGCGAACGCGGCCCTCTCGCTGTCACCCGAGATCGATCTCGACCTCGAGGTCGAGAACCGCGCGCTGTCGCTGTTCGAGCTGGTCGTGCGCGGCAAGCTCCGCGGCTCGATCGATCTCGACATCGATGCGCGCGACATCACGGCCGGTCCCGAGATCATGCTCTGGCAGTCGCCGCCGACCTACTTCTACCAGCAGCTCGGCATCCTCCCCGTCGTCGAGACCGTCACCACGAGCGTTCGTCTGCAGATCGAGGTCATCGCGCGTGGTCGCGGCCGCATTCGCATCAACGCCGGCGCGATTGCCGACCTCGAGGCGGGCATTCGCTACACCAAAGCCACCGGCTGGGACGGCATCGCCGAGCTGGACCTCCAGGCAACGGGTAGCATTCCCGAGGCCTCCGTGACGTCGATCGACGAGCTCGGAGTTCGCGCGTGGCTCGTCGCACGCGCTGACGTCAAGCTCTACGGCCTCGCGGGCCCGTACGTCGCCGTCGGACCGCAGATCGATCTCGTGCGCGACCTCGTCGAGAACGACTTCGACGGCGCCGCAGGTTTCAAGGGGCAGGTCGGCGGCGAGCTGAAGATCGGGCCGTTCAACGTGCTCCGCGCACTTCCCGAGCTCATGCTGTTCGACACGACCAAGCCCGTGTTCTGATACGGCCCCGGTGACTCGGAGCGCATTCGACCTCGAGATGATCCGCGTCGCGGATGGGCTGTGGTGCCTGCGCCGTCCTTCGTACGTGACGTGCTCGTACCTCGTCGAGACGACCCGCGACGTCACGTTCATCGACGCGGGCATGAGCGGCTCGGGGCGCGACGTCCTCGAGGCTCTCCGTCACATCGGGCACCAGCCGCACGACGTCGAGGCCGTGCTCCTCACGCACTGGCACAACGACATTCCGCGGGCGCGTATCTCCTGCAGGAGCGCCCGAGCCTCGCAACGGGCACCGAACGCCGCCGCGTTCGCGATCACGTGCGCGCGCTCCTCCCCGACTGGGGTCCGTTCGTGCTCGCATGGCGCGCCACGTCACGCCGGATCGTGTTCGCGCCCACACCTCGATGGTGCGACTCTGTGATCAGCCCATGACGCGCCTCTGCCCAGGACACCGCGATCCGCTCGTCGACAGCGGCGCCGCCGCGATGGACGTGTTCCGCCGCGAGCTCGCGCGTGACCGCTGGCCACTCCTCGGATGATGCGCTTCCTCGCCCTCGCCGCGATCGTGCTCGGCACGGCGTGCACCCGCACGACGACGTTCGTCGACGCCAACACCGACGACCGGTTCCGCGTCGCGACGTTCAACGTGCGCCGCTTCTTCGACACCGTCTGCGAATCCTCCATGTGCTCGAGCGAGGACTACGAGGAGCAACCGTCCGCCGACGGCTTCGACGCGCGCGCCACCCAGCTCGCCGACGCGATCCGCCGCCTCGACGCCGACGTCATCTCGCTTCAGGAGATCGAGACGCAGGCGTGCCTCGACGCGGTGCTCGCGAAGCTCACCGACGTGATGCCATACGGCGCGCTCGGCGAGATCCACTCCATCGCCTCGGTCGATGTCGCGGTGCTCTCGAAGACGCCTCTCGAGAAGATCACGGGACATCGCGGCACCCGTCCGTTGCCACTCCCCGACGGCAGCTTCACGGTGTTCAGCCGCGAGCTGCTCGAGGTGCAGGTGCGCGCCCGTAACGGCACCAAGGTCGTGCTGTTCGCGGCGCACTTCAAGTCGAAGGCAGACGACGATCCGGCGCGCCGCCTCGCCGAGGCGCAGGTCTCCCGTCAGGTCATCAACGAGCTCGCGGCCGCCGAGCCAAGCGCGCTCGTTCTCCTCGGCGGCGATCTGAACGACACGCCGGACTCGCCCCCGCTGAACGCGCTCGTCGTCGACGGTGGGCTCATACGCGTCGCGGACGATCTTCCCGTCTCCGATCAGGCGACCTACCGCTTTCAAGGCAGAGGTCAGGCGATCGATCACCTGCTACTCGCACCGACCGCCGCAGCAGCGAGCCGGACGCCGATGTCTTCACGCGTGTGGCGCGACGGCACGGGCTGGGGCGGTAGCGATCACTCCGCGCTGACGTCGGACTTCTTTCTGCCTCTCTAGGTCGCCATCCGCCACTGCCTCCCACGCGAGCGCGACCGCGACCCCGATCGCGTACGCGACGAAGTCCCACGCGTCGAACGAGCTCCCGATCGTCAGCTCGGCGAGGAGCGAGCGCGCATTCCACACGAGCTGCCCGATCTCGATCACCGCGGCGATCGCAAACGTCGCGATCGCGCGCGTTCGCATCCGCACCGACCAGAACATGCTGATCGCCGCGTAGACGAGCATCGTCGCGGCGACATCACCCGCGTGCCCGCGGATCACCGCGCGACCCGGTCCGCGATACAGCAGCACGGCAACGCCGAGCGCGATCGCCGCGAGGCCGAGCCAGACGAACCGCCGTCTCATCAGGACGTAACGCCGGACTCCGGACCCCGATTCCATCGACCTGACCTCTCGGCCAGGTCCGTTTCCGGACCGATGACGCTCTGCGGGCGTAGGCTCCGCACATGACCAAGCCGAAGCTGACGTACTTCGACATCGCAGGCAGCCGTGGCGAAGAGTGCCGCCTCGCTCTCCACCTCGCGGGCATCGACTTCGAGGACCACCGCGTGAAGCGCGACGAGTGGGGCACGCTCAAGCCGACAACGCCGTTCGGCTCGATGCCGATCCTCGAGCTGCCAGGAAAACCGCCGCTCGCTCAGAGCAACGCGATCCTGACGCTCATCGGTCGACGCCACGATCTGCATCCCAAGGACGACTTCGAGGCCGCGCGCCACGAGGCGCTCATGCAGCACTGCGAGGACCTGCGCCACACCGTGGGGCCGACGCTCCGCATCTCCGACCCCGAGGCCAAGCGCGCGGCTCGCGAGCAGCTCACGACGGGTTTTCTGCCGACGTGGGCCGCCGCGACGGAGCGCCAGCTCGTCGGCGATGGTCCGTTCGTCGGTGGCGCGAAGCTTGGCGTCGCCGATCTCAAGCTCTACATGATCGTGCGCTGGTTCGCGACGGGCACGATCGATCACGTCCCGGCGACCGTGTTCGACGCGTACCCGAGGCTACAGCGCGTGTACAACGCCGTCGGCGAGCACGCCGGTGTGAAGGCCTGGCAGGCCAAGATGCGCTAGAGCGCGAACGGTCGCTCGGCACGCGTGGCCTCGCCGATCGCGAGGCGTCGGGCCAGGCCTCCGGGCTTTGCACCTTCGACACGACAGACCTCGGCGACCACGTCGTGCGTCTTCGCGTTGAGGCGGAGCGACCACAGCGCCGACGCCTTGATGCTGAGCCCGGTGAGCTCTGCCGGCGTCAGCTCGAACGGGACGAGACGAAAGATCGGAATCTTCCGCTCGGCGATCGACCACAGGAGACAGTCGAGGTCGCCCGTCGTGAGGATCCGCTTCGCATCGAGGTCGACGAGGAGGCCGTGCTCGGCCAGCGTCGCCGCCGCCTTGCGACGCTTCCAGCCACCGAAGAACGACGTCTCGCGCAGCCAGTGATCGAGGTGCTTGCGCGACCGGTCCTCCCCGTCGAGCGGAGTGAACAGTCGAACGATCGGGTCGGGCGTGCCGGTCACGAAGAACTCGGCCCACAGCATGTCGAGGACCTCGGGCCCCTGGATCGGGAGCTCGAGCGCGTTCGGGAACTTCGACGCGCTCGACACACCGAGGAGTCCCTGCGCGACCTCGGCGTGCTTGCCGGTGTACGCACGGAGGATCGGCGCGAAGGCGCTGCGCGCGGGTTCCGAAACCTGGCTGATCCGGCCGAACAGATAGAACAGCACCATCAGGCGACCGAGCTGCTGCTCGTCGGCAGGAGCGAGGAGCCCGAGCCAGTGCCGGAGCGCCGGACCCGCGAGCGCAGGATCGACGCCGCGATAGAAGCCGGTCGTCACGAGCTCGAACGCGTCCTGGTCCTCGGTCTCCACCATGTCGTGCGCACAGCCTACCGGAACTGCCCCGAGCGCACGCAGTGACGACTGCTATGCTCGACGGGTGACCGCGCGGCACTGGCTCGTGATCGCAGCGATCGCGGTGATCGGGGCGGGGATCTGGCTGTGGCCCGACGCAGACAAGGTCGAGACGCCGGCGGCCACCTCGGCACCGCGTGACACCGGCTCCGCGCCGCACTCGCGAACGGTCCCGGCGCTGGGACCGCGCACCACGGCCATGCCGCGTCCTGCCCCGCGTGCGCCGACGCAGACGTTCGATGCGAGCAAGCAGCACACCGCCGATCCGTGCACCGCGCCGGTGCTGGCCGAGATCCCGTCGGGCTTCGAGAGCGTCACCGTGCAGGGCGTCACCGTCGCGTGGATGCCGGGCGATCCACAGACCCCCGGCCCGACCTACGTGCCGTATGTACCGACGACGATCGCGCACCTCGCGGGAGGTCTCCTCGAGGAGGTTGCCGTGCTCACCGGAACCGCGCGTCGCTCCGAGCTAGCGATCATCATCTATCGCGACGTCGATCACTTCCGCTCGATGACGCACTCGCCCGCGTGGGCCGGTGGCCTCTACGACGGTGGAGCGGTTCACGTTCCGGCGAGTCCCGGCGACGAGCTCGGCGTGTCGCTCGCGACGCTGCGCCACGAGATCATGCACTCGCAGCTCCACGTCGCGATCGGCTGCATGCCGTTCTGGCTCAACGAAGGACTCGCGGTCTACAGCACAGGCGCGGCGCCGCTGACCGGCTGGCTCGAGATGCTGCGAGCCCCGGGCTCGTTCGACCTTCGCCTGCTCCGCAACCCCGCCGAGGTCGCGACCGCCCCCGAGGCGAGCCGGATGTACCGCGTCTCGCACGCGATGGTCGTGCACATCCTCCATCGCGGTGGCCAGCCCGGACTGCAGCAGGCGCTGCGCTCCATTCACGGCGCAGATCCGGAGAAGGCGATGGAGCTGTGGGAGGCCCTGTATCCGCGGGTCGACTACCCGGCCATCGTCGAGACGATCGCGAACAAGGTGTTCGGCTTGCGTCTCGATCAGGTCGGCCCGATCCTCGACGGTCCGCTTTGCTGCCACGGCCTCGGTGACATCCACGAGATCAGCTGTCGACCGACACAGCCGCGGACATCGCCGCGGGTCTGGTTCGACACGTGGACCGACGTGAGCTCGGCACCGCGCGCGCTGTGCAAGAACAAGTGGTAGTCAGGCCGCGGCGAGCTGGATCGCGCGCCGCGTCTCGAACACGTAGTCGTGGAGCAGCTGGCGCTCGGCCCGGCAGACGCCCCCGAGTCGCAACCCGGCACGGCACCAGAACCGTGGCTGGCCGTCGGGGTTGCGTCCTGGCAAGGGCGTGAGCACGGCGTGCTTCACGACGGCACGAGCCCACACGACCTCGTCGATCCCGGGCAGCTCGATCTCGAGCTGGACGATCGGGCTCGCGGTCTTCGGATCGAACACGCGCTCGAGCCTGACCCCGACATCCGACAGATCGCGCAGCGAGGCGTGCGTCAGGTCGTCCTTGGCGACGACACCACACAGGCCATCGAGCGTGATGCGAGACGCCCGCCGGCGAGGATCGAGGTCGAGTCTCTTCACGAAATAATCGTAGACCGTCCCGTCGGTGGGGCCAAAAACTCGGCTAGGCGTAGCGGAACTCGAGGACCGGCTGCGCCCGGTAGAGTCCGTTGTGGGGCGCGTAGTTGAACGGCCCGTACTCGATCATCCAGGGGGTCGCGGTCGGCGTGCCCTGCCCGAACTGCATCGTCACGGCCATCGGGGTCACGGCCCGGTACGAGGCCTCGGGCGGCAGGTCGGCGTTGGTCGCCCCGCCCGCCGAGAACACGGTCAACAGCAGCTTGTCGCCGAGGTCGTAGAACACGTCGAACCCGCGATCGACCTGCTCGTGGCCGCGGATCATCACCGACAGCCCCGCCCGATCCATGAACTCGCGGAACTGGTCGCGCCCGAACGTGAACCGCGGATTGAGCCGCTGCTCCTCGACGGGCACGCGATCGATGTGGCCCGGATCGCTCCACATCATCTGGAACCGCATCTCCGGATCGTTGAGGCTCGACAGATCACGGTACCGCGCCTCGAACGTATCCGCGCGCGGGATCCCGGCGTGCACGAACAGCGTGTTGTCGCAGATCATCGACGTCGGCATGTGCTCGAACAGCAGGCGATACGCCTCGAGCATCTCCATCGGCACGTGATTCACGATCGAGGCGAGTGCCTCGGCCGGATATACGCCGCTCACGATCCGATCGCCCTGCCACTTCAGCCACTCGTGGTTGCCGCGCAAGAGGATCACCTGGTCCGGCATCGCGACGAACAGCTGGAGCGCCGCGCGCAGCACGCCGTCGAAGCTGAACAGCCCGCGATCGATGTAGTCGCCGAGGAACACGAGCTTCACGTCGGGATACTTCGCGGGATCCCACTGATGCGCCCACGCGCGCTCGATGAAGTTCGACTGCAAGAGGGCCGCCTTGAGGCAGCTGTAACAGCCGTGCAGATCGCCGAGCACGATGATCTCGACCGGCTTCTCGGGCCGCATCGCGTACACGAACCCGTCGAGGAAGCGCGAGCCGGGCGGCAGTTGCTCGACCTTCTCGATCCCGAACAACCGGTTCGCACCCGCGGTGCGCTGGTTGTGCCACGTCATCATCGCCTGCTGGATCAGGTGGTAGTCCCAGTCGATCTGCGCCTTGCGCTCCACCGGATGTGGCGAGTACGTCTGCTCGAGTGGATCGAGCAGCGGATGCCCGACGCCGGTCAGCTCCTTGAACACCTGCCCCCGCACCACCATCGGGATGGGGCCGGACTTGCGCGGGTCCGGTGCCGCGGGAACCGCCGACGTCGCGACGAACGCGGCCATCAGCTCCTCGTAGAGCTTCAGCTCCGCCGCCGTGAAGTTCCCGTCCGTGTGCATCAAGCCATGGATGAGCTCGAGGGCGGTCGCCTGGTCGTTCCACGGCAGCCCCTTGAACAGCGCGAGCACACGCCCTCGCAGCCGCTCCGGCACGCGGCCCTCGCGCGCGTCCTGCGCGAGCGCGTCGAGCTCACCGGTGAGATCCTTGTCGAGCTCCGCGAAATGAGCGCGCCACGCAGCGCTCTGGTTCGCTCGCACCTCTGCGGTCTCCATCGAGCCCTGCTCGCGCATCAGCACGATCGACTCGACATACTGCAATACGAACGCTCGCGCGCGCGGGTCGTACCACCCGTCCACATGCCCCACCGACATCAGCAGATCGACGATCGAGCTGAACCGGGCCGCCTCACCCTCCGGGATCGATGCCGCGACCGACGCCGCGGGCTTCGTTTGCGGGTGCACGCCGATCGATACTTCCACTGCCCTCTATCAGAACCCGCACCGCCGATCGATCGCAAGCCGCATCGCGGCCGCGTCGCCGCGGGGGTCCGAAAATCCTTCAGCTGAGGGATACTGAGGCCCCGATGCCGATGCGCCCCGTCGCCGAGATCGCCACCGATGCCGCTCGCCTTCGCGGCGTGTTCTCCGACATCGACGACACGCTCACCCACTCGGGTGTCGTCGAGCTCGACGCCTACGCGGCTCTCGGGCGTGCGCGTGCCGCCGGCCTGCGCGTCGTCCTCGTCACCGGTCGTCCGAGCGGCTGGGCCGAGGTGCTCGCCTCCGTGTGGCCCGTCGACGCCGCGATCGCGGAGAACGGCGGCATCGCGTTCCTCAAGCGCAAGGGCCGCATCGAGCGCATCTACTTCGCAGACGGTGATCCGCTCGAAGACGCCCGACGCCTCGCGGCCGTCTCTGGCGAGATCCTGCGGACGTTCGCCTGGGCCCGCCGCGCCGATGACAGCTCGCTGCGCGTCACCGACCTCGCGTTCGATATCGGCGAGCACCAGCAGATCCACACGACCGACATCGAGGCGATGACCGCCAAGATTCGTGAGCTCGGAGCACGCACGCTGGTGTCGAGCGTGCACGCACACGCGTTCTTCCATGCAGCCGACAAGGCCCAGATGTCCGCGCGCGTCGCGAACCTCCTGTGGGACGAGTCCGCGGACGACGTCGCAGCGAACTACGCGTTCGTGGGTGACTCGCCCAACGATCAGGCGGCCTTCGCCTTCTTCGACTCGTCGATCGGCGTCGCCAATGTCGCGCGCTACGCCGACACGCTGAAGCCACCGCCGCGCTACGTCACGACAGCGTCGAATGGTCGCGGCTTCGCCGAGGCGATCGACACGATCCTCGCAGCCCGCTCATCGTGATTCAGTCCGGTGTCTCGTCGACAGTGCGGAGTGCGCTACTGCTTGCTACTGCTGGCTATCCCTACTGCCGATTCTGGCGTGCTCGCCGTCGACACCACGCTCTGCTCCACCTTCGCCATCGTCGCCACACGCGACGGGTCCGCGTGAAGAATACCCAGCCATCGCGACGCTCGCGCGAGAGTTCGAAGCAGCCGCGAAGCCCTGCAACGTCACCAAGATCGCGAACCTTATGGACCGGCAGGCGTTCGTCGGAATCGTCGAATCTCAGCCGAAGGAACATCACGGCACGCTCCTCGCCACCGTGGTCCCCCTGTCGACCTGAGCGATGAAGATCTGCTCGTGGATGTCGATGCCGCCGGTAGCGCCGCTCGTCGCCACGCAAAGTACGCGGCCTGGCGGAAGCGGCGTCCGTAGAATTTTCCGGCTCAGGTACGTGCCGGGTAGTCAGTCTCGGAAGTGATGGGGCGAGATGCGCCACCGCTCGCGACGAACGACGCTAGACATTTGCGTCACCGCAAACAATGACTCCGTTCTTCGACGAAGAATACGCGTGGCGGCCAAGACCGAACATGCGACGAGGCAGCTCGGACTCGATGAAGCTTCTCGGTGGATGGCGCACTTCGCTACACTGATGTTGGTAGTCCAACGATCTGCCGCTGGATACGTTGAAGCTCCATGTCTAAACCACAAGTGTCCGTTTACCGGTCATTACTACTGATAGCCAGCGGACTCGTCTTGCTCGCATCACCTCTCAGAGCGGACGCCGACGACGACTGCTCGCAACCGCTGACGCAAGTCGTCCGCGATGAACTGGCAACCCGATATGAATGCGGCCTCGACGGAACGCGCTGTGTCGACGGCCACATCGGCGTGGCGTTCATCAACTCCAATGCTGGATCCAACGCGCTGCGTCCGGACAAGACTGGGTACATCGACGGAAACCGGTTTTACGAGAAGGCAACGCCAGGGTCCGCCATCGTCCACGTCTTTGCGTCAGCCGACTGCGGCGAGGACCGACTGGCAGGACTCGCATTCGCCACTTCGACGGTGAAGGAGAGAGACAGCAATCTCGAGGGGTCAAGAAGCGCTCCACCGTCGAAGGACAAGAAGGAATCTGCAGCGGATGCAAAGGCAGCTGACGATGTCAAAGACGCCAAGACCAAGGTCGACAAGACGATCGCTGACGCACGGGAAAAGGTGGCGTCTACCGCTGCCACTCTGAAGAACGACGCCGGCGCGCTATGCGCAATGGCGAAAGTGAAGGACGGATGCGAGGCCACGCTCACGAAATCTGTGAATGCAGTGTTCGTGACCTCAGTCAGCGCGAGTGAGGCGACCAAGGCCATCGACGAGGCCAGATCAAACCTGGACAAGCTCCTGGGCCCCGAGCAGGCGACGTTGGTCGGCAAACAGCTCATCAAGTTGAAGGAGACATACGACGACTCGTCGAAGGCGATCGCGAAGACCGTCGACGAGCTCAGAACGGAGATCCGTGAGAACAAGGATCTTCAGCCGGCCGTGGCTTCCGACGTAAAATCGACCCTCAGCGAGGCTTCCAAGGCAATTCAGCAGAACAACTGGGAAGAAGTGCAGGCCCTCCTAAGAGAGGTCGAGAGCGAGATTCCGACGCCGGCGAACAGCTGGCCTTACACGACGGCCCAGAAAGTAAAAATTGCGGTGAAGACCAAGTCGCACCCGGTTCCTGAGGGCGACACGAACAGGTTCTTCACTGTGACTGTGTCTAATCTGACAACGGTGCCGCCTGGAGCCGATATCGCTGCTCGAAAACAGAAGTGGCCAGACACCACGGTATCCGTGAAAGTCGATCACGGAAGGTACTACTGGGAGGCCGGCTACATGTTTGCCGCCATCTTTCACGGCAAGCGTGTGGTGACATCAACAGCCAGCGCATGTCCCGAAGCATGCGAATGGGCCTTCCAGTCGATGATCACGGGAACGGTATTTCTGGGACGCGCAAAGTTCGCGGCTTACGACCACCGCAACTGGATCCCTGGCCTGCAGGCTGGCTTCAACGCGGATATCTCGAAGATTGCGGATGCCCTGTCGCTCGGCCTCGTACTGGAGCCGATCACCGGCCTGGCGATCTCGGGCGGCGCGATGTTCTATTCACGGGCGTCGGGCGCTGCACGAGAGGATGGAACCACGCCGATGGAGAATAGATTCGTGCCATACGTCGGGCTGACGCTGAACTCTGAGTTCTTCAATACAGTGAAGGGGCTGGCTTCCTCGGACGACAAGGCCGGAAACGCCGAGAAGGAAAAGTAGCCTATGGCGTCGGCGTCAATCGTCGATCTTCTCGTCAGCAAGCGATTGAACTGGCTCGGCAGGAGGCTCTGGAGGAGTTCGCTCCGTCAAGTAGACCAGCTCGGCAAACCACACGAGCGAGATCAGGAAGAACCCGCTCTGCAGTCGTTCTGGCCAAACGACGGACGAGCTCGTGAAGTCTACATAGTCGTGAATCAGCTGATCTCGTAAAGCCGCCATCCAAAGCTGCCCAAAGTAGATCGAGGCACATGCGGAAAACAGGATGACGATGAGGAGCGCACTCACCGCCTTGGTTGAGAGGCCAAGCTGAACGTCGGACTTCCTCCTGGTTCGAAAGTAGTACGCCGCTGCACCGACCACCGCCGTAGCGAGTCCCGTCACCATCTGGCTCAAGCTTGTCTCGAGTGACAGCGAATGCTTGATGACGTCGTTCAGCTTTCCCTGAAGGACGAATCGGGGGTTGCTATCCCCGATCAGGAAGTACTCGACCGCGACGCCAACGATGACGACAGCGATTGGAACCACTCCGAACACGAGCGCGCGCTTCATCTACTTGTTAGCCGGCGGCTTTGCGGTCGTTGATGGTGGCGTGGTGGCTGGTGGCGTGGTGGCTGGTGGCGACGCAATTGGGATCATCTCGCACTCGACGGTCGTGGACGGGCCGCCCGGAGGCGGGTCAATGTAGATGCCGAATTCCGTTCCGTCGATCTTGATCGCTCCACCGCCTTTCTTGAACACGTACTGAATGTTCCTGGCACAGTCGAAGTACGACGGGTGCCGCATGACCACGACGTGGTCGACGGTCGCTACCAAGCTCACTGTGGCCTTGTTCTCCACCGACGCAAAGCGGCTGAAGTAGTTACTGCCGGAGTCGGACACCACGTAGATCTCGCTGGCCTCACCTTTGGCTGCGGGTTGGTACGTGACGTTGTATCTGGACTTTGACGTTGCGAACGCAGGCGAGCATGTCATCGACGCTGCGCTAACCTTGATCGTGACAACAAGATGGTCACTCGAGACGACACGCGTCTCGAAGAGAAACGCATCGTTGCATTGGTAGGTGTTCTTGAACGAGACCACTCCGTTGGTGAGCGTGACGCTCGTCGTTACCTGCGTTGCATTCTCTCGAGAGAACGTGAGCTCTGTTGGCCCCTTGTCGGCTAGCGTGATCTGCGCGTTTCCTGGCGCGATCCCCAACGGGACACGATCCTTCGTACTCACCAGCCACTTCTTGCTGCTGGATGTCGAGAACTCGATGCGCACGGGTCCGGGTGTGAGCTTCACCGGACCTGCCGGAGTGTTGATGCGGACTGGTGGCTTGTCGTCAGCGTTGGAGACCCGCCCCGCCGCCAGCCCCACACATACGAGTGCTGTCGTGAACCGTGCGCTGGCATTGTTCAGTACGTCGTTATTAGAACGCATGGCGTCACGCTATCATCAGCGATCGAGGCGTTGCCGCCACAAGAGTGGCGCATGTTGCTCCACCTCAAAGGCATTGAATCGAAACGTGCGCGTGCTCCACCAGAGCGAGGAAGGCGCATGAGTCTCTTGCCCATACCCACCTGGAGCCAGATCTCGCGTCGCCCCAAAGGGTGCGCATTCGCTGAGGACCTCAGCGCGGAGCGGCGCCGTCAGTTTCTTGAGACTGGTTGCGCGCACCAATTGCTGAGACGCTGGGGCATGCGCGCGCTGCTCCTCGTCGTTGGATGCCTGGGCTGCACGGGCCAACCGCCCGCGGTGGATCCGCCGGACGCAGGGCCCGACGCGTATGAAGGAGTGTTTCCCGGTGGTCCGTGCGCGATCGAGAACGTCAGCGGAACGATCGCCGGCGCGACGCTGTCGATTCGCTCGGCCTCGTGTGTGTACTACCAGGGCCAGATCGCCCGGCTGACGTACGAGATGACGATCGGCGACATGTCGATCACGATCGCTGCCGATCCGCCCGGAGGCTGCGGGACGTGCGTCCATGAATCGACGAATCCGGTATCGTTCCTGTGGCCGACGATCGGTGGGGCACCCGGTGGCGCGGAGAACTACTGCCCGGGCGCCCAGAGTGGCTGCTGCGCGCCTCATCCCGAGCTGAACTTCCAGCTCGCGGCGGGCACGTACTCGCGCACGATCGAGTGGCACGGCCGCGGGCTGGAGTGCCCGTCGGATACCGGCCCGCAACAGACACCGCTGTTTCCTCCGGGCCCCTACGCAGCCCGCGGACGCTACAACGCGTACAACGCCGGCTCGATCGAGGCGCAGCTGCCGATCGAGATCATCGATCCCTGACCGTCGCTACTTCGAGTAGACCGGAAACCCGGGCTTGCCCGCGCACTCTTGCTTGACCTCGATGAAGGAGATCTCCGGATCGGAGATCGTCTTGCCGCGCGCATCGACCAACCGCTGCAGCTCGTCGCGCAGCTCGGGCACGGCCATCGCGGCCTTCATCGTGTCGTCGGTCTCTTTGTGCATGATGAACAGCGGCGCGAGCGCACGGCCCTTCGCCTCGCAATCACCGGTCTTCGTCACCTCTGCGACCTTCGTGATGAAGGTCTCGTACTTGGCGACGAGGGCCGGGAGCTCCGCTGCCGTCGGCGCGCTGGTCAGGCTCCGCTTGCCGTCACATCCGAACGTGAGCAGCGCGATCGCGAGGGCGC
>JANOPP010000462.1:0-4950 GCA_031421915.1 Myxococcales bacterium | reverse complement strand
GCCGGGGAGGCAGTGGCCGCCGCACCCTGACCGGGCTTTGCGACGCCGCTGCTCGCCTTGGTCACGATCTCTGTGACCTTCTCGAGCATCGTCTGCGTGTCCCACGGCTTGGGCAGGTTCGCATCCGCGCCGACCTGAACGCCCTTGGCGCTGTCGTACGGGGCGCCGTTGCCGATCAGGATCACGACCGGAACGTCCGCGGTCTTCGCGTCGGACTTCAGAGCGAGACAGAGGTCGTAACCGGACTTGCCAGTCATGACGGAGTCGGCGAGCACGACGGCGGGCTTCTGCCCCGCCGCCTTGGCTACCGCCTCGTCATAGTTGCGGGCGCCGACGTACGTGAACTCGGTGCCGCGGAAGGTGATGTCCGCGACCTGCTGCATCGTCGCGCTGTCATCGACGCACAAAACAATCTTGCTCACGTGTCCTCCAGCCAAGATTTGCGTCCGTCCGACGCCGCCCCATCCCCAACAACTCTCGAGCTTCATTGTTGGTAACACGCAGATCACGGGAGCGTCAAACCAACTGCCGGGAATCCGTGGCCCTTTTGCCGAGGATCGGTGATCGGTGCTAGCTTGCGCGGCGCCCATGCCGACGCACCACACGCCCGTTCACCTCGCCGCCGCCGAGGCTGTCGCCGCGAGTGCCGGGGCCCCCGCGACCGACTTCAAGGTCGAGGCCCCGCCCCGCCCCGAGCTCGGTGATCTCGCGGTCGGTTGCTTCGCGATCGCCAAGGCCCAGAAGAAGAGCCCGGCGCAGGTCGCCACCGAGATCGCCGCGGCGTTCGTGCCGAGTGGTCTCCTGCAGAGCGCGACGGCCGCGGGCCCGTTCGTCAACTTCCGGGCCGATCGCACGCAGACGTTCCGCTGGCTGATCGATGCGGCGCTGAAGAACGAGCTCGTCCCGGGCGCGTACGGCACCGGCAAGACCATCTGCATCGACTACTCGTCGCCCAACATCTCCAAGCACCTCGCGTATCACCACATCCGCGGCACGACGATCGGTCACGCACTCGCGCAGATCTTCCGCTCGCTCGGCTTCAAGGTCGTCGGCATCAACTTCCTCGGCGACTGGGGCACGACGCACGGCATGCTGCTCGCCGCCTACAACCTGTGGGGCGCCGAGGAGCCCCTCGACATCACGAAGCTCAACGCGCTGTACGTGAAGTTCCGGGACGGCATGAAGGCCAACCCCGAGCTCGAGCAGCAGGGCCGCATCTTCTTCAAGAAGCTCGAGGACGGTGATCCGGACGTCCGCGCGCTGTGGCAGCGGTTCCGCGACATCTCGTGGACCGAGTTCGAAGAGATCTACAAGCTGCTCGGCATCGTGTTCGACGAGGTCCGCGGCGAGAGTGCCTACGAGCCCGACATGCCCGGCGTGATCGCCGAGCTCGAGGCCAAGGGCATGCTCACTGAAAGCGAGGGCGCGAAGGTCGTCGCGCTCGAGGGCGAGAAGAACCCGACCCTGATCAAGACCAAGGACGGCACGACGCTCTACACGACCCGCGACATCGCCGCGGCGAAGTACCGCTACAACACGTTCCACTTCACGCGCTCGCTCTACGTCGTCGACCGCGGTCAATCCCTCCACTTCCGCCACCTGTTCAAGCTGTTGCAGAAAGCCGGCTACGAGTGGGCACAGGCGTGCGAGCACGTCCCCTACGGCCTGATCCGGCTCGGCGGCAAGAAGACCGCGACGCGCCTCGGCGGCGTCATGCTGATGCGCGACGTGTTCAAGATCGCCGAGGCGGAGGTCCGCGAGGTGATCGCGAGCGTCAACCCGAACCTGCCCGCCGACGTGGTCGATCGCGTCGCGCCGCAGATTGGCATCGGCGCTGTCGTGTTCGCGAACCTCGCCACCCAGCGCGAGAAGGACATCGACTTCGATCTGGAGAAGGCCGTCTCGCTCGACGGCGACTCGGGCCCGTACATCCAGTACAGCCACGCTCGCTGCGCGTCGATCGCGCGCAAGGCAGGCGAGACGATCACGTCGATCGACGGGATCGACTTCACGAAGCTCGGCCACGACGCCGAGTGGGAGCTCGCGAAGAAGCTCCTCGAGTTTCCAGAGATCGTGGTCCGTGCGGCCGACAACAGCGAGCCGCACGTCGTCGCCCACTACCTGCTCTCGCTCGCGGGCGAGTTCTCGCGCTGGTACACGACCGGCAACGGCGACGCGGGGCTCCGCGTTCTCGTCGACGACGTCCCCACCCGCCGCGCGCGTCTCGCGCTCGTCGCGGCCGTACAGGCAACGCTCGCGACCGGCCTCGGCCTGCTCGGAATCGCCGCGCCCGATCAGATGTAGCGACGAGCGGACCGTCTCGAACGCGACAGCGACGCGGAGACCATCACGGACCGACCTCGCACAACGCGAACGCGGCCGGATCCCCGCACGCATGCACGGTGGCGCCAGCGAGCCCCATCATGGCGCAATCACCAGAGCCGACGTCAGGGAACTCTTCCCACTGGAACACCTGCGGACACGACGATGTGTCGTCACCGCTCCAGGAGACACCATCGAACCTCGCCCCGAGCCAGAACGTCGTCGCCCCGGCGAATGCGAGGGCCGAGTCGAGCTCGGGAGAGGAGTTCATCTCGATCAGCCGCGCTCCTTGTGCAACGCACCACGCCTGGGCGTCGGAGCGCGTTCGCATCATCGTGGTGTCGAGGACCAGGTCGCCCGGGTTCTGCGCGGAGCCCAGGCACGCGCTGGACAAGCGCGGCAGCTCGCATGCGACGTGTAGGATCGGCTCGAGCGGAGAGATGCACGGGTGGTCCCTCATCATCCCGGTCGCGGCGTCGACGACGGCGCAGTTCTCCGCAGGGCCGCCGTCCTCGGCGCCCGGCGCGAAGAACGTCTCGACCCTGCAACCACCGGGACTGCGCCAGGCGCCTTCCTCCATCTCGTCGGTCGCGCCGATCCAGAACGGGCCCTCGCTCCACGACGCCAAGCGAACCTCGAGAGAGGCTAGCTCCTCGACGCTGTTGACCTCCAAAAGGTCCATCCCGAACTTGAAGCACACGGCCGCCCCCTTGGCGCGTGACAGCACTTCGTAGTAGCGGTCATGGTGGTAGCCGTAGCGCCGCGGATCGTCGAGAGGGGGCGACGAGCAGTCGGCCTCAGCATCCTGGCGACCGAGTCCGAACACCGTGTCACACCCGGTTGCCGCGAGGAGGCTGACCGTGAGCACCACCAGGCCGGGGGACCGCATCCCTCGATGATACGCGACTGGTGAAGAAGCGAGGCCGACGTTGCTCACAGCTTGCCGAGCGAGCGCGGCGGCTTGCCGTACTTGCCACCGACGAGCGCGAGCACTGCAAGCGTCATCACGTACGGCGCGAGCTGTGCGAGCTCGTGCGGGATGCCGACGGCCGCGACCTGGAGCTGGATGTTGATCGCCTCGGCGAGCGCGACACCGACGCACGCGAGTGCGGCGACGTGGGGCCGCCAGCCGGCGAGGATCACCATCGCGATCGCGATGTAGCCGCGACCGCCGCTCATGTCGGCGACAAAGCCTCCGACCGCGAGCGTGAGCTGCGCCCCGCCCGCTCCGGCGAGCGCCCCACCGACGAGTGCCGCCGCGAGGCGCGCGCGCAGGGGCGACACGCCGACAGCCACGAGCGCGTCCGGACGGTCACCGGCCGCGCGGAGGCGGAGGCCCCAGCGCGTACGGGCGATCGCGAACGGCAGCGCGACGGCAGCGATGAGGGCGAGCCACAGGATCGGGTTCCCGGCGATCGAGGTGCCAAACGTCGGCACCGGCGGCGAGTTCGCACCCTCGCCGTAGAACAGCTGGAGCAGGAAGCGCGTGCCGCCGAGCGCGAGGAGGTTGAGTGCGACGCCCACGATCACTTGATCTGCGCCGAGGCGGAGCGCACAGAACACCTGGACGCCTGCGACGAGCATCCCCGCGCCGAGGCCACCGAGGACCGCGAGGAACGCCGATCCGGTCGCGTGCCCGACGGCCGCCGCCGCGAACGCGCCGAACAGGAGCTTGGCCTCGAGCGCGAGATCGATGACGCCCGCACGCTCCGTGATCGCACCGCCCATCGCGGCGAGTACGTACGGCAGCGCGATGCGCAGCACCTGCGTGAGAAACGCGAGCGAGAACAGCGTCTCGATCACGCGAGCCCATCCTTGCGGCGCACCCACGGCCCGGCCGCTGCCACCGCGAGCACGACCACACCCTGCAGCATCTCCGTCAGCTCCTTGGGCACGAGGTCCGCGACGGCGAGACCACCCGAGGACAGAAACCCGAGCACGAGCGCCGCGACCGCGACGCCGATCGGGTGCATGCGGCCGAGCAACGCGGCCGAGATCCCGAGGAGCCCCGTGCCGCGGCCGAGGCCCTCTTCGAACGCGTGCTTGTGCCCCATGACGAAGTTCGCGGCGGCGAGACCAGCGAGCGCGCCCGATCCCGTCATCACCAGGATCTGCACGCGCCCGACGGAGATGCCGACACTCTGTGCCGCCGCGGGGTCCTGCCCCACCGCGCGCCACGCCTGGCCCCACGTCGTGCGCGTACGCAGCCACCACACGCCCGCGACCGCGAGCACGGCGAGTACGAGCGACGCGTTGACCGAGCTCCCGCCAAACCCGAGCTGCGGCAGCTCCGCCCCCGGCGCGATCTTGGCGCCCGTCGTCGTGCCACCGCGGAACAACCACTCGTTGCCGATCCACAGCACGACGCCCGCGACGATCGCGTTGAGCATGATCGACGTGATCACCTCGTGCGCACCGCGCGTGACGCGGAGGACGCCGATCGTCGCACCGACCACACCGCCCGCCGCCGCGGCCGCGAGCAGGCACGCGGGGATCGCGATCAGCGCGGGCGTTCCCGCGGGCAGCGTTACGCCGACGACCGCACACGCGAGCACGCCCGCGGTGAGCTGGCCCTCGGCGCCGATGTTGAACAGGCCCGCGTCGAGCGCGAGCGCGACCGCGAGTCCA
>JANOPP010000461.1:0-2861 GCA_031421915.1 Myxococcales bacterium | reverse complement strand
CTCGTTCCCGTTCCCAAAGGTTGGGAATCTCGGCAATCGGATACTCGCGCGAATAGGACACATTGATCTTGATGCCCTCCGGGCTGCGTGTCCAACGAAAGCTGTCGACGCCATCGCCGAGTTCCGTACCGTATTCGACCCCGATAACGGGGAGGATCCTGCCGCCAATTGAGAGTGGAACCGCAACGACGCTTGACGGTGGGGGCGGACCTGGCAACAGCATTTCGGCATTCATGAAAAGGAGTTCGGTCGTGTCTGCTCCTTTGCAAAGCGCCAGGATCTGTTTGAAGGCCCATTCGACATCAAAACGCTCCGTTGCCTCATGATCTGGATCGCCGCCATGCAGGTGCATCTGCACGTAGTAATTGACCGGATCGTCCTCGTACTTGGATTCATCAATGTGAACGTTGACGGATCGGCCCCCTGGCGTCTCAGACCCAAACGAGTACGAAAGCACGTGCTTGCTCTTAGGAGCCTTTACGAGTTTCAGGTCCTTTAGCATGCGAGCGATGACGGCCCGCCGTGCAGGTGTCTTTGGGATGAAGAACGCCGCATCAATCCAGAAGCTTTCGGCGGACACGTCCTGGACCGTAGCAGGTGATGAAGCCGGACATTGGCAGGGCGCACCGTTTTGCCGGCGCCAAGTCAGGGTACCGATGCTCGATAGGCGTTCGCGTAGGAGCCTCGCCAGGAACCTGATCTTCCGAACGGCCCTCCGAGTTAGCGGGGTCTGCCGGTCACGCGTTGGCGTCCCTGCCGCAATTTCGAAGCCGCCAATCCGCAGCAGGGCCAGCAATGAGTCAGGAAGCATTCCGGCCATATCGGGCGGTCAGGCGAACGGTTGCTACCGCGCCATCCGTCCCTTACCGGGGCGTTCGAACTCACGCGTCGTGTCATTGGCGCGCATGGAATCGCTGCCCAAGCCAACACACTGCTACTCCGGGAATCTGCCGATAGCTTCGATGCCATCGTCCGAGATGCGTAGAACCTCCGTGGTGATCGGATAACCCGAGTTGCGGTACTCGCGCTGCACGACGGCGCCCATGCGTCCGAGCAGTTTGTCGTGCTCAGCCCTGATGAGATAGATGAAGTCGCGGCAGGGAATCACGGCGATCACCGGCCATCCGAGGGCGGTCGCGACGAACGATTTCAGGTTAGGCGCAAAGATCACCGACGCTTTGAGCGGGGAGTGGAGCGGGACCATTCCGAGAGGTAGGCCTGCGACCGAGTCGACCTCGAGGGTGATGTTGTCGAGCAACCGCGATTGGTTCCGATCCGCCGCTGCCCGGACCTCTGACTCCTCGACATTCCAGAGGCGAAGCTGGTCCGGCATGACCCACGTGAGCAGGCTCTCCTCCTCGTCAGTAACGACGAGCACCCGCGTTACCGTATCGGTCACCCGTGCACGGATGGCATCGCCGAAATCGTGATCTGGTGGTTCTGCGGACCAGAACACCAGGGACTTACTGGAAGACCAGGGTGGAACTTCGCCGATCGAGAGTAGATGTTCGACGAACGCGACAACCGCCTCCGGATCACGATCACGCGCAACGTCGCGCTGGAGATTAGCGATGCTGACGTTGAGTAACCCTCTGGAGCCGACGACCTCGTACTGGTCGTGGTCCTGACGTTTGAAGGTGACAGCTCGCCGTGTGAGCTCTCGCTCGAACGCGTCGGCAACGCCCTTCATCGAGGAACTCTCCCGCGAGCCGCAATTCTCCGTCGATGAAGCATTCTGACCGTATGCTCTGATACTGCAGACACTGTCTGCACGTTCACTTCAGGTAGTACTCGACCATCATCTCGAGGCCCGTGAACGAGGCGACGTGCTGAACAATCCCCGCCTTGTCGATGACAACCACCGTCGATGCGCCGGAGATGCGGTATGCGTCGGTGATCTTCCCGTCGTCGTGTGCGAGCGGATAGTGGAGCTGTTGATCCGCCGCGAACTTGGTCAGGACCGCTCGGTCCTCGGTTGAGACTCCGACGACACGCAGACCTCGCGGTCCATACTTGTCCTGGAGTTTGCTCATGAATACCGCCGTGGGTATGTCGCAGTCGACGCAGCGTCTTGCAGTCGTCGGCGTGAAGTCGAGAACGACAACATGGCCGGCGAGCGCGGCGAGGCTTGCGGGATACGGCCCGTTGGCGGCACTCGCCGAGAACGCAGGTGCCGCCTTTCCCACACGGGCCCTGACGTACTTGGTGTGGTCAGCGAGCTCGATCGAGATCGCGTGCTCCGCACCGCCGCGACGCACCAACAACCCGATGGTGGTTCCCACTCGCTTTCCTTGGACGTAGTGAACGAACGCGGATCGATCCGCGATCGGGACGTTGTCCACGGACACCATCTCGTCGCCCGCAAGTATGCCGCTCGTCTCGGCTGGTGTTGCCGGCAAGACGCGTGCGATGCGGGCGCCGCTCGTCTCGAACACGACGCCGATCCACGGTTCCGCATGAGACCGCGGCGGCGGGATCGTCTTCGGATCCGGGCCCTGCACGCGCGCGATTTCTACCGGCGCATTCAGCACCGGCTGATAGCTGGTGGTTGTCTCGGTGTCGAACGCGGGGACTTCGATGCCACCCTCGTAGTGCTCACGAGAGACGGTTCGGCGAAGCACGTGCGTCGATTGATCGATCCAGAGCGTCAGGTCTTCTAACCTCGGATGTCTTCCCGTGACGCGCCAGCAGGCGTGACCGTCGATCGACTCCGTGACCGGTGCCAATCGCACGTCCTTCATCTCGGCGAAGCCTGGGCCAGATGGGATCGTGCGAACCAGGAGGCCCGGTACCTCCGAGTACTTGAGCGTTCGACCGAGGTTTGACCGGCTCTCGATTGATCCGCCCGCGTCGTAGGACTG
>JANOPP010000460.1:0-10250 GCA_031421915.1 Myxococcales bacterium | reverse complement strand
CGCGGCGTCCTTGGCGTCATCGTCAGCTGCCGCGACGCATGGAACTACGAGCGCTGCGATCGTCCCCAGGACCGCGCCGCGCACACGGTGGTGCATCGCTGGGTTTTATCACGGGGGTCAGGCCCGCTGCCGACCCTGCGGTATGTTCCTCCGCATGGCGAAGGCAAAGGTGAAGGCAACGCCGAAGACCAAGACCAAGACCAAGGCCAAGGCGCCACCCGCGAGGAAATCACCCGCGAACAAGCCATCCGCGAAGAAGGCTGCGACGAAACCGACACGCATCTCGCACGGCAAGACGTTCGCGTTCGCGGGTGGCTTCGATTGCGCGCCGCAGGGCCTCGATGACTCGCTGCTCGCCAAGATGGTCGAAGCCGCGGGTGGCATCACGGCCGTCGACATCACAGCCACGCTCGACTTCCTCGTCGTCGGCAACCGCCGCGGCGACAAGAAGATCGCACGCGTCAACGAGGCCAAGCGGCTCAACGATGCCGGCGCGAACATCACGATCATCGACGAAGAAAAGTTCCTCACGCTCACGCGCGTCAAGGCACCTGCCGACGCGACGGGCGAGCCCGACTTCCCGATGTTCATCAGCCAGCTCTACGCCGCCGCCGATCGCGGCAAGCTCGGCCGCGCCCTCGACATGCTCCGCAAAGATCGGTTCCAGCTCTACGCGAACGTCGAACCCCAGTACCTCGTCGGCGTCGTGCGCAGCCAGTCAGGCTCCGGCAGCGTCTACGCGAGCTGGCTTACCCACGAGGGACACTTCGGCTGCGCGCAGCCGGACCTCGAGGACTGCATGGGTCTCCAGGGGGAGGCGTGCAAGCACCTCATGGTGCTCGTCGTCGGCCTCGCGCGCACCAAGCAGATCACGATGGCGCAGGCGCTCACCTGGATGCGCGCCGCCAAGGGCGAGTCGCCGCGCAAGAACGACACGCTCTGCGCCGAGACCTTGATCCAGTACAAGGGCGCGCAGGCCGGCGAGGTCGACTGGCGACCGACCGAGACGATCCCCGAAGACTTCTACGCGCTCTAGCTCAGGTCAGCGCCGCGAGGCGCGCCGCATCGAGCTCGATGCCGTAGCGCGCGAGCGGACCCGCGATGTGAACGTCGACGGCCTTCTTGAGCGCGGCCTTGCCGATCGCATCGTGCCCGCCGAGCCCCGCCGGCAGCGGACACGCGCTGCAGTCGGCGTCCTGCCACAGCGGGGCGTACACCGCGATCGTCTCGACAGCGATCGTCGCGAGCTGGGCGCGCTCCGCATCGGTCAGCTCGTCGATCGCCCAGTCGAGGAACCAGAACCCGAGCCGGGCGTGCGGCCCCTCGTCGGCGAGCAGCCGCTCGAGCACGCCACGCACCAGCGGATCGGTCGCGAGCGCGCGCGACCGCGCCATCGCCGGCACGCTGAGCGACTCGCTCACGCACGACGTCGTCACGGCGATCTCTGCTGCGCGCATCAGCGGCCGCATACCCGCGGTCGTGATCGGCGCGATGTTCGCGAGGTCGAACGCGAGCGGCACCGCGCCACCGAGCTCCATCGTCAGCCGCGACGACAGCTCGACGTGAAACAGCTCGTCGACGACGATATCCGCGCTCATCGCGACGAGATCGACGGGTGCACCGCACTGGAGCATCGCGGTCGTGAGCGCCGAGAACGCCGCCGCGCTCGCGTACTCGGTGAACACACCATTGCTCCAGATCCGGCGCGCCTCGAGGCCATGCGCATCGGGATAGCGAGACAGATCGAGCGAGCCCCACGGCAGCTCCTCTCCACCGGGCCGCCGCTTGTGCAGCCGCGCCTCGGTCGCTCCACCGCGCCACGACAGCTCGAACGGCGTCACCGTGCACCTCCACGCGACGGCGCGCGCGCCGGCGTTGCGACCACCGGGCCTGGCGCGGTGGGCGTCTCCGCCATGATCACCTGCGACGGCGGCGTGCAGTCGACCGCAGGTGCAGCGCGGGTCGCGACGTTGCCGCACGCCGGTGCACCGGACGGCATCGTGCGCGGACGCGCCGCCATGCTCGGCGGATTCGCCCGGGGTGGCACACCGGGGCGGGCGCGCGGCGTGACGCTGCCGGGCGCAGGCGCTCCGCTCACCGGCTCGCGCGGCCGCGAGATCGCTGCGAAGCCCAGGTTGATGATCGCGGCCATCGCCTCGCTCGCACGCGCGTGATCCATCGGCACGACCTCCGTCGACACGGCCCACGGATCGGGCGCGGTCCCCGCTGCCGCCGGGCTCGCCGCCATCGCCATCACCGCAAACAGCTTCGTGATCTGCTTCTTCTTCATCTGCCCACTCCTCGCGTTCTTGACGGTTCGAGAAGGAGGACGAGGTTCTCGGCAGAGTGTTAACGAGCAGATCGTCCCGGCGGATTACAGACGGTTGCGCGGACCTACATCCGACATGGCAACCACGTCGGGCGCGCCCCCATGGACGCGTGCCTCGGCGGCCTTGCGCTCTGCCTCGTGGAGGCGGGCCTTCGCGAGGCGCCGCCGCTTGGTCGCGTGCTTGAGCTGCGCGAGCCGCTCTTCGTGCTGCTGATCGGCCAGGGCCTGCGTACACGCCCCCGGCGGCGTGTGCTCGCACGCGGGATCACCGTTCGGGAGTCGGCGCGGCGTCGAGATGAACAACTTCACGGCTGCGACCTCGTTGGCCACCTCTTGCTCGTACTGCTTCTTCGCCGCTGCGAGCTCGACCTCCGCGCGCTGCTCTGTCCTCTCCGGCTTCGGCCCCTTGGCCATCGTGTTGCCTGGCGCTGGACTACCGTTCGCGAACGTCCGCGGGGTGTCCGCCTGCGCGTGCGCGGAGCCGATCCACATGACGACGGCCAGTAGCTTGTGCGATTTCCTCATCGTGTCCTCCTGTGTGAACAAGACGAGGTGGTCGCCGGAGTGTTAACAGCGGCGGCGATCGCAAATTTGGGTCCAGCCGGTCGACGAGAGGATCGCCGGCGCGAACGTCGACGCCTCGTTCGGCAGAGCTCATTGATTACGAGCTCGAGCTCGCGACCCACATGGTGCCGTAGAGGCTACTTCTTGACGGTTCGCACGGGGCGGAAGCCGACCGTTTGCCCCCCTCCGTTGGTCTCCGCCCCGACGTCGCGGTACTCGATATTCGTCCGAGCCCACCCTCGGATCGTGCGTTTTGCGTACTTGTCTGTCATCTGCAACCCGCCGATCACGGGATCCGTCTGCGGCTTCTCGAACGCATCGACCTGCTGCAGGTCCCACGTCAGCTCGGCGACGTTTCCAAGCATGTCGTAGAGCCCGTACGCGTTTGGCAGCTTGCCGCCGACGGGCAGCTTCTTCCAACCCTTGCTGATCCCGTTGACCACGTTGTCCTCGGGCTGGGCGATGTCGTCGATCGGGCCATAGGCTGGATCCTTGGACCCGCCGCGACCGGCGTACTCCCATTCGGCCTCGGTGGGCAGCCGATACCCGGTGCAGTCGAGCCCCTTCCACGTGATCGGGGCTGTGGGCGACGCGTTGTCGCGGGTCGGGGCCGGAGTGGGACCGACGACATAGCAAGCCTCCAGCTTCTCGAGCTTGGACAGCGCATTCAGATACGCGATCGTGTCCTCCCACGAGACCTCCGTCACCGGACAGTCCAGGCAGCCCGCCTTGTACTTGATCGGCATCTTCTTCATCACGAAGTACCACTCGCCCTCCGTCACCTCGGTCGTCTTCATCAGGAACGGCCGGGTGATCGTCGTGATGGAGCCGATCTCGCTCGGTCGGCCCGTCGAGCCGTCGTCAGGCCGCGGCGCCCCGATCAGAAACTTCCCAGGCGCGATCGTGGCGTACTGCTTCTGCTGGGGGGGCATCGCCTTCAGCGGCGCCGGCCACGGATCTCCTTTGTTGTTCCGATCTCGAGACGCTGTCAGGTAGGCCATCTTCTCGTCCTCGCTCGCACCACCACCACCACCGCCACCACTTCCGCCCTCGCAGGTCCACGCACCTTTGTTCTTGAGCAACTTCTTGTACTGGCCTTTCGACTTCACGCACTCGCCGCACTGCTTTTTCGCTCCCTTGTTGCTCTTGAACTCCTGGTTGCACCCGGCCGGGCTCGTCAGGGTCTTCCTGTCTGCCGCCGCAGTGCGGACAAGACCGAGCCAGGAAGTAACGAGCGCGATCGTTAGAGCGAAGACAAAACGAGAACAACGCATCGAGGTCATAGGGCTCTCCTGAGTTGACAGTGGGTCCGACCAGGTAAGACGACAAACCGGATCCTCCCACCACATTTGCAGATCGATCAGGTCCGGACCACTTCGATGGGGGTCGACTTGATCAGATCTTACCAACTCCAAGCCTTTGGAACGAACGCGTTGTTGGCGCAAAGAGCGACCGCGCAACGGAACGCGACGTAGCAGATGCGGACCGCGCTACGACCGCCTGTCGCACCTCGGCCATCGCGCGCTGCGCCTCGTGTAGTCGCCGCCGCGCGCCTCGGCGTAGCTCCATGGCCTCCGCCAGGTCCACGCGCCGCCGTGCGTGCTCCCGGAGGCCGCCTCGAGCCCCGCGAACGCCGTGACCGGTGCGTCGCTGCAGTCGGCAGCGCCGGCAGGAAACTTCTCCGCGGCCTGCTTCTCGATCGGCTCGGAGCGCGAACCGCCGCCGGCACATCCTGCGAGCGCGAGTGCCGCGATCAGCGCCCTCACAGGCGGTAGTGGAGCTGGACGAGCGAGTAGCCGCCCGACGGACCGCCCTTGCCAAAGCCGATCATCTCGAACCGCGTGTTGAGAACGATCTCGAGGTGCGAATCGAGGAAGTAGTGGAGGTTCATGTCCACGCAGTCGCGATCGAGATCCTTGATCCGGATGTTCGAGTCGTAGTGCCCGATCCCGACGTCGAGCAACAAGAAGTTGGTGAGCGGCACCGAGCCCATCAGCAAGCCAACGATCTGGAGCGGCGCGCCGCCGTCCGGGTTGGTCGCGGTCGTATCGATCACGGTGTTGACGAACTGCAGCTCGGTCTGGAGCAGGACCTTGTCCGCGACGAGCAGCTTGCCGGTGATGCCGTAGCGATACTCCTTGGCGTCGGGGCGCTTGGTGATCATCGCCTCCGCGCCGACCGCTGCGGTCGGGGTGACGCGGAGCTCGGCGTAGGCAGCACCGCCGGTATCGTGCGAGACCGGGCTGATCAGCGGATCCTCGATGAAGCCCGTCCCGTGGACCTCGAACTTCGAGCTGACGTATGCGGCGTGTAGGCCGTAGGTGTCCGCAAACAGTGGCGTGCCGCCGTAACGCCTGACGTAGAGAGGATGCTCCGCGAGGCGCAGACCGAACACCGGCATGAAGCGACCGGCCCGAACGTAGACACCTTCGGTGCCGCCGGCCTCTTGCTGCCACATCAGGTAGTGCTCTCGCGACCAGACCCGGGTCGCGTTCTTGTTGCCGAACTGCGCCGGGCGCGGACCGACGTTCGCGTGCAACGAGAAGTTCCCGAAGGTCGCCGCCGCATAGAGCTCGATCTGCATCGGGAAGTAGGCGAGGACCTTCTCGGGCGTCGCGATGAAGCCACCGGCGCTCCGCAGATCACCGCCGAGCGTCAGCCACGTCGGCGTCGGGACGTTGCCGTAGAAGAACTCCGGCGCCGCGGTCAGCTGCCCCTGCGACTCTGCGACCGCGAGACCGTTCTCGTTGAGGAGGCGGCCACCCGCCGGTGAGATATGACAGCCCGTGCACGTCTGATCACCAGAGAGCTGGAATTGCGGATACGCATCGGCGCGGCCGGCGAAGCCGAGGACGACGAGCACGACGAGGATCGAGAGAGTCCTCACAGGCCCACCGCCCCGGCCGTGATCCACTCGTAGATCAGCGCGACATCGGCGTCGGGCAGGGCCTGGTCGTACGGCATCCGCGGCGTGTTGTCCTCGCCGCCCGGCGAGACCAGCACCTGGTACAGCAGCGAGCCCTCGGGATCGCCGGCGACCACGAGCGAGTAGGTGTTGATCGAGTCCTTCGTCTCCTCGACCGTGTCGAAGGCGTAGTCTTCGACTCTGCGGAACGAGCTGTGGCACTGCGCGTTGCCACAGCTCGGCTGCAGGATCGAGACAGTGACGTACTCGAGGGTCGCGGGCCGATCGTCGTTCGAGGTGCCGCAGGCGGCGAGCGCCAGCGCGGCAACAACCAGGCGCTTCATGCGGCGACAGTAGCGCAGCACGCCTGGAATTGTGCAGTACGCGGCACGTTCGTGGCGGCGCAGCCCGTTGCCGAGCGCGCAACGCTACTTCGTGGAGCGAGCGCGAACGCGACGCTGGGCCGAGCCCGCGCCGGAGCTGGTCGCACGCGCGACCCGTGGCGCGACCCGCGCGGTCGGACGGCGCGTGCGGCGCGCCGAGATCATGGATCGACGCGGTGGCTCGCTGCGGTACAGCATCGCCTCGCGGTTCTCGCTGCGCAGCACCAGGCGAACCCCGGCGTGTGATGCGTCGATCGAGCACGCCTTGTTTGCGGCCATGCCGGCGGCGAGCGCGATGCGACAAACGACGTCCTCCGAGACGCGGCGCGACGAGTGGCGCCACGCGACCCAGAACCCACCGGCGGGGTGAAGCCGGCCCACCACATCCGTGAAGCGACGCTCGAGCTCCTCGAGGGAGTCGACGAACATCACGACAACGTCGGCCAGCGGGAGCCGGAGGTCGTGCGTGATCCGGACGTCGTCACACACGAGTGTGCGTTCGAACGCACCCGGTGCGTTCAACAGACAGACCTTGTGGCCTGCCTTGATCCCCAGCTTCTTCGGCAGTGGATGTCCCGGGTACCCAGCCATGACGAAGCCGATAATGCAGCCCCCACGCGAGAGGTCAAACAGGAAGCCCAAAACATCTTTCAAGACTTGGTAATCGTTTGATTCACGTGTGATCTACCCGCTCCCGTTATTTGGTGAGGTAGGGGACATCTGGAGCCGCCGTTTTGGGGCATTTCACGCGCTTCTCAGAAAGGTCCTCCTGTGGTCAGAGGGCGCCTTGACTTTGATCGCCAGGTTGTCCAGACCGAGTGTGCACCGCATGCCACACGGCCTTCTCCTCATCAATCTGGGTACGCCCGACGAACCGACCACGCCCGCGGTCCGCCGCTACCTTCGCGAGTTCCTCGGCGATCCGCGGGTCCTCGACATCAACGGCGTCGGTCGCAAGCTCCTCCTCGAGCTCATCATCCTGCCCACGCGTCCGGCGAAGAGTGCGCACGCGTACCAATCGATCTGGGATCCCGTGCGCGGCTCCCCGCTCAAGTATCACTCGCAGGATCTCGCGGCCGGAGTCGCCGCGAAGCTCGGTGACGCGTGGCGCGTCCAGCTCGCCATGCGCTACGGCACGCCGTCGATCCCGAAGGGCCTCGACGCGCTGGTCGCAGCGGGCTGCGATCGCATCGTCGTCCTCCCGCTGTTCCCGCAATACGCGTCGTCGTCGACCGGCACCGCGGTCGCGCGAGTGATGGAGCTCGCGCAGGAGGCGTGGAACGTCCCCGCGCTCGACTTCGTCCCCGCGTTCTTCAGTGACCCAGGCTTCCTCGATGCGTTCGCCGCGATCGGCACGAAGACGCTCGCGGAGGCCACGCCCGACCACGTGCTGTTCTCGTTCCATGGCCTCCCCGTCCGCCACATCACGAAGACGGACACGACCGGCGCCCACTGCTTCAAGAGCGAGACCTGCTGCGACACGCTGACGAACCCGAACTGCTATCGGGCGCAGTGCTTCCACACCGCGCGCGCCCTCGCGGTACGGATGGGGCTGACCGCCGACAAGTTCACGGTGTGCTTCCAGTCGCGGCTCGGCAGGACGCCATGGATCCAGCCGTACACCGACGTCATCCTCGACGAGGTTGCGAAGAAGGGCGTCAAGCGACTCGCCGTGATGTGCCCCGCGTTCGTCGCGGACTGCCTCGAGACGATCGAGGAGATCGGAATGCGCGCGCGCGAGCAGTTCAAGGCGGCGGGCGGCGAGGAGCTCGTGCTGATCCCGTCCCTCAACGCGACGGCTCCGTGGATCGATGCGGTCGCCGCGATCGCGCAGCGTCATGCCGCGCGCACGTCCCTGGCTGTAGTCTCCGGCGCGTGAGCCCGTCCGATGTCTACGGCACGCTGCTGATCGTTCGCCCGCCGGTCCCCGCGACCACGAACAAGGCGGGCGCGAACTACAAGAGCGAGGTTCCGCATCTCGAGTACTCGCCGCGCCGCGCGTACGACGAGTGGCTGTCGATCTGCGACGCGATCGTCGCGTGTGGTGGCGATGCGCTCTATCAGTTCGAGGCGATCGACGATCCGCTCCTCGATCACGTTGCGCTCGAGGTCGATGGCGCGGGCGCGATCCGCCCGGCTGGCTCGCGCGAGATCGTCGGCCAGCTCGCCGATGTGATGACGGGGCGCGTGTTCGCCGCGAACGGCCCGTGGGTCAGCCTGCGCGATCGCACGCTGCGCGCCGTGATGCCGAACATGCTCGAGCACCGGCGCAGCGAGGGCGCGTACTACCGCGAGCTGCTCTCCGCGATCGCGAGCGCGTCCGGATACGCCATCGAGATCACCGACAACCCGCACCGCTGGGAGGGCATGGCGGACATCGCGGCGGTCGGCGACCGCGTGGTCCTGACCTACGCCGTGCCGGGTCACTACGATCACGCGACGACGCCGAAGAGCTCGCGCAGCTCGCGTGCTGGGGTCGAGTACGCGGCGACGTTCACCGGCGTCCCCGAGGCTGCGCGAAGCTACGCCGAGCTCGTGTATCCGCACTTCCATGGCGACACCGTCCACTTCGGCGCCCGTCCGGCGTCGGGCCCGCCGGTGCTCGTCCACTACCCCGGTGGCCTGTATGGAGACGGCTCGGCCCAGGTCACGGCGGCGCTCGGCGGCGACCGGATCGTCGGCATCGATCGCGACGACGCGGTGGAGCAGTACGCCGGTAACTCGCGGCAGGTCGGCAACGGTGTCCTCGTGCCCGACGGCGTGTCGGCCGGCTACGTCGCCGCACTCGCGCGACTCGGCCTGGTGACGCACCGTGTCCCACTGTTCGAATTGTTTGGAAAAGCAGGGGGAGGACCCGCCTGCGCCACCCTCTACCTGCCCCGGGACCTGACCCTCCCCGAGAGTCATCCATCACGGTACTCGGTCTCGCGTCTGGCAGCCCATGCTCGACGAGTTCGAATTCCCGAGCGGCTTCAAGTGGATCCAGAGTTTTTCGGCAGCAGACCGCGCGGCTAGTTGGTGATCTGCGGGCTCCAACTTAGTTGCCCAAGATCTTGAAATCGCACCATCGAGTCGATAAAACCGCTGGACTACGAATTGGCCCGATTCCCTTGGGGGAATGGCCGGATCGCAACCGAAGGATCTAATCCGATGAAGCGCTTGTTCCGACCCACGCCGTTCGCCGCGCTGGGCGCCGCTCTGTTCGCCGCCGTTGGCGGGGCATCGACGGCCCAGGCCAATGTGGAAATCGGCGGCACCGCCGGCATCCACGTCTTCAGCGATACCAACGAGCTCGGCGTCGCCGACGTCGACAACGCCAACTCGCAGCGCAACTCCGCGCTGTTCGGACTGCGCGTCGGCGCGTTCTTCGGCGACATGATCGGCGTCGAGGGTGAGCTCGGCATCGTCCCGAGCGAGCCGCGCGAGCTCGTGTTCGACATCTGGAACCTGACCTACCGCGCCCACATCGTGGCGCAGTTCCGCGCCAACAACCCGGCGACCAAGCTCGTCCCGTTCGTGCTGTTCGGCGCCGGAGCGTTCTCGGTTGTCGACAGCCAGAACACCGATGTCATCGACGAGGACACGGACGAGATGATCTACGCCGGCGTCGGTGCGAAGTACCGCGTCGACAACGGTTGGGGCCTCCGCGCTGACGCACGGATCCTGTTCCCGCCGTCGAGCGATGGCGACGGCTTCACCACCGACTTCGAGCTCCTCCTCTCGATCTACAAGGAGTTCGGTCGCAAGGAAGTCGAGAAGGTCATCGAGGCGCCACCGGTCGACAACGATCCGGACAAGGACGAGATCCTCGGCGACGCCGACAAGTGTCCGCAGGAGCCCGAGGACAAGGACTCGTTCCAGGACGACGACGGCTGCCCGGATCCGGATAACGATCAGGACGGCATCGCCGACGCCGCTGACAAGTGCGCGATGGAGCCCGAGGACAAGGACTCGTTCCAGGACGAGGACGGCTGCCCCGAACCGGACAACGACGGTGACGGCGTCCCCGACGCGGCCGACAAGTGCGCGCTCGAGCCCGAGGACAAGGACGGCTTCCAGGACGACGACG
>JANOPP010000459.1:0-6335 GCA_031421915.1 Myxococcales bacterium | reverse complement strand
CCGCTTCTTGCGCGGAGCCTCGGGCTCGAGTGCGGCGACCGCGGCGGATAGCTTTGCGATCGCGATTGGTCCGGACGTGCGCCGTGGCGCCGTCATCACGGGGCCGCTGTCGGGGGGAAGCGGCGTTGCGAGCACAGGTGCGCTGTCGATCGTCGACGCCACCGCCCTGGGAACCGCCGTCGCCGCCGCATCCTTGGTCGAGGTATCGATCTCGCCGCGGCGCGCGGCGTCGATATCGGCCGGCAGCGGAATCGCGAGCTCTGGCAAGCCGAGCGCCTTGCGTCGCTCCAGCATCTTCATGATCACGTCGCGGCTCTCACGCGTGACGCGCATCAGCTCGATCGCCATGCCGAACGCCGCCTTCGGATTCGCAGGATCGGGAGGCTTCGCCGCCTTCACGCGTCCAAGGCCGACGAGCACCGGCGTGTCATCGGCGAGCCGCAGCTCGAACTTGACCTCTGCGCCCACGGCTTGCAGCGACTTGGTCGGCAGGAACAACCCCGACTTGCCGACGTTGGGCGCGAACCTCTGCACCATCGCATCGACATCGTCGTAGCGGAGCTTGATGCGGAGCACGACCGGAGCCGGTCGCGACCCACTGGGTTCGTCAGGAGCCATGGCAGACCCGCGAGAGCGGGCCGGCGTAATTATCCCGCCGTCGACGGCACAGGGTCAAACCGCGCCTCCAGGCGAATTCGCGAGTGCCCATGATCTCGCACGGTTGAGGGTGAGAACGGACTACAGCCCGACGCCGGTCCAGGCTTCGCTCGCGGCCCACAGCTTCTCCGCGAGCTCGGGATCGATCGCCCATGGCCGCACGCCAGGTCCCCTCGGCGCGTCGGCGGCGACGGCGACCGCGATATCGCAGTCCTCGCAGTACACGCCCCCCATGCCGGCGAGCTGCTTGTTGACGGCACACCAGGCACTGGTCGCGGCGCCCTGCTCCGTCGTCTTGATCTCCTGCGGCCGCTTCGGCACGAGCTTGCCGCCCTCGCGCACGACGCCCATCAGCTTGTAGTCGTCATCGGTCATGTGCCGCTGCAGGTCCGTCATGATCACACCGGGGTGGACCGCGAACGACCGCACACCGTGGGCGGCGCCCCGCTTGTCGAGCCCGAGTGCGAACAGCACGTTCGCCGTCTTCGACTGGCCGTACGCTTTCCACTTGTCGTAGTCCCGCTGCTCGTAGAACGGATCGTCGAAGTCGATACCGCCGAACGCATGCCCACCCGAGGACACCGAGACCACGCGCGCACCCTTGGCTGCGACGAGCGCGGGCCACAAGCGGAGCGTGAGCTGGAAGTGACCGAGGTGGTTCGTCGCGAACTGAGACTCGAAGCCGCGCGCATCGCGCGACAAGGGTGGCGCCATGATGCCCGCGTTGTTGACCAGCGCATGCAGCGGGCGCTTGGTTGCCAGGAACCGCCCGGCGAACGCGTCGATCGACTTGGGATCAGCGAGGTCGAGCTGCTCCTGCTCGACATTCTCGATGTCCTCGAGCACCGCGCGCGCCTTGTCGGGGCTGCGCGCGGGGACGATCACGGTCGCGCCGAACTCGGAGAACGCACGCGCCGCCTCCACACCGATCCCCGAATAGCCACCCGTGACGATGATGGTCTTGCCGCGAAGATCGTGCCCCGCGATGGCCTCACGCGCTGTGGTCTGAAAGCCGAGGCCAGAAGGGAGCGGCGCCTGTGCAGTGGTCACGGGCTGGATCTAGCACGCGCACCGTCGAGAATGCGCGGCATCTCCACGTGGAGAGCTAGAACCAGCCACCCTCGACGGAGACGTAGACGCCGTCACGCTGCTCCCAGCGGCGGTCGCGCCAGCGGGCATTGGCGCGCTCGCGCTCGTAGTGGCCTGGCACCCAGACCCACTGGTCGCCTTGCCAGTCCCACGAGCCGCGGACCCAGACATGGCCGGAGCGGTTGTCCCAGCGCTCCTCGCGCAGGGTCGGGGGTGCGCTCGTCGGACCGACGGAGATCCAGCCACCGTCCACCGTTACGTAGACGCCATCACGCTGCTCGTACCGGTGGGGCCGCCAGCGCTGGCCGCGCCGCTCGCGCTCGTAGCGACCACTGGTCCAGGCCCAGTCGCCACCGTTCCAGGCCCAGTTGCCCTCGACCCACGTGTAGCCGCGCCGCGGCTTCCAGCGCTCGACCCGAACCGCGGGAGGGGCACGATCCGCACGGCGTTCACGACGCTCCTCCCGGCGCTCCTGGCGATCCTCGCGGCGGTCGTCGCGGCGGTCATCGCGACGCTCTCGGCGATCCTCGCGGCGGTCGCGCCGGTGGTCACGATCGGCAAACGCCGGTGACACGGTGGCGATGATCAACGATGCAAATAGCAGTCGGGTGAAGTACCTGCGCATTCGATGCCTCCCTGCGGACGAGGCTCGAGCATAACGCGACCGGGCGCCCGGATCCCTCGGGCGGGTGTGAAGCACTGTTGCGATGTGAGGTAGGCCGCTGGCCTACGCGTGATCTTCGACCCACTTGCGCGCCGCATCGAGCGCGGCAGGTACGGCCGACAGGTCCTTGCCACCCCCCTGCGCCATGTCGGGCTTGCCGCCCGCGCGACCGCCGAGCTGCTGCGCGATCTCGCCGAGGAGCTTGCCGGCGGAGACCTTGTCGACGAGGTCCTTCGTCACCATCGCGATCAACTTGATCTCGGGACCGCCGGTGCCCGCGAGCACGATGACTCCCGAGCCGAGCTTGTCGCGAAGCTGATCGCCGGTGTCGCGCAGGACCTTCGCGTCGTCGACTTCGATCGCCACCGCGAGGACCTTGATGCCCTTGATGATCACGGCCTCCGAGAGGAGATCGCGCCCACCACCGCCCGAGGCGATCTTCTGCTTGAGCTTGTCGAGCTCGCGATCGAGCCCCTTCTGATGCGCGAGCAACTTCTCGACGCGCTGGGAGACCTCGAACGGCGGGGTCTTGAGCTGGGCGCCGGTCTTCACGAGCTCGTCCTCGAGCTTCCGCAGATACTCCAGCGCACCCGCGCCGGTGACCGCCTCGATCCGGCGCACGCCCTGCGCCACTCCGGCTTCGCTCACGATCTTGAGGAGGCCGATATCGCCTGCGCGCCGCACGTGCGTGCCGCCGCAGAACTCGATCGACTCGCCACCGATCGACACGACGCGAACCTTGTCGCCGTACTTCTCGCCGAACATCGCGACGGCGCCCTTCTTCTTCGCATCCTCGATCGGCAGGACCTCGACGACCGAGTCGATGTTCTTGCGAATCTCCGCGTTGACGAGGTCCTCGACCTTGCGCTTGTCCTCCTCGGTCATCGGCGCGAAGTGCGAGAAGTCGAAGCGGAGGCGATCCGGAGAGACGAGCGAGCCCTTCTGCGCCACGTGATCACCGAGCACGCGGCTCAGCGCGTGGTTGAGGAGGTGGGTCGCCGAGTGGTTCGCACGGATCCGCTCGCGGCGGTCGTCGTCGACCTCGAACGAGGCGTTGTCACCGACGATCACGGTGCCGGCCTCGACCTCGCCGATCAGTACGTGGACATCGCCCATCGGCTTCTTGGTGTCGGTGATCTTCACGCGCGAGCTGGCCGTCGACAGCTTGCCCGCATCGCCGGTTTGGCCGCCGGACTCGCCGTAGAACGGCGTCTGGTCGAACACGAGCTGGACCTTCTGGCCCGCGGTCGCGCTCTTGGTGCGCTTGCCGTCGACGAGCATCGCCTTGATCGTGCCCTCGCCCGTCGTGCCGCGGCCCTCGTAGCCGAGGAACTTGGTCGCACCGACCTCCTGCGCGAGCGCCTTGAAGTCGTCACCGATCGCCTCGTCGCTCGAGACGAACGTCTTGCTCTTGTCCTGCGCCTTGGCCATCTCCTGGTCAAAGCCCGCCTCGTCGATCGTGAAGCCACGCTCCGCCGCGATGATCTCGGTCAGATCCTTCGGGAAGCCGTAGGTGTCGTGCAGCTTGAACACGATCTCGCCCGACACGACCTTCGAGTCTCCCGTGTGCGCCGTCAGCGTCTGATTGACCAGCGCGAGGCCCCGATCGAGGGTCGCGCGGAACCGCTTCTCTTCCTCGAGTGCGACCGAGCGGATCGTCGACTGGCGCGAGACGAGCTCGGGGAACTGCATCCCCATCTCGTTGACGACCTTCATGCAGACCTCGTGCATGAACGGCTGCTCGATCCCGAGCAGCTTGCCGTGGCGCACCGCGCGCCGGAAGATCCGGCGCAGGACGTACTCGCGCTCGGCCTTGTCGGGCTGCACACCGTCGGCGATCAGGAACGCCGTGGTGCGGGCGTGGTCGGCGATCACGCGCATCGACGTGTCGTGCTCGGGATCCGCGCCGTAGGTCTTGCCCGACAGCTCCGCTGCGACCTGGATGATCGCGGTGAACAGGTCGGTGTCGTAGTTGCTCTTCACCCCCTGGATCACGCTCGTCACGCGCTCGAGGCCCGCGCCCGTGTCGATCGACGGCGCCGGCAGCGGGAACAGCTCGCCGTCCTTCACCCGCCGCTCGTACTGCATGAACACGAGGTTCCAGATCTCGAGCCAGCCCTTCCAGGTCGCCGGATCGGTCGTCGGCCACGCGGTGGGCTTGCCGTCCATGAAGTAGTGAATCTCGGTGCACGGACCCATCGGGCCCGTGTCGCCCATCATCCAGAAGTTGTCCTTCTTGCCGAGCCCGATGATCCGGTCGTCGGAGAAGCCCGTGACCTTCTTCCAGATCGCGCGCGCCTCGTCATCCGCGCCGAGGCCGGGCAGCTCCGGATCGTTGCCGCCGAAGATCGTGACGCACATCTGCGACTCGTCGATCTTGTAGACCTTGGTCAACAGCTCCCACGCGTAGGCGATCGCGTCTTCCTTGAAGTAGTCGCCGAACGAGAAGTTGCCGAGCATCTCGAAGAACGTGTGGTGGCGCGGCGTCTTGCCGACCTCGTCGAGGTCGTTGTGCTTGCCACCGGCGCGCACGCACTTCTGCGACGTGGTGGCGCGCTTGTACCCGCGCTGCTCGGCGCCGGTGAAGACGTCCTTGAACTGCACCATGCCGGCGTTCGTGAACATGAGCGACGGATCGTTCGCGGGAACGAGCGAGCTCGAGGCCACGACCTCGTGGCCCTTGTTCTTGAAGAAATCGAGGAACGCCTTGCGGACTTCGGCGGCTTTCATGACGCCGAGAACCTAGCAGATCCTCTCGACGTCAGTAGAGGTAGCCGACGGTGACCACACCGCCGAGGTAGCTGTCGCGGGCGCCGAACACGTCCTGAGCATTGTCGGCGTCGCGCATGTTCGCCTTCATCGCGCCGCTCTTGAACTTGAACCCGATCGTCTCGAACTTGAACGCCGCGCGGGCGAACAGGTTCTTGGTCAGCATGTAGTCGCCGCCGAACTCACCCTCGAAGCCGGTGACCGTCGCCGGCCCGTACTGATCGCCATTCTGGATCTGGCCGGTGTTGGTGATCAGCATGAAGCCGAGGCTGGCGCTCAAGAGGATCTTCGGTGCCGCCTGGTACTTCAGGTACACCGACGGATCGACGATCGTGTAGTTGACGTTCGGGATGTCCGGCGTGATGCCCCCGCTCGGCGAGATCGTGAAGTTCTGGCGGCCGAACCGCAGCGTCGCGCCGACCGTCGCCTTGCCGAGCGGATACCGGAACACGGCACCGATCGCGTAGCGCGCCTGCGACGTCGGCAGCTTCATGCCCATCGCCTCGGAGCTGATCTTGAGGACCTTGTCGAACATCACGCTGACGCCGAAGTTCTTCGCCATCCCTTTGCGCTTGTGACCGATCGCGCCCGGGAATACCGTCGCGTCGATCAGCAACCCGGCGACCGGAACCCCCTTGTACGGCGGCGGCTTGTTCGCGAGGTCCGCGTCATACGTGAACGACATCCGGCGGGCGTTGAGCGACAGGCCGATCACCGCGTCGACGGCGCGCTCGCCAGCGGAGAGCGACGACACGGCTGGCTCGTCGTCGCCACTGCCTTCTTCGACGCGGTTACCGTCTTCGTCCTCGTCCTCGTTCTCGTCGTCCTTCGACGCGACCTTTTTCTTCGGCGCGTCCTCGTCCTCGTCTTCTTCGTCATCCTTGACGACGGGCTTCTTCTTCGTCGACTTGGGGAGCGGATCCTCCTCCTCTTCGTCATCCTTCTTCGTCTCGAGCGCGGCGACCTCGTCGTCGTCCTTGCGCGAGAAGCCCTTCTTCACGGGCTTGTCTTCCTCTTCTTCTTCTTCCTCGTCCTTTGCGATCGGCTTCTTGGAGGCGTTCTTGACGACCTTCTTGACGGGCTTGTCTTCCTCGTCCTCCTCGTCGTCCTTGCGCGAGAAGCCCTTCTTCACGGGCTTGTCTTCCTCTTCTTCTTC
>JANOPP010000458.1:0-1930 GCA_031421915.1 Myxococcales bacterium | reverse complement strand
TCGGCGGCGACCGTGAAGATGCTCGACGTGATCGATCGCGCGGCGGCGACCTCGTTGCCGGTGGTGATCGTCGGCGAGAGCGGCACCGGCAAGGAGCTGGTCGCGCGGGCGCTGCACGATCACGGCCCCCGCAAGGCCGGCGCGTTTGTCGCGATCAACTGCAGTGCCGTGCCCGAGCCACTGCTCGAGAGCGAGCTCTTCGGCCACATCCGCGGATCGTTCACGGGCGCCGATCGAGATCGCCGTGGGCTCTTCGAGGTCGCTGATGGCGGCACCCTCTTCCTCGACGAGATCGCGGACACCAGTCCCGCGATGCAGGCAAAGCTCCTGCGCGTCCTCCAGGACGGCATGATCCGTCGTGTCGGCGATACGGCGACGCGCAAGGTCGACGTGCGGGTGGTCGCCGCGAGCCAGCACCCGCTCGCCGAGCTCGCGGCAGCCGGCCGGTTCCGCGAAGATCTGCGATTCCGCCTCGAGGTGATCACGGTGCCGGTGCCAGCACTCCGCGATCGCGAGGGCGACATCCCGCTGCTCGTCGAGCACATGCTCGCCCCGCTCGCGCGCGGTGGCGCCGTTCCGAAGATCACGCGGGCCGCATTGCGGGCACTCGCGCAGCATCGGTGGCCAGGGAACATCCGGGAGCTCGAGAACGCGCTCGCACGCGGCGTCGCGATGGGCGGCGACGTGATCGACATCGGCGATCTGCCCGAGGCGATCGCGCAGGCGGCGGCGCGGCCCGAGCCTGCGAAGCCCGCGGCCGGCGACGATCTGCGGCTCAAGCCGGCGCTCGGCGCCACCGAACAGGCATACATCACGGCGGCGATGGGCCGCGCGAAGGGCAACCAGACCGTCGCGGCACGCCTCCTCGGCCTCTCGCGGTTCGGACTGCAAAAGAAGCTGCGCCGCCTCGCAGGCGAAGATGCCAGCACCGATGACGACGACGAATAGTGCAGGACGTGCGCTGCGTCAGCTAACGGACGGCTTGGCCGCGCGGATCCGCTGCCACGCGATCGCGGTGAGCTTCTCGATCAACTGCACGTAGCTCATGCCGGCGACCGCGGCCGAGCGCGCGACACCGGCATCGGGCGAGATGTCCGGGTTCGGATTGACGTCGATCACCCAGGGGTTGCCCTCCTTGTCGACGCGGAGATCCACGCGCGCATAGTCACGGAGGCCATGCGAGTCCCAGGCGCCACGGGCCGCGGCCTCGCATCGAGCGATCAGCGCGGGGTTCGCATCGCGGAGCGGGACTGGCTTGGTCCCGGCGTAGTCGACGTGCGTGTCTTCCCACTTCGCGGCGTAGCTGACGATCCGCGGGCGACCAGCCGGCATCGCGGCGAAGTCGATCTCGTGGAGCGGCAGCATCTCGAGTGTGTCGCCGTTGCCGATCAGCGTCACGTTGATCTCGCGGCCGTCGATGTAGCGCTCGGCGAGCACGGGCTGCTCGAACTCGAGCATCATGTCGCGGGCGCGCTTGCGCAGGGCCGCAGGATCGCGGACGAGGTTCTCCTCCGTGATCCCGATCGACGCGTCCTCGTGCGCGAGCTTGAGGAACCACGGGTAGTCGAGGCCGTCGATCGCCGGATCGTCGAGCTCGGCGAGCGTCGCGAGAAAGCGGTGGCCCGGCGTCGGGACGTTGCGCCCGATCAGGATGTCCTTGCTGCGGCGCTTGTGCAGGCACGCGGCGAGCGCCGGGAGGTCGGCGCCGGTGTACGGGATCTCGAACAGATCGAGGAGGCCGGCAAACGTCGGCTCGTTGCGCGGATCACCCGCCATCGATTCGCAGAGATTGAACACGAGATCCGGCTTGGTCTCGCGCATCATCGCGAGGACGTCGAACACCTCGCGCCCCTGGAGCCCGACGAGGTCGACCACGAAGCCCGCCGCCTTGAGCGCAGCGGCGATCGAGCGCGCCGAAATCTCGACCGAG
>JANOPP010000457.1:0-19572 GCA_031421915.1 Myxococcales bacterium | reverse complement strand
GAGATCTTGAATTCGTTCGACTATGTGGAGATCCTCGCGTCTCTTAGCTTTGGCCGCCTCTAGATCGTCGATGACGGAGTCTAACACATCGATGGCGACATCGACGAGCAGGAGGCTGTGAAGGTGGTGGTAGACGTGGGCGGCGGGCAGCCGCGCGCTGCCGTCACCGGGAGAGCTGACCCAGACGAGATCGGCACCCGCGCGCACGAGCTGCGCCGCATGACCGACGACCGCCGCGCGCGCGGTCGGCGTGTCGTGAACGACGGCCGCGATCCAGCGCGGGGTCGATGGCAGCGAGATCTCGACGGCCGAGACGGCGCTCACGGGAGTTCCCGAGGTTGCGCGCCAGATCAGCTTCGCGCCCTCGATCACTGCAGGCAGCGCCTCGATCGCGCGTCGGTCGTTGCCCGGATCGAGCACGAGGAGATCGAAGCCCGCGAACGCGGCGCGCTCGATCGCGGCGTACAGCTCGTCAGAGATCACGGCGACCGCGGCGGCGTATGCCGGGCCGAGCGTGCCGCGTCGTCCGCGCTGCGCGACCGAGCGACCGGGACCAGGACCCGTTCCGATTGGAGGTGTCACGGGTGTCACGAGCGAGGCCGTTCCGAGCTTCGCCGCGACCAGTGCGCCCTTGCTGTGCACGAAGTCGACGATCTTGCTCCAGCCGACGGCGCCCTCGTCGGTCGCGATGGAGGAGGCCTGCAGGGTCGGCGTGACGACGAGCCCCGCGCCGGCGATCGCCGCACCACCGAGCGCGACCAACGCATCCTCGTCAGGCGCGACGCGCGTCGGTGTGATGGTTGCCCAGGTGGGCGCGACCGCGATTCGCGACGAGGTGCGCCGCGGTCCGAGCACGAACGGCAGCGCGGTCGGCGGCGGCGGTGGATCCGCCGTGATGCCGACCTTCGCGGCAAGCAAGCGCTCGACGCCGCGCGCGAGGTGCGGATCGCGCTTGGCGACCGACGCGTGCGAGACCCGCAGGCTGCGCGTCATCAGGCTGTACGTCAGCTCGACGGGGGCCATCCGCAGATAGCGCTCGGTTCCCTCGAACCACTCCAGGCTCGCCTGCGCGGCGGCCTGAAGCGCCTCGACCTCGGGCCGGCGCTTCGCCTCGTAGGCGGCGAGCGCGGTCGGGATGTCGCGCTGGCTCACGAGCTCGTCGCGCAAAGCGATTGCATCCTCCATCGCGAGCTTGGTGCCCGAGCCGATCGAGAAGTGTGCGGTGTGCGCAGCGTCGCCGAGCAGCACGACGTTGCCCGCATGCCACTTGCCACAGCGCACGGTCGGGAAGTTGCGCCAGATCGAGCGGTTCTTGATCAGGCGATGGCCGGCGAGCTCCTCGGCGAAGATCGTTTCGAGGATCGCGACGGTCTGGTCCTCGGTCGCGTCCGCGAGGCCGGCGGCGCGCCAGGTCTCGTCGCGGCACTCGACAATGAACGTCGATCCCTTGTCGTGGAAGCGGTACGCGTGGACGCGGAACAGGCCGTGCGGCGTCTGCTTGAACAGAAACGTGAAGGCGCGATACGGCACGGTGCAGCCGAGCCACACGAACTTGTTCGGGCGGACGTCGACCTGAGGTTTCAGCTCGGCGGCGAGCGCGTCGCGCACCCAGCTCGCGACACCGTCGCACGCGACGATCACGTCGGCCGTGATCTCCGAGAGCGACTTCACCTCGTGGTCGAACTCCACCACCACGCCGACCTGCTTCGCGCGGACCTGCAGGATCTCGAGCAGCTTCTTGCGCTCGAGGCCGCAGAAGCCATGACCGGTGGAGCGCAGCACTTCGCCGCCGGCATGGATCTCGATGTCATCCCAGCGCGCGAACTCGGCAGTGATCTGCGCGTGCGACTCCGGGTCTGCGGCTGCGAAGTGACCGAGCGTCGCGTCCGAGAACACCACGCCGAACCCGAAGGTCTCGGCAGGGCGGTTGCGCTCGTAGACGACGACCTCGTGCTCGGGCGCCGTCCGCTTCACGAGGATGCCGAGGTAGAGCCCGGCGGGGCCCCCGCCGATGCAGGCGATCTTCACGGCGGCAACGTAGCAGGTCAGCTCCAGGTATGCGTCCGGCCGTGTCGAGTACCTGGGCTGGACGGAGCTGCGCGTCAGTCCTTGGCCCGCTCGGTGAGCAGGTCGAGCACGGTCTGCAGATCGGGCCGCTCGTCGAGCACGCGGATGCACGGGTCGCCGGCCCAGGTGGTGCAGCGCTCGACCGCGTTGCGCAGGTTGAACTGCTTCGGATCGAGACCGGGCACGACCTCGTCCCAGGTCAGCGGCATCGACACCGGCGCACCCGCGACGGGGCGCACGCTGTAGGGCGCGACGAGCAGCTGGCCGTGTGCGTTCTGCCCCCAGTCGAGGTAGACCTTGCCGCCGCGCGCTGCCGGGTTGCGCAAGGTCGTCGCCATCGTCGGATGGCTGCGCTCGATCAGGAGGCCGATCAAGTAGGCGAGCGTGCGCGCCTGATCGAACGTGCATTGACCGCCGAGCGGGATCAGGACGTGGAGTCCCGTCTGCCCCGACGTCTTGACGTAGTTCGGCAGCTTCACCGACTCGCACAGCTCGTGGATCGCGAGCGCGAGCGGGACGACGTCCTCGCGCGGCGCGTTCTTCGGATCGAGATCGACGATCGTCCAGTCCGGTCGTTCGAGCACCCCGACACGGCTCGCCCAGCAGTGAATCGGGATCGAGGCCATGTTCGCGACGAACGCGAGCCCGTCGGCGTCGTCGATCAGCACGTAGTGGATCTCGCGCTGGCTGTGCTCGGACCACAGCGCCGTCGTGCGCAGCCACGACGGAATCCAGTCCGGCATGTCCTTCTGATAGAAGCGGTCGCCATCGATGCCGTCGGGATACCGGTCGAGCACCGTCGGTCGATCCTTCAGGTAGGGCAGGAGCCACGGCGAGATCGCGCGGTAGTACTCGACCAGATCGCCCTTCGTGATGTTCTCGTCCTTCCAGAACACCTTGTGGAGGCGCGTCAGGCGCAGCTCGCGGATCGACGCATCGACCTCGAGCTCGGCGGGCTCGGGCTCCTTGACGCGCGCCTCGCCGGTCTGGCGGATCGGCATGCCGCAGTCCTTCGCGACCTTGTCGGGGCGCATCCGCTCGAACACCGGGAACCGCAGCGAGCTGTCCACGAGCCACTCGCGGTAGCGCACCTGGACGACCAGCTCGGGCTCGATCCACGTCGCGTCGCTCGAGCCCTCGGGGCGCGGGAACGTCGGCTTCCACGCCGGCTTGGCCTTGAGCGTCTTCGCGAGCTCGACAAGCAGCTTGTCGTCGAACCCCGAGCCGACCTTGCCGGCCCATCGCCAGTGGTCGTCGACCCACACGCACAGGTGCAGCGCGCCGAACCCCGCGCGCGAGTTCTTCGGCGGCGTGTATCCACACACGGCGAAGTCCGCCTCGGGATCCGCCTTCATCTTCAGCCAGTCGCGCGAACGCGTCGACCGATACGGAGAGCTCGCCTTCTTCGCGACGACTCCCTCGAGGCCGCGCGCGACGATCTGCGCGAGCAGCGCCTCGCCCTGCGTCGGGATGTGATCGGCGTAGCGCAGTGGCCCGACGGCCGGCAGCAGTTGCTGGAGCAGCGCCTTGCGGACGAGCAGCGGCAAGCCGCGCAGGTCGTAGCCGGCAGCGCCGAGCAGGTCGAACACGACATACGTCACCGGATCGGCGAGCGCAGCGCGCTGCACCTCGGACGTCTTGTGCATCTGTCCGCGAAACGACAGCTTCGTGAAGTCGGGCTTGCCGTCACCGTCGAACATCACGATCTCGCCGTCGAGGACCAGGCCGGGGAGCGGCAGCGCACGCACGGCGCTCGTCAGCTCGGGGTACCGGTTCGTCGGGTCCTGCGACGAGCGATAGCGCAACGTCGCCTGACCGGCGCCACCGAACGCGAGCATCCGGAAGCCGTCGTACTTGAGCTCGAACACCCACTCGTCCGACGTGAACGCCGCGTCCGCGGTGTGACACAGCATCGGCGCGAACGAGCCCGGCGCGATCGCGCGCTTCGGTGCGTCGAGCTTCACGATCTCGGCGAGCAAGGCCTGGTGCTTCGGGGCACCGGCAGCAAGGTCGGCGACCGACAGGCCCGACAGCACGCTCACGTTCGACAGCGGCTTGTTCGTCGCGAGGAACTGCTCGGCGTGCTCGTCGCGCTTCTTGATCAGCAGCCACTCGTTCGAGCCGCGGCCCGACTGCTTGCCGCGCTTGCCCTTGCCGGTATGCACGAGTGTGAACGCGCCGCGCAGCTTGTAGCCGTAGAGCTCGAACTTGATCTCACCGTCGATCATCCCCTGCGCCGGATCGATCAGCGGCCGGAACAGGCCGCGGTCCCACGCGATCATCGCCCCCGCGCCGTAGTTGCCATCCGGGATCACGGCCTCGAAGTGCACGTACTCCAGCGGATGGTTCTCGACCTTCACCGCGAGGCGCTTGTCGTCCGGGTCCATGGATGGCTCCTTGGGCACCGCCCACGAGCACAGGACGCCATCGATCTCGAGCCGCAGATCCCAGTGCATCCGGGTCGCATCGTGCTGATGGACGACGAACATCCGTGGCCCACGGCCGGCGAGCGCCGGTGGCGCGCTGGCCATCGGTTCAGGTGTCGCCCCACCGGTGCGCTTGGCACGGTAGAGGTCCAGCCCGACGTCTGGTTCGTCTTTAGGATCACTCACGAGGGCCCGGTACAATTATTCCATGCCCGCTCGGTCCATCGGCACAGCCACGATCTCGTTCGGCCTCGTCTCCATCCCGACGAAGCTCTACACGACGAACGAGTCATCAGGGGACATCCACTTCAACATGCTGCACGACGCCGACGGGGCGCGCCTCAAGCAGCAGTACATCTGTACCAAGTGCAACGAGGTTGTCGACCGCGACCACACGGTCAAGGGCTACGAGCACGCCAAGGGCCAGTACGTGGTCCTCTCCACCGACGAGCTCAAGGCGCTCGACGCCGTCGCGACCCAGACGATCGCCCTCGAAGAGTTCGTCCCCGCCAAGGCGGTCGACCCACTCTATGTCGAGAAGAGCTACTACCTCGGCCCCGACAAGGGCGGCGAGCGCGCCTACAAGCTGATCCGCGATGCGATGCTGGAGACCGACCTCGTCGGCATCGCGTCGTACTCGGCGCGCGGCAAGCAGTACATCGTGTGCGTGCGTCCGTACGAGCAGGGCCTGATCATCCACCAGCTCCGCTACGCCCAGGAGGTCAAGCCGTGGAGCGAGGTGCCGATGCCCGACCTCCCCGAGCTGAAGCCCGCCGAGATTGGCCTCGCGAAGCAGATCATCCAGCAGATCGCACACGAGACCTTCTCGCCCGAGAAGTACAAGGACGAGGTCCAGGAGCGGATGATGGAGCTCATCCAGAAGAAGGTCGAAGGCCAGGAGATCATCGCCGCGCCCGAGGCGCCGGCGGGCAAGGTCATCGATCTCATGGAGGCCCTCAAGCAGAGCCTCGGCATGAGCAAGTCCGAGGAGCGCAAGCCCGCGATCGCCGCCGAGTCCAAGGCGGAGGCTGTCGCCGAGGCCGCGCCGAAGAAGAAGGCTGCGACCAAGAAGAAGTGACCCGGCTCACCGCGGTCGAGCGGGTTGTGCGAGGCGCACCCGAGGCTCGCGGCGATCGAACACGACGACGCGCGCACCGACGCGGGCGATCGTCTCGTCGGTCGCCGATTCGTAGCGGATACCGAGCACGAGCGCGATCGGCCGGTCGTTGATCGCGAGCACGGTGCGCTCGATGCTCGCCTCGGCGCGCACCTCTGGCTCCCAGCCGCGGGTGCCGCGCCACACGGTCCCGGCCTCGACGCGGAGCCCACCGGTCGTGCGGCCGTTTGCGGTCTCGAGGTAGAGGTCGGCCATGCCCGCGGAGAACGGGACGACCGCGTGCTCGGTGATCGCGAGCGGGGCCCGGTCGAGCTCGATCTCCCAGCGCGCGATCGGACCGATCGCGAATCGGCGGCGGAAGCTGCGCGAGCGGGCGACGTCGACCAGAGCGGCGAACTCGACCATGCCGATCCGTGCTCCCTCGCCGGGGCGCCAGCGGATCGCGCCGACCTGAGCTGCCGCGCCGATGTCGAACGGCAGGAAGATCTTCTTCGGCGTTCCGAGCGGCAGGACGATGTGACCGTCGCGGGCGTGGCGGATGTAGAGGCCGCGATAGACGACGGCCGTCAGCCGATCTTCGAACGCGGCGTGCGTCGAGGTCCCGACGTGATGCTCGAGCCTCCACACCAGATCCGGTTCGGTGTCGAACGTGATCAGGTGGCGCACGTCGATGCCGCCGCCGAACCCGTCGCTGCCGGCGGTGAACGACAGCCGGTTGCCGACGTCGAAGCATGTCGCGAACCGACCGCCAGTCGCCGTGACGCCGGTACACGGCGCATCCGCGCTCGCGACCGCCGGCACGAGGGCCGCGATCAGGAGCGCGGCCGCGGAGGTGCCCACAGGCTGAACCGCAGGCCGGCGTCCATCACGAACGCCCACTGGTAGGGGACGCCCGGGACGTCATCACGCTTCTCCCCGCCGGCTGCGAGCTTGAGGGTCAGCGGTTGATCGTTGATCGCGAGGACGATCGCCTCGTACTGGAGCTTCGCGCGAAACCGCTGGGCGAGCTTGCCCGTGTACTCGAGTGGTACGAAGTAGCGCGGGAGATCGTGCCCGATCTCCAAGCGCATGTTGTGAAAGCCCTCGCGATCGAGGACCCAGTCGAGCTCGAACGCCGAGCCCGCGGTGAGCGCGGAGCGATACCCGGTGACGTCGGTGTGCTGGCCTTCGAGCGCCATGCCGGTGCGCACGCGCGCGAACGAGGATAGATCCGCCGACTGCCAGAGATCGAACGTGACGTGGACGGCCGCGTGCTTCCACAGCTGCGAGTGACCGAGCGGCGTCTTGTGGACCTCGAGGCCTCCGACCTCGGTCCACATGCCGACGTTGAGGTGCAGGTCGTGGCGCGACGGTGTTCCCACGAACGTCGTGATGCGCAGGAGCGGATTCGTGAACCTGCGCGACATGTCATAGTGCGCGACGACGAGCTCGGCCGAGAACGGCTCGAGGTGGACCTCGCCCTCGACGAAGCGGAGCCGATGGCGCGTGTTGCCACCGCGCTCGTGGTGATCGTACGAGAACAGTCCGAAGTCGATCGAGGCACGTGTGCTCTGCAGCGGGTTCTCGAGAATCTTCCTCGGTGTGTAGCCGACGCCGAAGTACAGGCGCTTTCTGAGATCGAAGTTGACCTGGAAGACGCGCCCGCGATCGTCGCGCATCCAGCCCCACGGTGCGTCGGGGAGGCCTGGGATCATCACGTAGCCGTCGGCCTCGAGCTTCGCGCGATCGAACGGAAGATCGATCTCGCAGTCGCGAGCACGCTCGAGCGGCTTCGCGCGATTGCCCTCGCTGTCGAGCTCTGCATTCGGCGCGTAGAGGCAGGTCTTCGTCGCCGGATCACACTGCAGTCGCCACAGCGTTCCCTCCTTGTCGCTCGCACAATGGACCACGCGGTCGCGGTCCATCATCGGCGTGTCGGCGAGCCCGAGCGCGGGCAGACCTGTCCCGATCACCGCGATCGCGGCGCACAAACCCCTCATGGGAGAGTTGCGGTTGCAATCGTCGAACCATGCACGCGCGCGCGATCATCGACGAGGCGTCTGGAGGTTCCGCGTGCCACGTGTGCCGATGCGAGACACGTGTGGCCGGCGAACAACAGATCAGGTGTCGACCAGGTCGGCCGTGATCGATGCGTCCTCGCCCGCGATCGAGATCCGGAACGGAATCCTCTCGGACGATGCGGTCAGCCAGATCGAGAGTGCGATCACATCGCCGCGTCCGTCGTGTGGGCGGATGCGGCACGCGATCTTGATCGCCTCGGTCCCGAGCAAGGTCTCGGGGACCGGTCGGGCCAGCGTCAGGTGATAGAGGCGGCCCGCGTGAACCACGAACAGGAACCCCGCTGCGGCATCGGGGTTCGCCCACGCGCGAATCGCACCGAGCGCCGTGTGGAGTGAGTGCGCACCGCCATTCGGCACCCCGTGACGTACCGGCGGCTCGCCGAGCGTGTAGGTCTCCCCGTCGAAGCTCACGTCGTGATGCGTGGTCGTTCCGTCCTTTGAAAGGGTCTCGCGCGCACGCGCGGGTCGCGCGGTGGTTCTCTCGAGGACCGTGGTCAACGCATAGTCGACCTGCGCGATCGAGCTCGCGAGCGCGCCCGTCTGGAACTTCGTCGCGACCTCGAGCTCGCCGATCGACATCTCGGCGCGACCGAGCGTCAGCCCGTGATAGGTGACGTCCCAGGTCAGCGCCTCGCCGGCCGGGAGCTGGAGCGAGCGAACCTCGATCGGTGAGCTCGGTGACGCGTTCACGACCAGCTCGGGGAGAGGCTTGAAGACGAGGCCGGGGCCCGCACATCCGACCATCAACAGGAGCAGAGCAATTCGCATACGGGCCGCGCGCTGCAAGAACCGTTCATCATGGAACGACGCGGATCCGGTACTGCCGCTGTTTGCCACCTGCGGTCCGCATGTACAGTCGGGGCGGATGCCGGAGCTGCCGGATGTGGCCGTCTACGTCGAGCGCCTCGCTGCGCTGACGATCGGCAAGCCGCTCCAGGGCATGCGGATCGCGAGCCCGTTCGTGCTGCGCACGGTGTCGCCGTCCGCGAAGGAGCTCTCGGGATCTGTGGTGACGAGCGTCGAGCGACTCGGCAAGCGGATCGTGATCGGTCTCGAGGGCGATCGATTCGCGGTGATCCACCTCATGATCGCGGGACGCCTGCGCTGGAAGAAGCAGGGCGAGAAGGTCCCGCGCAAGGTCGGCCTCGCCGCGTTCGACTTCCCGAACGGCACGTTGATCTTCACCGAGGCGTCGCCGAAGAAGCGCGCGTCGCTGCACCTCGTGGCCGGGCGTGCGGCTCTCGCGGACTTCGATCGCGGCGGGCTCGACGTGTTCACCGCGACCACCGCCCAGTTCGCGGAGCGGCTCCGCAGCGAGCGCCACACGATCAAGCGCTCGCTGACCGATCCAACCTTGTTCGACGGGATCGGTAACGCCTACTCCGACGAGATCTTGCACGCCGCAAAGCTGTCGCCGTTTCGCATGACGTCCTCGATCACGGATGACGAGGTCTCCGCGCTCCACCTCGCGTGTATCCGGATCCTGAACCTGTGGACGCAGAAGACGCGCGACGAGGTCGGCGACGGCTTCCCCGACAAGGTCACGGCGTTCCGCGAGGACATGGCCGTGCACGGCAAGTACGGCGTGCCGTGCCCCGTGTGCGGAACCCCGGTGCAGCGCATCGTCTATGCCGACAACGAGGCGAACTACTGTCCGACCTGCCAGACCGAAGGGCGTCTGCTCGCCGATCGCTCGCTGTCGCGCCTCCTCAAGGAGGACTGGCCCAGGACCCTGGAGGAGCTCGAGGACCGCAGGGCAGCCCGTGTAGGTAACCCGGACCCCGCCACCGCGAACAAGCTTGGCAAAAAGTAGATCGGTCCCTCCCGCCGAGCGTTTTGGCGTGGACCGCTATGAAAAAGCTTCTCGCCGGAATTCTGCTCTCGGCCGCGCTCACCGGCTGTGGTCCCAAGCACCTCGACGCCATCAAGGTCGACGACGTGGCCCTGGGCCGCGTCGTGATCTATCGCAACGGCGTCGCCTACTACGAGCGGCGCGCGACGGTCTCTGGTGGTGTGCTCACGGTCAGCGTCCCCCGCGATCGCGTCGATGACTTCCTCAAGTCGTTGACCGTCGTCGACGCGATCTCCAAGCAGCCTCTGCCGGTCTCGATCCCGCGCGAGCAGGCCAGCGACGGCCCGTATCTCGTGATGAAGCTGCAGCTGCCGAGCAAGGCGCCGGCTGACGTCGTGCTGACGTACGTGACGGAGTCGCCGGCATGGAAGCCGAGCTACCGCGTCGTGGTCGGCGACAAGGGCAAGGTCCTGGTCGAGGGCTGGGCGATCGTCGACAACACGAGCGGCGAGGACTGGAACGGCGTCCGCATCGGCGTCGGCTCGAGCTCGGCGCTCTCGTTCAAGTACGACCTGTGGAGCGTTCGCCAGGTCCACCGCGAGACGCTCGCGTCCGAGGAGAAGTTCGCGATCGCGCCCCCGAGCGGCATCTCGCCGTACGGCGGCGGAGAGGCCAGCGGTGGCGAGGTCGCCCTCGCCGAGCTCGGTGACGACGAGATCCGGCGCCCGCAGGGTCACCCCGAGGACAAGAGCGCCGCGCGCGTCGCGTCTCGCGAGTCGAGGAACGACGACATGGAGGAGGGCGAGGACTTCGGCGACGCTCCGATGGCCCAGAGCACCGGCGGCGGTGGTGGTCGCGGGAAGTCGTTCCGTCCGGCGAAGAAGGCGCCGCGCGCGAAGCCAACGACGGCGATGGCGCCGCCGATGGATCCGAGCGCCAACTACGATGCCCGCGTCTCGCAGGGCGACCAGAAGATGAAGCAGCTCACCCAGCAGCTCATCAAGTCGAACAAGACGATCGTGATCGAAGGTCACGCCGATGCGAACCGCAGCGATGCGACGCGCCGTGCGACGGACCGCGCGAACATCGTCCGCAACCAGCTCATCGATCAGGGCGTGCCGCCCGCACGGATCAAGGTCGTCGCCAAGATCGAGCCGAACGCCACCGAGCGCGTCCGCCTGATCGCGCAGGCCCCGACCGCCGAGGAGCAGAAACAGGCGGGGCCGGGCGGCGACGGCAAGACCACCGACCTCGCGGCGCAGCCTGTCGGCGAGAGCCACTTCACGAGCCCGACCCCGATGACCGTCGAGAAGGGCGCGAGCGCCATGATCTCGATGATGCGCAAGGAGACCGACGGCGAGGTCGTCTACCTCTACGACGCCGAGAGCGAGCGCGGCAACGCGACGTTCGCGTTCCGCGCGGTGCGGTTCACGAATCCGACCGACTCGACGCTCGAGACGGGCCCGGTCACCGTGTACGGCAACGAGCGGTTCATCGGTGAGGGCCTCACCGAGCCCATTCCGCCGAAGGCGTCCGCGGTCGTCCCCTACGCCCTCGATCGCCAGATCGTGATCGAGCGCAACGATGGCGAGGAGAACAAGCTCTCGCGCCTCGTCACGCTCCAGCGCGGCATCCTCACGGCGGAGGTCCAGCACATCCGTACCAAGAAGATGCTGATCACGAACCGCCTGCGCGAGCCGGCGAAGGTCTACATCCGCCACACGGTCAACAAGGGCTGGTCTCTCCTCAAGGCGCCGAATGCGTTCGAGCGGATCGGTGACGCACACCTGTTCGAGATCAACCTCAAGGCCGGCGAGGTCCAGAGCGTCGAGATCTCCGAGGCGACCCCGATGCAGCGCACCCTCGACCTCAACGCCGACGTCACGCTCGACATGATGAAGGTCTACGTCGAGATGCCGGACGGCACGCCGGAGCTCAAGCAGCAGCTCAAGAAGCTGCTCTCGATCCACCGCGGTCTGGTCGACCTGACCGAGGAGCAGGTCTCGCTGCGCCGCCGTCTCGGTGACTACAAGGAGCGGATGGACGAGCTCCACGGCCAGATCGTGACGCTGCAGGCCGTGAAGACGGGCTCGGATCTCATGAGCCACCTCAAGTCCAAGATGCGCGACATCTCGGACCGCGTGCAGAAGACGACGATCTCGCTCGTCGATCAGGAGGAGAAGATCATGCTCGCGCGCGTGCAGTTCCAGGACACGCTCGCCGAGCTCACGCTCCCCGACGCGATGGCCGTCACGAAGCCCATCTCGAAGAAGTAACCACGGGGACAGCGGTCTGCTAGCGTCCTCCCATGCTGGCAGGCCACCTTGTCGTTTCGGTCACACTCGTGCTCGGTGCCTGTGGCGATGATGGGGCAGGGCCCATCGATGCCGCGCCGGTGCCCGTCGACATCGACAACGGCTCCTGCGGAGCTCAGATCCGGTTCACCGGCGAGTACATCGACTGGGACAGCCACGCGAGCTTCTGCGGCATCAACGAGGCGCTGATCGAGGTCACCGGTGGTGCGATGGACTCCACCGCACCGAACGGTCGCTTCGATCTGTGCATCCCGGATGCGCCCTCGACGCGCCTCGATGTCACGCAACCGACCGCGATGTCGCAGTGCACGACGCCGCCGTCGAGCTACTCGATCCCGACGATCCTGTTCGCGCAGAAGGCGGTGATCCAGAGTGGCGGGTTCTTCAGCGGCCGCGAGTTCACGACCGAGCGGCAGGCGTCATTCTTCACGCGGGTCGGCGCGGCCTTCGACTCGACCAAGGCGCAGGTGTTGGTGCACGTGGATGGCCCCGAGCGCACGGTCTCGATCACCGCAGCGCACGGAGCCACGCAGGCGGTCCGCAGCGGCGTTGCCGCCAATGACTGGGTGGCGGGCGCACAGGGCATCGACATCTTCTTCCCGAACGTCGACGTCGGCACCGGCACCACGATGCTGACCACGGACACCGCGGCGATCGGCACCGGTTCGATCCCGCTCGTCGCCGGCACGATCACGAACGTCAGCATCAAGTCGAACTGAGTCACGACGGCGCGTAGCGCGCGTACTCGTGCGGGTCGTGGGCGCAGAACAGCTCGACATCGTCGTAGCTCGTGCGGAGCTGGCGAAGCGCAGCGACCGACGCACGGCGTGCAGCGGGATCCATCTGCATCGCGCGCTCGAATGCCGCGAAGCCGATCGGAACCCGGCCGCCCTCGACCGCGTTGTGATGGAAGTACGCGTCGCCCGCGTGCACGAGCCAGTGTGGACCGGCGTCGACGATCACGGCGGAGTGGCCGCGGGTGTGCCCGTGCATGGGCAACAGGCCGAGGTCGGCGTCGATGCCGCGCAGGCGCGTCACTGCCGGGAGACCGCGCCACGTGTCACCGTCCTCGGTATAGAGTTCCCACTTCGGACCGTGCGCCCAGTGCGCCTTCAGGTAGCGCTCGCGCTCCTTGAAGTTGGAGCGGGTCATCGCGGCGGCGTGCTCGCGGCTGTGGAGGTGGACCTTCGCGTCGGGAAAGTCGGGCAGGCCACCTGCGTGATCGAGATCGAGGTGGGTGACGACGAGGTGGCGAACATCGGCGGCGTCGTAGCCGAGCGCCTCGATCTGTGCGAGCGCGGTCTCGTTCGGATCGAGCGTGGGACCGGTCAAGCGCTTGAACGCCGCGGAGACGCCGGTCTTGCCTTCGATGTCCCGCGTGCCGAAGCCAGTGTCGATGAGCACGAGACCATCGCGCTCGGTCTCGACGAGAACGCAGTGCGCGATCATGTGGCCACGCCCGAACCCGACCTCGTTCCACGCACCCGCGCCGAACCAGAAGCCGGCGACCGGGCACATCGTGGCGCAGTTGAGGTGATGGACGGCGCGGATCGTCATGCGCCGACGTTACCAGCTACTGCTGCAGAACGAGTCGCACGCGGTAGCCGCTGCTCGCGAGATCGGGCATCCGCTGGCCGTCGAGGTACGGCTTGCCGTCGACGAAGATCATGGTTCCTGGGGGACCGGTATCGATGCGGACCGACGCGCTCGCCATCGTGGCGGCCGGCGGATTCGCGAGGTAGTTCGCGGACTGGATCACGGCGAGCATCCCGAGGAACGCGACGGTCACCGGGATGGTGCGTGGCCGCAGCCACTCCCAGCGCGCGACGAACCACTGGGCGAGACCCCCAGCGACGAGCTCGACCTTGGTGCGCGACGTGCGTCGCACCGTGGCCACCGGCAGCTCACCAATGCGGTCGAAGAGCATGACCTCAGTATCCACCGGGTTCGGTGCGCGCGCAGGTTTCGGTGTGCGGCCGCGACGTCCGCGGGTGTAGGCGATGGTGCGCCTCCGCCCGAGAGGGCGCGGTCGACCCGGAAGCCAGCCGGGCCAAACATGGAGGGAGCGTGGCCTTGCCAGGCGACCGGGATCGATCACGTCGGCACGATCGAGTCAGGCGCTGCCTGCCCTCGCTCCAGGAACGTCCCGTTCTGCTGATAGCGCCGGCGCTGGAGCTTGTTGAGCGAGACGCGCGCCTTCCACCCGAGGTACGCGCGCGCGAACGTCAACATGTTCGAGCGATCAAGGTACGGGTTCTTCACCTTCGGCGCGACCGCGACGATCGCGAGCACCTGTTCGGCGACCGAGACGGGGCAGCCCTCGAGTCGGACGACCTCACCGGCGAGCTTCTGCTTCGCCGACGCGAGCTTCGCGAAGATGTCCTGGTGGCGCGCTGTGTGCGGATCGAGCGTGTCGCGCTCCTTGTAGATGTTCTTGATCTCGATCGGACGGTCGTTGATCGAGCCCTTCCAGGCGGCACAGTCGCCGATGAAGATCACCTTCTCGCCGGGCTTTGCGTCGATCGCGCCCTTGTAGTCGCCGAACACGACATGCATGCGCGGGAGCTTCTGATCGGTCTCCTTGTCGAACACGCGGAGGATCTCGATCGCTTCCTCGATCGCGCCCGGGCAACCGCCCCAGCAGTAGTCGCTGTGCTCGGCGTCGGGCGGCGGACCGGCGTACGCGGTGATGTTGGTGCCCTCGAAGTACTTCTCGACGCGGATCAGGCCGACCTTGAAGCCCTTGGCGCGTGCCTGCGCTTCTTCGAGGGTGACGTCGCCGGTGATCTTGATCTTCGAGAGGTCGGTCGTGCCGAAGCCGTGCTCGGCCGACAGCCGGATGTGATCGACGGTGTTCGGATCGACGCCGATGATGTTGCAACACACCGCATCGAACGCGACCTGGCTGTTGCCCATGATGATCAGGCCGAGCGGGAACGGCGTGGGCGTCAGCATCCGTCCCTCGCCGGCAGTGATCGCGTCGATCGCGATGAACGATGGTTGGATGATGTGCTGGAGGTCCGCGATCTTCTCGTTGAGCTTGTGGTCGTGATCGATCAGGCGATGACGATCGTCCTGGATTCCGATGTACGCCTTGCAGGAGAACGTCACCGTCGTCCACGGATGCGCCTTGAACTTGGGCGTGTTTACGAAGAAGTCCGCGCGCGCGATCGGCTCGGGCGTGAACAGGTAGTCTCGCAGGCGCGCTGGATGCGTCATCGGGATCTCGACCTGCTGCTCCTCCTCGAAGCAGTAGCGCTTGACGTCGATCTTCTTCAGCATCGCGTCCCAGCCGGACTCGCGGAAGGCGACGCGCGTGGGGACGGTGATGCCGCAGCGCTCGCCAGCCGCGAGCTCGGTCATCGCCGAGCCGCCGACGTCGCGGAGCGCGCGCAGCACGCCCTCGCCGAACTCGGGACGCGTGTATGCGTAGGGGAACAGCGGACCCGCTGCGACGAGGTTGGGCTTGACGAGCGTGCGACCAAACGGACGCAGCCCGAGCTCCTCGAGTCCCTCGCGAATGATCGTGCGGATCCGCTCCGGGTCGTAGTCACGGCAGCTACGGATGATCACCTTGGGTTCGGCCGGGATCTTCATGTCCCGAGCATAGCGCGCGCGCTCAGTTCGAGGGCGCGGCAGGAGCCGCAGCAGAACCAGCGGCCGCGGGAGCACCCGTGCCGGTGGGCGCGGTCGGGGGCGTCGGGTCCTGAGCCGGAGTCGGCGGCGCGGTCGGCGGCATCGGCGGGGCGGCGGGTGCGGGGCGGCTCTCGGCGATCGCGAGCCACTGGTCGACTGCGTCGAGATCGGCACGGATCGCGGCGGCGCCGTTGTCGAGCTTCTCGACCATCTCGTCGGCGGTCTTGTACAGCTCCTCCTCGCCGACCTTGGCCGCGTCCGCAACGGCCTTCGGCGCCGAGCTGGTGAGGCCGCGCAGCTGATCGAGGTTCGCCCGCGCCTCGGTCAGGATCCGACCCGCGTCGGCGATGCCCTGCGTGTTCGGGCCGGCCTTCGAGCCGATCACACGACCGCGCTCGAGCAGCCGGTCCGCGCGGCGCTGCAGCTGGTCGAGGGCCTTGATGTGCACCTTGACCAGGTCGAGCGACTCCTCCTGCACGCGACCGAGGTCGGTCGACTTCTGGCAGGCGGTGAGCGACGTCGCGAGGACAACAGCGAGGACGAGGTGCTTGATCACGGTGGCCCGGTTGTCCCAGAAGTCGCGACAGCCTTCAAGTCAGCGGCGGCGCGTCGTCACTCCAGGCACTGCCGTGCGCATCGATCTCGTCGATGTACTGAACGAACTGCGCGTAATACGGGTGTTCTCCGAGCGTCGCCGAGTCCGCGACCACCAGCAGAAACCGCCTGGCGCGGGTCAGCGCGACGTTCATCCGGCGCGTGTTAGACAGAAATCCGATCTCGCCACGCTCGTTGGACCGCACGAGGTCGACGATCACGGCCTCCTTCTCCCGGCCCTGGAAGCCGTCGACCGTCCCGATCTCGAGGCCCGCAGCGCGCTCGGTCTTGAGCAGCTCGCGGAGCCGCCGGGCTTGCGCGGAGTACGCGGCGATGATCGCGACGTCGGTCGGCTCGAGGCCACGCGAGAGCAGGCGGCGGGCCTCGGCCGCGACGCGGTCGGCATTGCCCGAGTTGAACGTGCTCGGATCGAACTGGAACGCTGGCATGTTGTTGAGCGATCCACCCGGGTCGAAGTCTGTGCGCTGCTCGATCCAGTCCTTGCCCGCTGTGTCGACCAGCCACAGCGGCTTTGGGCGCAGCGGATCCGCGGCGATGCCGAGGTCCTCGAGGCGATGAGCACCGACAGCCCCCGACGCGCGCAACCGCCCCTCGTACTTCGAGCGCGACGGGAACGTCATGATCTGCTCGTGCATACGGTGCTGCTGCTCGAGCATCACGGCCGCTTCCGAGGTCAGGCGCTCGAACACCGTCGAGCCGAGCGCTGCCTCCGCAGCCGGACCGCCGATGACCACCGGCCCGAGTTGCTGCGGATCGCCCGCGAGCACGGCGACCTTCGCGCGTGCGAGCGCGATGAGCAGCATCGGATCCGCCGCCTGCGTCGCTTCGTCGACGATCACCACGTCGAAGATCGTCTCGCCGAGCAGCGGATGATCGCAGCCGACGCAGGTCGCGAGGATGACGTCGGCGCGTCCGACGATCGCGCGCTCCGCATTGGCGATCTCACGAGCGGCATCCTGATCGAGGTTGCGCGCCTCCTGCCACAGCGCCTTGGCCTCCGTCCCGTGGCGCCCGGCCGCGGTCTTGCGCAGCGCACGCGCTCGGTCGTGCCACTCGCGTGCGAGCCGAGTCGCTCCATCTGCATCAACCTGGCCATCGATCGTCAGCGCCTGCAGCGCCGCCGCGACGCGAGCGGGGTGACCGAGGCGCACGGCGCGCACTCCCGCCGCCGATAGCCGCAAGCCCAGGTTGTCGACGGCGGTGTTCGACGGCGCGGCACACAACACACGCTCGCCGCGCGCGACGCGCTGGCGCACGACCTCGACGAGTGTCCGCGTCTTGCCGGTCCCCGGCGGACCGTGGATCAGCGCGATGTCGCCACTGCGCAGCGCAGCATCGACGGCGGCTCGCTGGCGCTCGTCGAGCGCCGCGTCGAACGGCTTCCACGTCACATGGGCGATCGGGCGCGGCGCCTTCACTCCCGCCGCCACATCGCGGAGGCGCGCGAGGTCACTCGTCGCGAGGGCAGTCTTCGCACGCTGGATTGCCGCATCGCCGCGATCGAACGTGACCTCGGGAACCTCTGGATCGAGCGCGTAGTCGCGATCGATCTCGTCGACGGGGCGGTCGAGCATGAGCCACATGCTCTGCTCCTCCCGGCGCTCGACGACACCGCGGACGGAGCCCGGCTCGTCCGGATGCTCGGCCCACAGGCGCACGGGATCGCCCGGTGAGATGCGCAGGTTGTCGAGGTCGATCGCGTCGGGGACCGAGACGCGGACGCGGACGCGCTCGCCCGGAGCCGAGCGCTCGTCGACGATTCTCAGGTTTGACAGGGCGACTCCGAGAGCCACGCGCTCGGCGAGCATCCGGCCCGAACGCTCCATCGCGACCTTCGCTCGCGCTGCGAGCCGCTCGGAGCGCCACGCGGCACCGAGAGCGTCGAGCCAGCCCCTCGCGTCGACCGTCACCCGCCGACGTTACCGCGGCCGGAGCCCTGCGGGAACCGCCTCCTCGCGTTGCGGGAGGGCCGATCCTTGGGGCTATAGTCCAGCCGCAATGCCCGAATCGATCGCCCCCGAGCGCCTGATCCGCAAGACGACGTCGATCGCCCAGCTGCTCGCGACTCGCGTGCAGGAGAGTCCCGAGCGAGAGGCCTATCGCTATCCCGTCGGGGAAGGTGGGGATGGACAGCAGTGGCGCTCGATGACGTGGAAGCAAGCTGGCGAGCGCGTCAAGGCGATCGCCGCGGGCCTGCTCTCCCTCGGGCTGACGCGCGAGGAGCGCGTTGGCATTCTGTCGAACACCCGCGTCGAGTGGCTGATCTGTGACCTCGGCATCCTGTCGGCCGGCGGCGCGACAACGACGGTCTATCCGTCGAGCACCTCCGACGAGTGCTCGTACATCCTTGCCGACTCCGACACCAAGTACGTGTTCATCGAGGACGCAACGCAGCTCGCGAAGCTCACGAAGCACAAGGCCGAGATCCCGAGCGTCAAGAAGCTGATCATGATCGACGGAAGCCCGAGCGCGGTCGACAAGGAGTGGGTGATGACCCTGGCCGAGCTCGAGGCCGCTGGCGCCGCGCTGCTCGCCAAGGACCCGAAGGCTGTCGACGACGTCGTTGCCGGGATCAAGGGCGAGCACCTCGCGACTTTGATCTACACGTCCGGCACCACCGGCAAGCCGAAGGGTGTGCGCCTGCTCCACGAGTGTTGGGCGTACACCGCCGACGCGATGGACGCGACGCGCCTCATGAACACCGACGACGTGCAGTACCTGTGGCTGCCGATGTCGCACTCGTTCGGCAAGGTGTTGATGGCCGCGCACATCGCCTCCGGATCGGTCTGCGCGGTCGACGGTCGGATCCCGAAGATCGTCGAGAACCTCGCGGTCGTGAAGCCGACGCTGATGGCCGCCGTGCCGCGAATCTTCGAGAAGGTCTACAACAAGATCCTCGAGGGCGCGAAGCAGGGCGGGCTCAAGCAGTCGATCTTCGAGTGGGCGGTCAAGGTCGGCAAGCAGGGCAGCAAGGTGCGCCAGGCCGGCAAGGAGCCCGGTGGGTTCCTCGCGCTCAAGTTGAAGATCGCCGACAAGCTGGTGTTCTCGAAGGTCAAGGGACGGTTCGGCGGTCGCGTGAAGTACTTCATCTCCGGTTCAGCGCCGCTGTCGCGCGAGATCGCGGAGTTCTTCCACGCGTGCGACATCCTGATCCTCGAAGGCTACGGCCTCACCGAGTCGAGCGCGGCGAGCTTCGTCAACCGCCCCACCAAGTACGCGTTCGGCACTGTCGGCGTGCCGATGCCGGGTACCGAGCTGAAGCTCGCACCCGAGGACGGCGAGATCCTGATGAAGTCCCCGGGCATCATGCAGGGCTATCACAACCTTCCCGACCAGACGGCGGAGGCGCTGACGGACGACCACTGGCTCCGCACCGGTGACATCGGCGAGGTCGACGAGCACGGTTTCCTTCGGATCACGGATCGCAAGAAGGACCTGATCAAGTCCAGCGGCGGCAAGTACATCGCGCCGCAGCACATCGAGGGCAAGCTCAAGGCGGGCTGTCCGTTCCTGTCGCAGGTGATCGTCCACGGCGACAAGCGCA
>JANOPP010000456.1:0-2658 GCA_031421915.1 Myxococcales bacterium | reverse complement strand
CGACTACGCCTCCGACGAGGTCGCGCACCCGGTCCTGAACCACCGTGAATCGACTGACGTTGATGAGCATCGATCGATGCGAAATCTGGTCGCCCCTGAGATCCCGTATCACGTTCGTTATGCAGAACGAGTGAATTGCGTGGATGAGGGAGACAGGGAGTTCGTTGACGACCCACGTCGACTTGTGCGACAGCGGGAATATCTGATCGGCATCCTCGAGCGTCTGGATGAGTCCGGTTTCGGCATCTTCCCCGAACACCTTCGATGCGCCTACGTAGTTGGTCGGCGCCTCCAGGGCATAGATGAAGTCCCGCGGAAACAGCTCTTCCTTGAAGAAGCTGTCGTCACTGATGTCCGGGTCAATGAACACGTTGGCGAACGGGGTTGCCGTGAAGCCAATGTAGCTTCGACGCCTGAAGACACTCAGCAGATTGCGGATGCTCTTGTTTACCGCTGTCGGGTCAGTGTCTGCGTTGTTCGTGTTGATCGACGCGTTGTCGGCCTCGTCATCGATCAGCAGCAGGCTCTCGCTTATGCGCCCGCCGGTGTCGGCGTTGTAGGCCTGAAGCCAGGTGGCAAGGTTCTCGATGATGCTCTTGTGCTTCTTGACCACGAACAGCACCGGCTCCTTCACCGCCCGCAGGGTCAACTGCCTCGAATTGAGAACGTCCTTGTTGAAGTCCCGCGTCCTAGACGTGAAGACCGCGGCGAATCGGGATTGGTTAGCGACACCGGCCCCCACCGCTCGACTCTTGCCGAGGACCCTGCGCGCCGACGGCAGGAACTCGGAACTGTCCAAGCCGGCAAAGCCTTCGTCGAGGCGCTTCTGTGTCTGCCGCCGTAAGCTCTCGAGCGTACCGGTGAGCAGCACGATCGCCTGATATCCCGCGTCGGCTGCCTTGCAGCAGATGGCGGTATACGTAGCTGTCTTGCCGGACTGGACATCTCCGATGACAAGGCCTCGGCGGTTCCATTCGTGCTCTGGCGCAGCCGGGTTCCCGCAGAGGTCGAGGATCTCGTCGGTGACTTTGTCGAACGTCCGGAGTACGGATGGCGACCAGTCACTCTGAAGATGGTTTCTGAATCGCACCCAGTAGAACGGATCGATCGTCGATCTGCGCGAATCAAGCCACGGCTTGACATCAGCCTCCTTTAGGCTGGTGCCGGTGTCCATTGACACACGCAGCCTCGACAGCAGTTCCTTCATGGCATCTGCTCGATCGGCATCGGTCGTCCGTTGACCAATTCCCTCCAGAAATGGCCCGAACCGGTCTATACGTTCCTGGAGTTCGGCTTCCGTAGGTGTGTCTGAATCCTGGAACGACTTGACCACGAAGTCGGCGAGCATGATGGCGGCGGGAGAGAGACTCACGTAAGGGACTCCTTGATCTTCTTGGCGAGGTCGGGATGTCGACAGAACGGTTCGAGCGTGGTCAGCCGTTCCAGGGTGGCCTTGCGGGCATCAGGCAGATCCTTGAGTGCATCCAGAAGACGGGCAGCCATGTCCCTAAGACGATCTTCTAGGGGCTCCCCGGATTCGTCGTTTGCAGGCTGGCCATCTGCAGCCATGTCGGCGTAAACAGCGTCATATGGGAATGACTCTTCCGCCATCTGGGCAAAGCGCTCGAGGAGAGGCCCGCTCCCTTCCGGAACAACCACACGCAAGGCGCCGAAAAGATCGTGACCTCGGTTCAGCCTGTACTGGAACCGCCCCGCACGCAGTTCGACCCTGCTCCAGCCCGGGACGATTCCCTTGTCCAGCGCAGTCGTGCCCCTGTATGAGTAGACCCGCCGGCTTCGGTCTGCAATCCGGTCGACGATCTGGCGCAGGGCTTGGCGAACCTGCTCGGGCGGATGTGCCGATGACTTCTTGATGTCCAAGGACCAGAGGTGGTCCAGCGTATTGGGTATGTCCACGATCACGCGGGCGAGCTTGGTCATCTCCTCCTGCTTCGCCAACCTGAACCAGGTTCCCCATGCGATGAGCCTGAGGTTGCGGTAGACGTAGAACCCCTGGTTCCGTCTCAAGCCCTCCTCGCCACCGGCCTGCGCGATCTCTGCCGGTGTGAGCTTGGACACATGCGGAAGGATGTGAGCCTCGACGACCACCCGCTGCGAATCGACGACGATTGTCTCGGTTGGCAGCGTCTGCCGACCCTTCCGTGACCTCAGGAACGGATCCAGAGGCACAACCGCCATGCCGTTGATTGCCAGACGCAGAAGCGGAGTCGACCCCTCGGTGAAGCGGTGGAAGACGAGCGCGAGATGACCACGCGCCCGATCGATGTGGTTCTGCAGTGCGCGGACATGATCGGACTCGCCGGCCAGCGCCCTATCCAGCGAGCGCCACACGACAAGCGTTCCCTTGTCACGGGAAACGAGCGAACTAATGGCTGGCACCATCACAATGTCGTCGGGCTCGAGCTCGAGCAGCGACCAATCGCCTGTGCGTGCGACTTCGTCTAGGTCCCACTCGGCACCGCAGATCTCGTCGCCCCGCTTCGAGACCACAGTCAATCTTCGGCACTGGGAGAGGCTGGCAGTCTTCAGGCCGAGTCCGAAACGACCGAGGTCTCGGGCGTCGCGGGTCACGAGCGGGCTCCGGCTGCCGTGCCTCATCGCCTCTATCAGCTCGGCTCTGCACATCCCTCGCCCATC
>JANOPP010000455.1:0-2972 GCA_031421915.1 Myxococcales bacterium | reverse complement strand
GAGCTTCGGCGCGAAAATATCTCGGATCGCGCGTTGCTCCGCCTCGTGGGCCCCGACCTTGGTCGCAGGTAGATCATGGAACGGTCCGGGAACCCCGGGCGTGCCAAAGAGCCGCTGCGTCTTGCCGTCGAGGGTCTTGATGGTGGTCCTGAAGAACCACCGCTTCGTTCTATCGTCGCGTCGTACGGGCATCTCGATTGCCTTTCCTTCGCGACCCGCTTCGACCACGAATCGACATTTGCACGTGTGTGCGCATCGCGCTATCGCTCGCCGCTGACAACCGCCGTGTCGAGCCAGGCAATGATCGATCCTCGACGGAAGATCACTCGTTTGCCGAGTCGCCTGTGCGGGATCACTCCGCGTGCTGCGTACTCGTAGACCGTGTTGCGATCGACACCCAGGTACTCGGCGACTTCGTCGGCCGTCATCACGTCGCTTTGGGGAGACCGATCGGCGTCGGGCACGCTTGGTGGCAACGGCGGGCGGCCGACTTCCTCGAGATAGCGAAGCCCACCGGTGAAGACACCGAGCGCGATCATCTTCGCGAGACGGCGCGGATCTTCGACGGTGATCAACTCGTTCCGCTCGCCAGCAGAGCCGTTGTCGTTGCTCGGGGGCGATGGGGCTGGCTTCAGGGTCGCGACACTCTTGCTGCTGTCCTTCATGTCACGCCGCCGGCTTCTTCGCGACGAGGGCGCGGATCCTCGCCACGGCAACCGGCACCGCGAGCTGCTTCAGCTCCGCGAACCATCCACGTAACTCCTGCGGCGACAGCTGAGCCGCAACCTCACGCGCGAGCGCTGCTTCCTCCGCATCGAGTGCCGACTGGATCGCGATGAAGTGCGCCATCTCGGTCGGCGAGATCGGCGGCAGCTCCATCGTCGTGGGCGTCACCGACGAGACGTCGATCACCTCGCGCTCGGTCTTCCCCTTGGCGGCAGCCTTCTGCCAGTCGAGCGCATCCTTCAACGTCTCCTTCAATCCACCCGAACCCGCCGAGGATCCGGTCATCAGCGAAGTGATCACTTGAGTCACGACGGCTGCGATCATCGGCTCGAACTGTTTGAGCAGACTCGGAGGCTGTTCGGGCTCGACATACTCGACCTCCTCCTCTTCCTGGTCGTTTCTTGGTGCCTCAGGAGGCGGCAGCATCGGCGTCGCTGCGCTGCGAAAGAATCCCTTCGACGACGCGAGCCCCTTGAGCCAGTCCGCTTGCGCGTCGGCGAGCACCTTCACGCCATCGCGAAGCGTCTCGGCCATTCGGAACCCGAGCTCCAGCGTCTTCGCGTTGTGCTGGAACGCCATCTGGGTGGCGCGCACGTTCGCCTCGAGAACAAACCGGGTATCGCTGGCGGTCGCAGGCAGCATCGGTTGGATTGCAGACGCCTCGGGTTCATCGATCTCGATCGGTGCTCCGGCGTTGCGGTACTGCCCGAGCTCGATCGCAACCGTGAAGTCCAGCGGTTCGCCCTTCGCGTCGACGATGTCGAGCCGATACACGCCGGGGGCGAGGATGTCTTCGAGGTCCGCGATCGTGTAGCCGAGCGGCACGTGGATCGGTTGCTTGTCGACCCCGAGGACGATTCGCGGGCGGCCTCCGGTATGCCGTCGAACCCGCCAGCCCGCTGCGTTCTCCGGTACTGCGAGCGGTTGCCCGCCCGGATCACGAGCGAGTGGGACGAGGGGCAGATGGTTCGAGTCGGCAGCGCTGGGCATGTAGCCAAGCTAGCTAGGCGGTGTGTCAACCCTTGTCACGCTCGCGCAACCACGCGAGACTTGGTCGCATCGATGCGATCCCCGCCTTTCGCGAAGGTCACGCCATCGCTTCATGCGGCTTCTTCAAAGCCGGCCAACGGCGAGGTTCAGCCGTCGTGTTGCCAGCGACTTGCGGCGACGCCCCGCACCAAAGTGCTTTCGTCGAACCTTTGCCCCGCACGTCGCAAAGCCTTCGCGAAAGGCTTTGCGCGTCGAAATCCGGCCTCTGGGCCACGGAAAGATCATGTACCGCCGCGGTGCAGTCGGTCAGGTCGCGCGAGCGCTGCGCATTCTCGACGCCTTGCGCGGGTTTCGCCAGGGGCGATCTCTTTCCGAGCTGGCAACGGAGGTGGACGTCAGCGAGCGCACCGTGCGCCGAGACCTCGCCGACTTGATCGATGCAGGGATTCGCATCGATCTGACCCTGATCGGCAACCGAGCGGGCGCCAAGCTGATCGATGCGAGCTACTCCACGATCGCGATCACGCGCCGCGAACGCTACACGCTCCTCGCGGTGCGTCGCATGTTCGACGTCCTCCAGGGCACGCCCCTCGCCGAGGATGTCCAGTCGGTGCTGCGCAAGCTCGAACAGCGCATGGGCGATGCAGAGCGCGCCGAACACGAGACGCTCGGCGACCGATTCGCGTACGTCCCCGACGGGGGAACGAAGCTCTACAGCGGCAAGGAGGACGTGCTCGATGCCTTGCTCACCGGGGTTCTGCAACGGAAGCTCGTCAGCTACGCGTACCAAGGCGCTCGCGGTCGCGCGCAGCGAGGCATCCTCGCGCCCTACGCCGTGGTCCTGTACAAGCACGGCTTGTATGTGCTCGGGCCGCGCCTCAAGGACGCGGGCGAGGCTGGCGATCTCGAGGGCCGCCCGATCACCGTGTTCGCCGCCGAACGCTTCGTCGACGCCGATCACCTTCGACGCACCTCGTTCACCCCACCTGCAACCTTCAAGCTCGACGATGTCATGCACGGCGCCTTCGGCGTCCACGTTGGCGATGCCGCCGATTCACAGGAGGTCGTGATCGAGTTCAGCAAAGAACGCGCGAGCTACGCTCGTTCGCGACTCTGGCATCCGACGCAGCAACTGGACGAGCTGCCGAACGGGAGAGTTCGGCTCCGGTTCCGTTGCACCAACCTCTTGCCCGTCGTCTCGTGGATTCTTGAATGGGGCCCCCACGCGCGGGTGACCGCGCCGCCGACGCTGATCG
>JANOPP010000454.1:0-31447 GCA_031421915.1 Myxococcales bacterium | reverse complement strand
GCATGAACTCGTCGAGCTCGACGATGCTGGCAGGACAGGCCTTGTCGGGGTTGCTCATCGCCCACGACGGATACGCCTCGAACGCGTACTTCTTGGTCGTCACGGAAGCGCGCTCGACGTCGCGCTCGGCGACCACGGGCTCCGCGGGCTCAACGGGCTTCGCGGGCTCAACGGGCTTCGCCGTCCCGCCGCACGCTGCGAGGACCACGACGCCGGCGATCATGCTGTTGACCAACATCATCGCGCGACCGTAACCGAAGTGTAGTGACCCCATCGGGACTTGAACCCGAGTTTTCGACGTGAGAGGCCGACGTCCTAACCGCTAGACTATGGGGCCGGTAGAAGGACGCACGTTCTACCTGTGTAGGTCGGAACGGTCAAGCCTTCGGTGGTTCGGGGACTAGGATTCGAACCTAGATAGCAAGAGTCAGAGTCTTGCGTCCTGCCATTAGACGATCCCCGAGTGAGGGCACGTTTCTATGAGGGTCGAAGCCGTTCGTCAAGGGCTCGGTCGGCCGACAAAGAAGATCAGGGTCTTGCCGGCAGATCGCATCACGTGGATGGCGAGCCACGGTGTGGATGGCGTCTCGCTCACGAATCGGGTGATCTCGATTCCGCGGACGCGGTACGGGCCGACCTGGCGGACGACGATGCCTTTCTTGTCGAGCTCCTTGGCGATGAAGTCCGTGGAGTCCCGGAGGCCTCGGCCCGAGACGAGCTGCCCCGAGGCGTCGGTCCGGGTGCCCGGCGGCATGCGGAGATCGGGGGCGGCGTGGGCGATCGTCGCGACCAACGAAATTAGCAGGGCGATGGATCGCACGGGAAAAAACGGTAGCATGCGCCCCATGCGTATCGCGATGGCGTTGCTTGCTGTGTCCCTGGCGTTTGGTTCGGCTGCCTGCAAGAAGAAGGAGAAGGCCACGGGTGACACCACCATGGGCTCCAATGCCGGCTCGTCGGATATCGGCTCTGCCGGCAGCGCCGCGGGTAGCGCCGCTGGCTCGGCGGCGGGTAGCGCGGCCGGCTCGGGTTCTGACAGCGGCTCGGCCGCCGCCGGTTCGGGCGCGGGCTCGGGCAGCGCGGACACGCGGATGGCGAAGCGCGGCGGCAACTGCCCCAGCACCGTCGCAGGTTCGACCACGAAGGCAGAGCTCAAGGACGGCAAGATCATCCTGACCGTCACGTCGGACGACAAGGATGCGGTCCTCGCGATCCAGAAGCGCACCGAGGAGCTCCTCAAGGAGAAGACCGACGGCGGCGCCGCGGGCACCGGTCACGATCAGAAGGGCACGCACGGCGGCGGCCTGGGCCTGTGCCCGGTCCACCTCGGCGAGGGCGGCTCGGCGACGTCGAAGACCGATGCCAAGGGCGTCGTCATCACCATCACGCCGAAGGACAAGGCCGACATCCTCAAGGGCGAGATCGACTCGCGCATCACCAAGGCTGCCGATTACGTGAAGGCGAACGTCAAGGAGGGTGACAAGGGCACCACCGGCGGCGTCGGCGGCGGTAAGGGCGAGCACGGCTCGAACCACAGCGGCCACGGTGACGCCAAGGGCGTCGATCGCAAGGACGATGGCGGCAAGGGCGGCGGCAAGGGGACCGGCGGCGGCGGCGGCGCGGGTACGGGCGGCGGTTCGGGCAGCGCGGGCTCCGGCTCCGCGAAGTGAGCTAGCAGGGCGGGGATCACACATCTCCGCCGGCAACGCGGCGTAGAATCATCCTCGATGCGATTGGTCTCGACGATGATCGCCCTGGGCATCGGCCTCGGGCTCGCAGGGTGCAACGACAAGATGCACCTCCATCCGCCGGACTCGACGCGCGATGCGTATCAGCCGCCGTGGTGGACGCCAAAGCCGGGCGACGCACGGAACTGGGACATCCAGGTCCAGGCCCCGTTCGATCTCAGCGCGACCCGCGCGATGGTCATCGTCGATCTGTGGACGGTCGCGACGGCGACGACCATCGACTACGGCGACGGCAGCCCGGTCACCGTTCCCGCGGGACCGCAGGCCGGCAAGATCGCCGAGCTGAAGGCGCGCGGCACGAAGGTGATCTGTCGCGTCGGCACCGGCGCGATCCGGCTGACGGACCCCGACGCCAGCAAGTTCCCGGGCTTCGCGGCGACCCCGCCCGATGATCCGACGCCGCCCGCAGCGGGCAGCGTGATCGGCTGGAGCACCGATGATCCGATGGAGCGCTACCTCGACATTCGCGCGGCGAGCCTGCCTGCGTGGCAATCGCGGATGTGGAAGCGCTTCGACCTCGCGAAGGAGCTCGGCTGCGACGGGATCGAGCACGACTGGATCGACGTCATCACCGGAGATCAGTCGGGCTTCATGCTCGTGCCGACGGATCAGCAGGCGTTCGGGACCGAGGTCGCAGACCAGGATCACGAGCGCGAGCTATCCGCGGGGTTCCAGAACGGCACCACGAACCCGCTGATCGACGTGTTCGGCACGAAGTTCGACTGGCTGCTCCTCGAGCGGTGCGGCGAGTTCAACGACTGCGACCTCGGCCGCAAGTTCCTCGATCTGAGGAAGCCGATCTTCGCGGTCGACTATCAAACTGACGTCGATGGCATGCCGCTGACGACCAGCGTCACCTGCTCGAGTCAGCAGGCGAAGATGGTCGACGACGGTATCGTGAAGGACGCGAATCTCTCGAGCGCGTTCCGTCACCAGTGCGTTCCCTGATCAGGGGCCGGCGCGGAGCTGCTCGATCTTCGCGAGCAGCTGGACCTTGAGATCGTCGCGGAGCTCCTGCGCGATCTTCGGATCGACACGCGCCTTGTCGGTGCGCTGCATCGCCGACTCGCTCACGGCCTTGTCGTTCTGGACCGTGAACTGCTTCACGCAGACGGGGTTGCCGGTCATGTCGTAGCCGATCGCGCGGATGCCGACGGCGCCGCGCTTGAGCTCCTTGATCTCGAGCGCGAGCGGAACGTCGAGCATGTCGACGCGCCACACCATGTATCCCTTGGCGGCGAGGAATTCCGCAGCGGCCTGCCGGCGCAGCTTCTCGTCGGTCGAGTCGATGAGGACACGCGCGTAGGGGACGTCGACCTCTGGCGGGTTCATCCAAGGCAGGCGCTCGGCGGTCGCGGGGACCTCCTGATGCGCGACCTTGAGGAGCGTCGGCTGCGTCATCGCCGGCAGCCTGTAGTCCTCGCTCTGGCAGGCGCGCATGCCCGCGAACGGCGGCGGGTTGTTCGCCATCGTGTTGGCGAGCTCCTGGACCTTCTTGGGATCCGCCTCGGGCTTGGACGTGCCACCGCACGCCACGAGGGCGAGCACGATGCCCAGGGCGGGGCTCGATCTATGCGCGAATGATCGTGCCGACATCTTCTCCTTTGAGCGCGGCGAGCACTTGCCCGGGCTTGAGGCCGTTGACGACCTGCAGCTCCTTACACCACTGCGCGCGGGGCAGATATTCCACGACGACGCGCTCGAGGACGACATCGGGGAGATTGCGGTCCATCAGCTCCTTGGCCGTGATCCGCGCGATGTGCGTCGCGTTCGGGTTCTTCTTCGGGTCGTCGGTGTAGAGGCCGTCCTCGTCCTTGATGAAGATCGCGCGGGGCGATCCGAGAAACTCGGCCGACAGGAACACGCCGGCGTCGGTGCGGTGCGGAGGGATGCGGCTGCCTTCCTCGCGCTTCTCCCAGTAGCCGAACGGCGGCATGCCCGACATCACCGGGATGCAGCCCATCTGGAGGTAGAGCGGCAGCTTCTCGAAGTCGTCGGGGAGCATGTAGATGCCGCCGTGCTTGGCGAGCAGCATCTGCAGCATCCGGGCGTTCTGCATCGGAATGTACTTGCCGAGCGTGGCGACCACGCCGGTGGGCATCTCGAGCTCGGAGGCGAGCGAGTAGATGTGACGTGCGCGCGTGCCGCCGCCGGCCAGGAGCACGACCTGGATGCCGAGCTTCCGGGCGGCGACGACCTCCTCGAGGATCGGAAACACCGCCGCGCGGCCGCGATCGAGGATGCTCTGGCCGCCGATCTTCACGACCTTGACGTCGGGCATCACCGCGGTGGGCTTGTACTCGAACGACTCGCGGGAGCCCGTCATCGACGAGCCGGAGAGGGTGGACTCGAGGGTCCTGCGCTCAGCCATTGGTGCGCTCCTTGGTGATCACGGTGCCGACGTCCTCGCCGCGCAGCGCCTTCGTGAGCTGTCCCGGCACGAGGCCATTGATGATCACGATCCGCTGGAGGTTCTTCGCGGTCCCCCAGGCATGGAACAGCTCCTGGTCGAGGATGTTGTCCGCGGGGAACTGTGTCATCAGCTCGGCGAGCGTGATCTTGCCGAACTTCTTCGCGTCCTTGTGCTTCTTCGGATCCTTGTCGTAGAGGCCGTCCTCGTCCTTCACAAAGATCACCTGCTTCATGCCGAGGACCTCGGCGAGCTGGAACAGCCCGAAGTCCGATCCGTGCATCGGCAGATGGCCCTCGTCGGGTGGCGGCTCCCAGAAGTGATACGGCGGCACGCTGATCGCGATCGGTGTGATGCCGGCGTCGAAGTACAGCGGGAGGTCCCAGAAGTGGTCGCGCTGCATCGGCATCGAGCCGTGCGGAGCGAGCAGGGTGTTGAGGAGGATCGCGTTGAGCTCCTCCATCGCACCGACGAGCTGGGCCATGCCACCGACGGGGAGGCCGAGGTCGACCGCGATCGAGATCGTGTGGCGCACGCGGGTGCCGCCACCGACGCCGATCACCATCTTCAGCTTCTTGTCCTTCTTGATCTCCACGATCTCGGCGACGAGCGGCAGGATCGCGTCCTTGCCGCGATCGAAGATGCTCTGGCCGCCGATCGAGACCAGCGAGACGTCCGGGAAGATCTGGAGGTCACGGTCGCTGACCGTGTTTGCAAGAACGTCCTTGTTCTGCAGGGACTCGCGCATCAGCTTCGAGGTGATGTGCGTGCGGCCATCGCCGCCGACGAGGTTGCTCATGGGTGATCAATCTACCAGGGTCGCCGACGGTACATTGCAGCTGCCCGCCGCTTTGCGCGACATCGTCCGTACGTAGAACTCGGTCAGCGCAACCCGCGCCGGATTATTGGTCGGGTTGAACGGCGGGTGCTCGCCGTGCGGGTCCTGCGTCTCTGCAACACCGCGCATCGAGCGCTCGTTCAGGGTCACCTTCGCTCCGGCGGGGCCCAGCGTCAGGTCTGCGGAGAAGTACTGCACGAAGAGGGCGGGGCGCGTCGTCAGCGCGGTGAACAGTGCGCCAGCCTCGGCGGAGGCAATGAAGCCGGCCTCGCCCGTGCCGTGGCAGCTCCCACACTGTTGGTAGTTCCTGCTCGTCAGGGTCGCGACGGCCTGCGGAACATTTGCAGCCGTGAAATCCTCGGGCGTCATGCAGGCAACGAACTCGCGGCGCACGCGCTCCGTTGCCTGCGAGAGCGTCTCGGTGCCGGGGATGGCCATCGGTTGACCGTTGCGAAGCTGCGACTCGGCCTCGAGCCATGCGGCGACCTGCGCCGCTTCACCGGATGTGTAGGCCGCACCCTTGTGTACACCGCCTGCGATCAACGTCAGCACCGGCGCGGCGCTCGCCGTGTGGTTGCCGACGACCGCCGTGAAGTTCGTCGCGATCTGCCAGCCCTCGTTCGCGGTGGTCGCGACGAAGCGAGTCGACATCGGATCCGCCGCCGTCCGCGAGTGACACGCTCCACCGCTGCACTTCGCCACGAGCACGGGATAGACACCCGCGTCGAATAGCTGCCTGGCGCGCGAGAGATCGGAGCCCGCAGGATTGTCACCGTTGTTGTTGCCATCGCCGTCGAACGAGTCCTCGGGCTCTAACAGGCCAACGTCGTGGTCGGAGAGGGTGCACGCGGACAGGGTCGCCGTGACGAACACGGCGACGAGGTGCAGGGAGCTCATCGCGGACTCCTGGAACGACAAAAGGCGCCACCCGGAGGTAGCGCCTTTCATCATCATCAAGGGGGGAAGAGACTCAGTAGCGACCGCTCTTAGTTGTTCGAGAGCGGCTTCGGGTCACACACGCTCGGGACCGCATTCACGCGCGCCATGGTGGCGTTGTAGAACTGGGTCAGAGCGGTCTTGCCCTGGTTGTTGTCTGCGTTGAACCGTGGGTGTTCGCGGTGCGGGTCGAGACCTTCAGCAACACCCTTCATGGACGCATTGTTGATGACGACCTTCGCCATCGCAGCGCCCATGGTCAGGTCGACCGTGAGGTACTGGAGGAAGAAGTACTTCTTCGTCGACACCACGTTGTACATCAAGTTCCCGTTCTGGGAGGCGATGAACCCTTCACCGCCGGTCGAGTGACAGTTCTCGCACTGCTGGTTGTTCTGAGCGTTCATGTTGCCCCACGCCTGCGCCATGTTCGCGGCCGTGAAGTCCGTGAGCTGCATGCAGCCCGCGAACTTCGAGAGGACGCGCTCGGTCGCCTGCGAGAGGGTCTCGACGCCAGGAGTCGTCGGCTGCATCGGCTGTCCGTTGCGGAGCTCGAGCTCCTTGTTCAACCAGGCCGTGATCTTCGCTTCCTCGTCGGTCGTGTACGTCACGTTCTTGTGCGTACCCGGCTTGATCATCGTCAGGATCGGCGCGGCGCTCGCCGCGTAGTTCCCGACCAGCGCGGTGTAGTTCGTCGCGACCTGCCAGCCGCGAGCAACATCCGCCGTCACGAAGCGCGTCAGGGTTGTTCCCTGGGCGTTCTCTGCGTGACAAGCGCCGCCGCTGCACTTCATGGTGACCGTCGGGAACACACCGGAGTCGAACAGAGCCTTCGCCGCGGAGAGGTCGCTACCGGCCGGGTTGTCGCCGTTGTCGTTGCCATCGCCGTCCGGGCTGTCGAGCGGGTCAGTCCCGCCACCGGATTCGATGCCACCGACACAGCCGATCAAACAAACCGTCGCAATTGCCGCTAGGAGTGTTGAACGCATGAGCTTGGCTCCTGGGAGTCGTCGAGAGGGATGGGACGGGTTGGGTTGGTCGGTCGATTAGCGGCGGCGGCGGATGAAGGCAGCCAGGCCGATGAGGAGGAAGGTCATCAGGCCACCGGTCGAGACGCTCGTCGAGCAACCGCCGAGCGCAGTACCAGCCTCGTCGCCACCTTCGTCACCACCACCCGTGCCGCCACCGGTGCCACCACCGGTGCCGCCGCCCGAGCCCGAGCCCGAGCCCGAGCCCGAACCCGTGCCGCCGCCGCCAGACGCCTTCGGGGTCTGCGCGATGGGGAGGATCGAGAGGTACGCGGACAGCTTGCGCTCCGGGTTCATCATGAGAGCCGGGTTCTTGCCGGAGGTCGCGGCGAGCATCAGGTACGCGTCGCTGTTGTTCATGCCGACGAACGGGTTCGCGATCATCGTCATGTGGCTGTGGTTACGGCCCTGGTTACCCGGGTTGTTGCCGAGGTAGTTCGGATAGAGGTGGCGGTCGTGGGGAGCGAGGCCCATCATCGCCGCGTCGGCGAAGGTGCCGGTCGCCGCGTCGTAGGAGACAACGCGCGCCTGGGACGACGTGCCGCCGCCCGTGTGGCTACCGCCGAGGAACACGATGCCGGGGACGAGCGAGCCCGTCGTACCGAGCATGGCGCTCGACATCCCGAGGTGGGTGCCGTCGAGGCCGAGGAGAGAGGCCGAGACGTCCGTGAGCGGGGCGATGTACTTCATGCCAGCGGCGGTCGCCTCGATGACGCCCATCTGCGAGCCGTAGTACGTGCCGCCCTTGCCGTTGGTGTTGTTGTTGCCGCGGAGGTCACCGGAGCGCCAGATCATCTGGTTCGTCGCCTCGAGTGCGCCCGTGGTGGGGTTCACCTTCATGATGCGCTCGTGCATGGCGCGCATCGAATAGGTGCGGATGCCGCCGACGTCCTTGCGGCCTTCGATCTGCTTCTTCCAGAGCAGGCGGCTCTGCGCGTTCGCGCCGTTCTGGCCCTGGCCGATGTTGACCGCGGCCATCCAGGTGCCGTCGCGCTGGGGCTGGGTGTTGCCTTCCGTCCAGCTGCAGATAGCGGTGTTCGGATCGACCTTGGCAACCGTGCACTTGCCGCGCGACCGCTCCTCGCGGGGGGCGAGCGAGAGGTCGGCGACCTTGGTCAACGTGCAGGCCGTGAGACCTGCGTCGCACTTGATGTCGGAGATGTTGATCCAGCCGTCGTCGGCGCCGTTGCCATTGCAGCCGGTCCATTCGGCGAGCCGAACCGACGTCGCTGAGGTCGTCACGGCGTCGCCCGACGCGCCATCCTGGTGCATCGAGCAGTCGTCGTTGTTCTTCGCCATCAGCAGGCTCTGGCCCATCACGGCCTGGCCGGCTGGGTTGTAGACCTGGAGGTAGCGCTTGGTGTCGTTGCTGCCTGCCGCCTGGTAGTTGTACTCGACAGCGATCAGCTTGCCGTCGAGGATCGGGTAGGACGTGGGGGCGTTGGCGTTGCGGTACTCGTTACCGATGTTGTTGGTGATGAACTTCGCGCTGGCGATGTTGGGGGTCGCGGTGACCTTGCCGTCGACCTTCTGCGTCAGCGTGAACGGAACCGCAGCGAGCTGCATGCGGTGGGTGGCCGGGCGAACTGCGCCACCACTGGCGATCGGGGGAAGCTCCGTGTTCATCGAGAAGTAGATGCCACTCTTGCCGTCGGCGAACATCGCCACGGTCGGCATGCCGTTACCTTCCTGCTCCTCGTCGGTGCGGCGGAGGCGGGCGTTCGGCGTACCGGACACCGGGGCCTTGTCGTTGACTGGGCTCGGAATGAACTCGACCTGGTCCGAGCTGGCGACTTCGGCGTGGGCCGAGGTCTCGACTGCCATCGGCGCCAGAAGGCCACTTGCCGCGAACATCAGAAGCTTCTTCATGTTGGTCATTTCGATTCGCCCCAGTAGGTGGTTGATGATGGCGAGCTATTGAGCAAGCGTTGTGCCGTGAATTGCACAGCGTAACTGCTCGAAATCATAGGATGTGATGTGGATGAAACATGGGGCCCCGGGGTCCCGATCTGGGGTCCCAGGCCGCCAAACCCCTGATGATCTCGGGATCTACACGCCTCCAGCGGGAGTCGACGCAGCTCCCCTACGAGGAGGGGGTGTGGGGTCTCTCCCCCCGGGCTGGGGCCCGAGTCCCCATACCCGAATGTGCTGAACGGACGCACAGAACCCCGCTCGGAGGCGGGGTTGTTACCGGTGGCGACGCTCTGGTCGGGACCGGACGTCGGGGCAAGACTCCGATCAGACCCGAGCACGAAGGCGAGCTCGGCGCGGCAGGATCCGGAGTGCGAGGTGGAGAGGGAGGTCTGCAGGGAGGATCACTCGTCGTCCGGCGTGACGACCGGGATCTCTTCTTTGGTCAGCGCGCGCGAATGGAGCGCGATCGTGTTCGCGCGAACCTTTCCACTGCCGAGCAGCACGCCGCCCTTTGCCTGCGAGTTCGCCGAGAACATCATCGTCTCGAGATCAGCACCGGGGAAATGCTCCTCGCGCTTCTCGTCGCGCACCGCCCAGATCTCGACGACGTTCTTCAGCGATGCGCCCTGCGCGGCGAGAACGTCGGCGAGTCTCCAGGACAGCTCACCATCGGCACTCTTCACGGCTTTCGCGACGTCGAGCTCCTGGCGCTTGATGATCGCGATCAGCTTGTCGTCCATGTAGACGCGAACACCACCGCGGATCGGCTCACCGTAGTAGGGAACGCCCGACTGGATCTCTCCGTCGAGCTCGAGCCCGACGTTGTGCACGATCACGGGCGGCTTCTTCTTGATGTAGACCATCACGCTCGCGATCTTGTCGGCGGAGCGTCCGTTGCCGAATGCCTCTGGGACCCTCGCGATCGGCTTGCCATACACGTTGCCGCCGAAGCGAAACAAGAACTCCTTGCCCTTCGGGCCGAGGATGTCTTTCGCCTTCGAGATGTTCGTCTCGGAGAACTTCGGCCCGTACACGTGGAGCTCCTTGATGCTCTTGACGTTGATGCCGATCGCAGCGAGGTATTCGTCGAAGCGATAGAAGCGCTGCCGCGCCCAGCGCCACCCCGGCTGGTCGGTACCGGGCTCCTTCTCGGCCGAGACCTTGTCCTTCACCCACGTCGGCTTGAGGGCGATCGGCAGCTCGCCGAACGTCAGAAAGCCCATCGGCTTGCCGTCGACGTAGACACCGACATCCTTCCAGCGCGCGGCGCCGGACTTGTACTCGGCAGGGACCCAGTCATCGCCCGATCCGGATCCCGCGCCGGCCATCGCTGCAGCTTCTGCAGCGCGATCCGCTTTGTCCGCCTGCATCTTGTCGTACGTCGTCTCCATCGGCTGCGGGCCCTTCGGAGGTTCGGGCGCGACTACCTTCGCGCCGCTGCCGGCGCTTCCCGTCGACGGAGAACCTGTGCTGGTCGTGGCGTCCTTGCAGGAGGAGCCAACCAGCACGAGCAACATGGAGATGACAAAGGACCGCATGGATCCCATGACCTCATTGTTGGCGCCGCGCATTCCCGGCGCAACAGATGCGGCCAGTTTCATTTCGATCGCGAGGTCTCGACACTCCATCGTGGGGAACGCTTCCCCAACATGTGAGTCATCCGCAGACATGAATACAAAGGCTTCGCGCTGGCACCGGTGTTGCGTTACCCGTCGCATGCGCAAAGTTGGGGCTTTGATCCTCCTCGGTCTTTCAGTTGGTGCGTGTGGCGTCGGCGAGGACTCCACGCCCGACACGGATGATCGCAACGAAAAACTCGGGATCATCTGCGACGCGACGTTCAACATCACGGGCACGTTCGTCGCAGGTACGCCGGCGCGTCCTGCCGAGGTTCCGACCGGTTGCTGGCCCGTCGGAACGTGGACGTTCACCGCATCGATCGCCGATAACGCGTGCCCTGCAGCCCCCGCGATTCTGCCCAGCTATCGCTTCACCGTCGGTCGCGAGGAAGGTGCAGACATGCAGGGGTGGGTGGACACCTACAGCTGGTCTGGTGATCAAGCGGCCGTTCGTCGACTCAAGGTCACCGAAGGTGGCGCTGGCGACTGCGAAGGCGGACTCGAGCTGTTCAGCGCCGATGGCACCGAGTTCTGGAACATGAAGCCGTCGCAAGAGGGCGGCGTCCTCGGTGGCAGCGGCGAGTACGCGAAGTACAATGAGAACGCGAGGTAGCTGACGCATGAAGTGGCTTGTCGGAGCGGGGATCGCGATCCTCGTGATGCTGTTGTTGCTCTGGCGGCAGCTCGATGACTCGAGCGCGACTGCCGCGCCGACACCTGACAAGCCCGCCGTCGCCAAGGTCGAACAGCCGGCGGTGACACCTCCGCCGGTGAAGACCGCGGTCGTGCCTGTCACCGACGTGGTGCCGTCGACGCCTTCGACGAATCCCGAAGCTCCAAAGAAGCTCGACGTCGAGAGCGATGCCTTCTTCTACAAGTTCCAGGAGGTCGTCCCCGCGATGCTCTCCCGCAATGCGGTGAAGTGCTACGAGGGGATCGCGAAGCGCGTGCACCGGAACCAGAACGTCGTGTTCAAGTTCAAGGTCAAGATCAAGGACGGCAACGTCACGATCCGAGACGTCGAGGTCGAGCGCTCGAGCCTTGGCGACAACAACGCCGCGCTGCAGACCTGCTTCCTGCAGGAGATCGCTCGGACGACGTGGAGCGACCCCGAGCTGCCCGACTGGGAAGCCGACGATCAGCTGACGCTCAGCCCCGAGCGCGGCCTCAAGAAGTACACGCGCGAGAACGTCGAATACGTCGGCGCACCGGCGCCGCGCGACTGATCAGCTGATCACGGCGCGGAACAGCGCGATCGCCCAGTCGAGATCGTCGAGTGCAACCCATTCGTCGGCCGCGTGTGCCTGCGCGATGTCGCCGGGACCGATCACGATCGCATCGGCTCCGTGTGCGGACCACATCGCGGCCTCCGTCCAGAAGTCGAGCGTGCCGACGCGTCCCGCGAACGGACGCACGAGCTCGGCGAGTGCATCGCATGCGAACGGTCCGTGCTCGAGCTCGGTCGCCACGGTGATCGCCGGATCGATCGCTGCGACGACCGCGGCAACCTCGCGATCCCAGGCAGCGCGATCGAAGCCAGGGTAGGGGCGAAGCGACCACTCGAGCTCGCCGCGCGCGGGGATCACGTTGTAGGCGACGCCGCCGTGGATGGCCGCGATATTGAGGCAGGTGCCCGTCATACCCGCGGGGCCGTCGTTCAGCCTGCGGCGACCGGCGTCGTCGAGCGCGGCGGCGACGCGCGCGAGCTGCGCGATCGGCTTGGCGAGATGATCTGCCTTCGACGAGTGGCCGCCGGGACCGAGCAACGTCGCACGCTGCGCGATGATCCCGCGATGCGCGGTGCCCGCGACGCGTGCGGTCGGCTCGCAGACGATGACCTCCTTGATCGCGGCGGCGTGGGAGCTCTTCAGAAAAGCGTGCATCACGGCACTGCCGGCTTCTTCGTCCCCGGAGAACAGGACGCCGAGGTCGCGCGGCACGGCACCCTCGAGAGCGATCAGGGTCGCGGCGATCGCACCCTTGGTGTCCGCGGAGCCGAGCCCGTAGAGCCGGCCATTCGCGAGATGCGGCTGCCACGGGTCGCGCGACCAGCCGGCATTCGCGGGGACGGTGTCGACATGGGCGTTGATGATCCGGCGGGGCGTGCCCCAGCGTGCGAACACGTACGCGCCCGGGCTGCCGTCGGTGCGCACCGTCAATTCGATCACGACCTCGTCGGCACCGCGCGCACGGAGCAGCGGCACGAGATGCTCGCACAGCGCGCGCTCGTCACCGGCGCCGCGCTCGGGGCCCGCTTGCTGGGTCGGGAACGCGACCAGCGTCGCGAGCAGGTCGGCGACCGCGCTCACGACGACACCGCGGCCGGGTCGAGGTGCTCCGAGGGCATGATCGCGCGCCACGCGGGGTGCTCGCCGATGAGCCGGAGGCCCTTTGCGAGCAGGGTCTTGCCAGGCTCGGTGCGATGCCAGGTCGAGGCGCCCGAGGGATGGGGCAAGGCGATCATGTCGAACTCGATGTTCTCGATCTTTGCGCGGCGGCGCACGCCGACGATGTCGGTGAGCTTGTCCAGCTTGGGTACGAGCTGACTGATCGCGAGCTTGCCGACGGGGATGACGAGCTGGGGGCGAAGGATCCGCGCCTCGGCGACGAGGTGACGGCTACACCGCGCGATCTCGTCGGGATCAGGCACCCGGTCACCGCCGCCCTCGGCCTTGCCCGGGAAGCAGCGGCACACAGCCGCCATGTAGACGCGGTTGCGAAACTCGGCCTCGGACATGCCGAGCTCGCCGAACCAGTTGAACAGCGTCTTGCCCGCGGTCCACGCGAACGGCCGTCCCATGGGGCCTTCCTTGTCGCCGGGCGCCTGGCCGATCAGCATCACGGGGGACGCCACGGGATTGCCGCTGACGACCGGACCGATCATCTGTGGGCAGTCGGAGCACTCGCGCAGCTTCGCGACGTGTCGCCCGAGCTGGACCAGTGCCGACATCGGGCGACACTATGCCGCATGCTCGAGACGGTGGCACGGTCCGGAGCACGCAAGTCCCGGCCAGATCACCCGGATCGAGATCACGCTGCCCGACGGCCAACGCGCGCTAGACTTGACGCGTGACCACCTCGACCAACTCGCCGCCTCACGAACCTCTGATCCGCAAGGTCCTGGGAGCGAACTTCCTGGAGCTCAAGCTGTCGCGGCTTGCGTTCGAGGAAGCCGACCACACCACGATCTGCAAGGTGCACCTGCTCGAGGGCGATCAGGCGCTCGAGGTCGAGGGCAAGGGCGTCGGCGTCGTCGATGCGATCTTCAACGGACTGCTCGATCGCTACGCGCGCGAGTATCAGTCGCTCAAGACGATCCAGCTCGTCGGTTTTCACGTCGCCGCCGACATGGAGACCAAGAAGGCGCAGGCAGGTGTCGATGCCGTCGGTCGCGTCACCCTCGAGATCACGAACAGCGAGGGTCGCCACTTCACGTTCAGCGACAAGTCCCGGTCGGTCACGATCTCCATCGCGCGAGCCGTGATCCAGAACGTCCAGTACTTCATCAATGCCGAGCGCGCGTTCCTCACGCTGTACAACGCGCGCCGCGATGCGCTCGCTCGCGGCCGTGAGGACCTGGTCTCGCGCTACACGGCCGAGCTCGCGCAGGTTGTCGAGAGCACGAGCTACGCCGAGGTGATCGCGAACATCCGCAAGGAGCTCGGCTAGCGGCTCGCCGGCGCGGCGAGCTCCGGCATCTGCGCCGCGAGGTCGGCTGCCTTCGCACGTGCGGTCTCGGCCGCCGGGCCATCGTTGTTGAGCGCGAGCTCGCGCATCAACGCTAGCTTGATCCGCGACGGCTCGTCGCCGATCGCGCGCAGCGCGGTCTCGACCACCGTCGCCGCGGTGATGCGATCACCGCTCGTCCGCAGTGCCTGCGCGATCGCGAGCGTGAGCGCCGGATGCGAACCGGGGCCGAGCGTGCGCCAGCGGGCGAGCAACGCCGCCGCGAGCGGGGCCGCTTGCTCGCGGGGCACGAGGCCGGCGCGGGCCGCGAGGGCTGCCACGCGATCGACGGAGAATGGATCGAGCGTCGCCGGCAACTTCTCGATCGCCACGGCTTCGCCCGCTGCGATCCGCCGTACCGTCACCTCGACACTCGTCGCGAGACTGCCGTCGAGCTCGACGGCACGAACGAGCCGGCGCCGCGCGGCTGCGACGTTGCCCGCGGCGGTATCGGCATCGGCGCCAGTGAGGAGAATCTCGGCGAGGCGCGGGCTCGCTTCGCCGTACGCCTTGGCCCGGATCTGCTCCGCCGTCGCCAGGTCTGCGATCGCGAGCTCGAGCGAGCCCGCCTCGACATACGTGCGCGCGCGCTGGACCAGGCTCGTCGCCATCGATCGATCCGTGGGGCCATACGCCGCCGTCCGCAGCGCGAGGCTCGAGCTGTGCCGCGCGAGCGCCGCACCGATCCGTCCGCGAGCGCGATCGACCGAGGCGAGCTTGTCGATGTAGAGCGCGAGGGATGGATGCCCGTCGCCGAGCGCACCATGCGCCAGCTCGAACGCGCGCGTGAAGGCCGCTTCGGCGGCTCCGACATCGCCGGCGGTCAGCTCGACCGAGCCAACGTTCATCTCGATCAGCGCGCGCTGATCGGCCCGCAGCGAGGTCATCGAAGCAAGCGCCCGCGTCAGTCGCTCGCGCGCCGCATCGAGGTGTCCGAGATCTCGGTGGGCCTCGCCGATGATGCCGTCGATCTCGGCGCCGTCGCGGCCCGCGCGTGCGGCCGCCGCATGCGCGAACGGAGCCCACTCGATCACGCGCGCGCTGTTGCCGGCGAATAGCTCGTGGCGTAGCAGGCGCGACCAGACGTCGAGCTCGATCGCGGACGTGCGCGCGGCCGCTGCCGCGCCGAGCGCCTGATCGAGGCGCGCCCGTGCTGCCGCTGGTTTCCCGGTCCGCCCCTCGACGCTCGCCGCGAGCAGGAGCACGGCGGCGCGCAGGGCAGGCGCCTCGAGCTCGGCCGTGCGCTTCTCGATCGCGAGGACCTCGGTGCCGGCCTCGCGATACCGACCGAGCGCGTACGCCGCCCACGCGCGATCCAGCTCCCGCTCGGCGGTGGTGACCCGCGCGCGCTGCGCCGGATCCGTCGGTAGCGCGAGCTCGGCCGCATCGTGCAGCGACTCGCACGCGGCCGGATCGGGCAGCTCGTGGATCGCGGACACCGCGTCGATGCGCGTCGCCGTCGAGAGCGCGCCAGCAGGGCCGTCGGAGGGCGTCGCGATCGCGGTGCTCAACGCGCCCACGCGATCGAGTGCGCGATCGAGGCACCGCATCCGCAGATCGAGGAGCGTGTCGGACTGTGCTCCGCTCACGCGGGTCGCCTCGCAGACGCGGCGATAGCTGACCTCCCACGCGGAGCCGCGCGCATCGAGCGTCGCCACCGCCCGCCCGGCCCACGGCGCATCGCCGAGCGCGGCCTGGACCGCGGCGGTCGTCGTCGGGTTCCACACGGCGGCGCGCCGGGCAGCTCCGCCGGTACACGGATCGGCGTCGCCCGACTGGCTGCGGTACGCGCCGACTCCGATCGCGGCACCGGCGAGCGCCGCGACCACGCCGAGAGCGATCATGCGCTGGCGTCGCCGATCGCGGCCGAGTGCCGCGCCGAGCGCATCCATCGACGGGAACCGGTTCGCCGGATCGGGCGCGAGTGCGCGCACGACGATGGCGTGGACCCAGGCGGGCGGCGCCTTGCGCGGCGAGGCCACGGCACGCTGTTCGGTCGCGCTCGCGCTGCCGGCGGATGGAGCGATCGACGATCTCGTGCTCGGCCGCATCGGCGCGACCGGCGGCTCGCTGGCGTCGTCGTCGGCGGGCGCGGTGGTCGCGGCCACATCGACGGTCGCGCCCGATGCGCGCGGCGCTGGTGCCGATCGCGCGGAGCGCAGCGCGTCGGACGCGCGGACCTTGTACGCGGAGAGCGCGGTCAGCTTGAGCTCGTCGCGCGTGGCGCCCGTGTGAGGGCGCGCGCCATAGAGCGCCTCGAACAGCGTCACGCCGAATGCGAACTGATCGCTCGCCTCGGTCGCGGCCTCGTCGGCAAGCTGCTCGGGCGCCATGTAGCTGGGCGTCCCAGCGGAGGTCGTGTCCTCGCCCGCAGCGCGGTCGTGCGCGAGGCCGAAATCGACGACACGCGTGCGGTCGTCGCCGACGAGGATGTTGTCGGGCTTGATGTCGCGATGGACGAGGCCGGCGCGGTGGGCAGCGGCAATGCCGATCGCTGCCTCGCGGAGCACGCGCACCACGTCGCGCCAGTCGCGGCCCCCCGCGAACCAGGTGCGCAGCGGAACGCCGGGCGCGAGCTCCATCACGATGTTGATCGCGTCGTCGACCTCGCCAGCGTCGTGGATCGCGACGACGTTGGGGTGCACGAGCTTGCCGAGGGCGCGCGCCTCGGCGAGGACACGGGCATTGACCTCGGCGCCGCTTGTGCGCACGATCTTGACCGCCACCTTGCGGTCGAGGCGCGGGTCGTACGCGGCGAACACGGTCCCCATCGCGCCGCTGCCAATGCGGTCGAGCAGCACGAGGCGACCGAGGCGCGGGGCGTGATCGCCGCCGAACAGCGTGGCCTTGACCTTGGCCTGCAGCAGCTCGTCGACGAGGTCGCGCACGGCGCCTACTATACGGGTGTGCGGACCGACCTCGACCTTCTCGACGCCTGGCGTGGCGGGGACGGGCGTGCGGGCGAAGAGCTGGTCGCCCGCCACTGGGCGAGCGTCGCGCGGTTCTTCCGGTCGAAGATCGGTGACGACGGGGCGGATCTGATCTCGCAGACGTTCCTCGCGTGCGTCGAGGCACGCGACCGGATCGAGGGTGACAACGTCAAGGCGTACCTGTTCGCGGTGGCACGGCGCCGGCTCGCGGATCATTTCCGCAGGCGGGCGCGGGAGGCGGTGGTCGACTTCGGGCTGTCGTCGCTCGCGGATCTCGCGCCGGGACCGGCGACCGAGCTGACGCGCCGACAGCAGGGAGAGCTGTTGCGCGATGCCCTCGCGCGGATCCCGATCGACGATCAGATCGCGCTCGAGCTGAGCTACTTCGAGGCGATGTCGACGCGCGAGATCGCCGCGGTGCTCGCGATCGAGGAGAACACGGTGCGCAGCCGCCTCTCTCGGGCGCGAGACAAGCTGCGCGCCGCGCTCGCAAACCTGGCGCCCCCGACCGAAGCCGCGATGGCCGAGAGCCAGCTCGATAACCGCGAGGTCTGACGAGGAGTTACGAGAATGCGACGATTTTCGGGATCAAGTCGCCGGCTGCCGCGACTTGTCGTCCATGAAGACCTGGTTCGTCGCCCTGTCCGTCCTCGCTGCCTGCGCACTCGACCCCGGTGCACCCGATGCGGACGGAGACGGCGAGGACGAGGCGTTCGACATCGGCAAGACGGACGGGGGCTGCCCGCCGACCGGAGACTCCGACGATGCGCGCGGCGTGCTCGCGCTCGCGAATGATCCGACGGCGACTGCGGAGCAGCTCGATGCTCTCGGCCTGTCGTCGCGTGCCGCGAGCGGCATCGCCGCCGGTCGGCCGTTCGAGAACCTCGGCGCGCTCGACGCGGTGCCGTGGGTCGGCCCGGCGACCTGCCGCGTGCTGCAGCGCGAGGCCTGCGACGAGCGCGGCCTGTGCGAACGCGTGTTGCCCGTGTGGACGTGGAACATCGAGCACTTTCCGCTGACCGGCGGCACTGTCGATGCGGTGGCCGGCGTACTCGCCGGTGGTGATCGCGCAGAGCTCGTCGGCTTCCAGGAGGTCGACAGTCTCCCGGCGTTCGATCAGTTGCTCGGCAAGCTGCCGGGCTGGGAGGGACTGCCCGGGCAGACCGGATTCGATACGCAGGTGGCGGTCGCGTACCGCACGGATCGGCTCCGCGTTCTCACGACCGAGGATCTGTTCGTCGACAACTCGTATCAGTTCCCGCGCCCGCCGCTCGCGGTGACGTTCGAGGTGAAGGGCCGCACGGGCACCGGCCGCGTCGTGCTCGTCGTCGTGCATCTCAAGGCGATGGTCGATTCGAGCTCGCGTGAGCGCCGCCGTCAGGCGATCGTGTCGCTCGAGGGTTGGATGGCGGCGCGCCGCGCCACCGGCGACGCGGTGATCGTGCTCGGTGACTGGAACGATGACATCGACACCGTCGGCGCGAGCAACGTGTTCGCGCCGCTGCTCGCGAAGCCCGAGGCGTATGCGCCGCTGACGCTCGATGTCGCGAAGCGCGACGAGTACTCGTACATCCCGTTTCGCCGGCTGATCGATCACATCGTCGTCACGCGCGAGACGGTCACGCAGTTCCCGCTGCAAGCCGTTGATCCCGTGAAGCTCGACGAGACGTTGCCGGGCTACGCCGACACGATCTCGGATCATCGTCCTGTCGAGGCCGTGCTGCTGCCGATCGTGCCGCGCAGCTAGCGTCGGGTCGCGCGGTGTTCGAATGGCTGCGCGGCCTCGAGCTGCGCGGCGACGCGCAGGAGCAGGTCCTCGCGGCCGTAGGCGGCGACGAGCTGCACGCCGATCGGGAGGCCCGATGCGTTGTGATAGAGCGGGATCGAGCAAGCCGGCTGGCCGGTCGCGTTGAACGGGGGCGTAAACGGCGTGAAGTCGCCCGCGCGGAAGATGCCGGCGAGCGGATCGTCGTCGGGAGACTTGAACGTACCGAGCGGCACGGGCGGTTCGGCGACGGTCGGCGTCATGAACAGATCGTGGTCGTCCCAGAACGTCGCGGCCCGGCGCGCATTGCGCTGGATCCACCGCCACGCCTCGGCGTACGCGGGACCGGAGATCAGGCGGCCGAGCTCGGCGAGACTCCAGGTCAAGCTCTCGACCTCGTGCGGCTGGATCGGGCGACCGATCATGCGTGCCGCCTCGTCGAGCTCTTGCGTGACGCCACACGCCCAGAGCGTGAGGAACCGGGGCGTCCACTCGGGATCGCGGAGCGCGGCCGGGAAGCCGGGCTCGACGTGGTGGCCGAGCGAACCGAGGAGCTTCGCGGTGTGCGCGACGGCCGCAACGCAGTCGGGGTGTGAGTCGACGAGCAAACCATCGAGGCCGGGATGCTCGGTGGTGAAACCGATCCGGAGACGTCCTGTCGGCGTGGTCAGCTCGTCGGAGTACGGGCGCAGCTGCGGCGGTGCGGCGTATGGATCTCCGGGCCGCGGACCCACGAGGAGATCGAGCACTGCGGCGGCGTCGCGCACCGAGCGCGACACGACGAGCTCGTTGCTCAGGTTACTGCCGACGTGCGGCCAGAACGAGATACGTCCGCGGCTCGGCTTGAGGCCGAACAGGCCGCAGCAGCTCGCGGGGATCCGGATCGAGCCCCCACCGTCATTCGCATGCGCGATCGGGACCATGCCCGCCGCGACCGCGCACGCGGAGCCGCCGCTCGAACCGCCCGTGGAGCGCGTCGTGTCGTGCGGGTTGCGCGATGGCGGCCACGCGGGTGACTCGGCCGACGGCAGGATTCCGAGCTCCGACGTGTTGGTCTTGCCAACGATCACGAAGCCGGCCTTGCGCAACGAGGCGACGAGGTGGCTGTCCTCGGCGTGGCGGAAGTTCGCCTGCTTGAGCGGGAGGAGACCCGCGGTGTGGAGAACTCCGCCGATCGTCGCGCCGATGTCCTTGATCAGGATCGGTACGCCGCGAAACGGCCCGTCCGGGAGCTTGTCGGAGGCCGCTTCGGCGCGGGCCGAATCGAACATCGGGATGATGACGGCTCCAAGCTCCGGGTTGTGCTTCTCGATCCGGCCGATCGCGAGGTCGACCAGCTCGCTCGGTGTGGCCTCGCCGGACCGCACGAGCTCGGCGCAGGCCGTGGCATCGAGGTCGGAGACGTGCATCCGGCAAGCATAAAGGCCCCGCCGGCAGTGCCGACGGACGGTGGGGGGTATAAAACCGGCCCATGGACGGAATCCTCGCCGGCAAGCGGGCGCTGGTCACCGGTGGCGGCCGTGGGATCGGAGCTGCGATCGCGCGCGAGCTCGCAGGCGCAGGAGCGCACGTCATCGTGTGTGGGCGCACGACGGCGGCTCTCGACGTGATCGCGAAGGAGACCGGAGGCGTCGCGCTCGTGCTCGATCTGTTCGATCGCAAGGCCACGGATGCCGTACTCGCCTCCGTCGGTCACGTCGACGTGCTCGTCAACAACGCGGGTGCTGCCGAGAGCGCCTCGCTCGACAAGACGACCGACGAGCTGTGGGACCGGATCATGGAGCTCGACGCGACGGCGCCGTTTCGCGTCACACGCGCGCTCGTGCCGGGGATGATCAAGGCGGGGTGGGGCCGCGTGATCAACATTGCCTCGAACGCGGGCGTCTCGGGGTACGGCTACACCGCCGCCTACTGCGCGGCGAAGCACGCGATGGTCGGCATGACGCGCTCGCTCGCGATCGATCTCGCGCGCACCGGCGTCACGATCAACGCACTGTGCCCGGGCTGGGTCGACACCCAGATGGTCGAGGAGGCGGTGAGTCGGATCGCGGGCAAGACGGGGCGCACGCTCGTGGAAGCGCGCTCGTCGCTCGAGGCGATGACTCCGCAGAAGCGGATGATCGAGCCAGCCGAGGTCGCGCACGCGACGCTGATGCTGTGCGCGCACAACGCGCGTGGCATCCATGGCCAGACGATCGTGATCGACGGCGGGGCGGTGCTCAAGTGAGCGCCGAGGACGTGATCGTCCCGGGATGGCCCGCGCCCAAGGGCTACTCGAACGGCCGGATCGGCAACGGCCGCGTCCTCGAGGTCGGCGGTCAGATCGGCTGGAACACCGACGGCAAGTTCCCCACGCGGTCCTCAGGCGACGAGACGTTCGTCGCGCAGTTCGCGCAGACGCTCGACAACGTGCTCGCCGTCGTCGCTGCAGCAGGCGGCGCGGTCACCGACATCGCGTCGATGACGGCCTACGTCACGGACATGCCGGCGTACCGCCGCACGCGCAAGGAGCTCGCTGCCGTGTGGCGCGAGCGCCTCGGTAAACACTTCCCGGCGATGGCACTGGTCGCAGTCACCGAGCTGTTCGAGCCGGCGGCCCTGGTCGAGATCCAGGCCGTGGCGTACATCGGAGAGCCGTCATGAGCCTGCCGCAGCCCACATCATTCTCGTTCGAGCTCGCGCGCGGCGTCGCGACGATCACGCTCGATCGAGAGAAGCGGCTCAACGCGCTGACGTTCGAGGTCTATCGCGAGCTCGCCGAGACGTTCGAGCAGCTCGACCGGTTCGACGAGATCCGGGCGATCGTGATCACCGGGCGCGGTCGCGCGTTCTGCTCGGGGGGCGATCAGGACGACATCATCAAGCACTTGCTCGGTCAGGATACGCCGGCGCTGCTCGCGTTCACGCGCGCCACCGGGCGGCTGATCAAGGCGATGCGCGCGTGCAAGCGGCCGATCGTCGCCGCGATCAACGGGACCGCCGTGGGTGCCGGCGCCGTGATCGCGTGTGCGAGCGATCTGCGGATCGCCGCTGCCGAGGCGAAGTTCGGGTTCATCTTCCCGGCGGTGGGGCTGTGCGGCGCCGACATGGGCGTGACGTACCTCTTGCCGCGGATCGTCGGCCTCGGGCACGCCTCGGAGCTCTTGCTGTTCGGCGAGATCATCAAGGCGCCGCGCGCGCTCGAGATCGGGCTCATCAACCGCATGGTGGATGATGGTCCGGCGGCCGTGGCGCTCGCGCAGGAGTGGGCGGCAAAACTCGCGGCCGGCCCGGCGTTCGCACATGCGATGACCAAGCAGATGATCGAGAGCGAGCACACGATGGCGCTCGCCGAGGCGATCGAGGCCGAGGCGCAGGCCCAGGCGCTGTGCATGCAGCATCCCGACTTCGCGGAGGCGCACGAGGCGTTCAAGGCCAAGCGGCCGGCGAAGTTCCGCGGAGCACCCGAGTAGCCGATGCGCCTGTCCACCGACGACCTGCCGATGTTCTTTGCCGAGAGCCACAAGGTGCTCGCGTCCCGGCTGCGCGCGGCCGCTGGCGCGATCGAGGCCGTCGAGCTTCCGGGGCGACACGTCACCGAGTCGGAGCGCGATCGTTCTGCAGCTGCAGCGCTCGCGGAGGCAGGGCTGTTCGAGCTGGTCGTGCCCTCCGGCCAAGGGGGTGGGGACCCTGCGGGCTCTGCCCGCGGGGCGGGGCGAAGCCCCGTGGGATCGATCGATACGCGTGGTCTGTGTCTCGCGCGCGAGATGCTCGGGTATGTCTCGGCGCGGGCGGACTCGATCTTCGCCGTGCAGGGCCTGAGGACACACGCGCTGGTCCTCGCGGGCAGCGCAGATCAGAAGGCGCAGCTCACGGCGTACGCGCGCGGAGCCGGCATCGCCGCGTTCGCGCTGACCGAGCCCGAGGCCGGCTCGGATGTCGCCTCGATCCAGACGCGCGCGACGCCGACGGGCGACGGCTATCGCCTCGATGGCGACAAGCTGTTCATCTCGAACCTCGGCATCGCGGACCACGCGACGGTGATCGCGACGACCGACCCGAGCCTCGGAGCCGCTGGTCTCACGGCGTTCTGGGTTCCGCTCGATGCGCCCGGCGTGACAGTGAAGCCGTTGCATGCGACCGCGGCGCACCCGATCGGAGCGCTCGAGCTGCGCGAGGTCACGGTCCCCGCGGATGCGCGAATCGGTGAGGTCGGGCAGGGGATGAAGCTCGCGATGCAGACGCTCGACGCCTTTCGCGTCTCCGTCGGGGCGGCGGCCGTCGGCATGGCGCGGCGCGCACTCGACGAGGCACTCGCCTTCGTCACGCGGCGCACGCAGTTCGGCAAGCTGCTCAGCGATCAGCCGCTCGTCCAGGCGCACCTCGCCGACATGATGGTCGACCTCGACAGCGCGCGACTGCTCGTCCTTCGCGCGGCGTACGCAAAGGACACGACCGACGCCAAGGTCACGACCGAGGTCTCGATCGCCAAGCTGGGCGCGACCGAGGCGTGCTCGCGCGTGATCGATCGGGCGGTCCAGCTGTTCGGCGGACGCGGCGTGATGCAGGGCGCCGTCGTCGAGCAGCTGTATCGCGCGATCCGTCCACTGCGGATCTACGAGGGAACGAGCGAGATCCAGCGCACGATCATCGGTCGCGCACTGGTGAAGGGGGCGTCGTGAGCACGCCGACGTTCCCCGAGGACTTCGGCCTCGCCGACTACTTCCTGTTCGATCGGATCGCCGAAGGCAAAGGCGACAAGGTCGCGCTGCGGTTCGGTGACCGGTCGTGGACGTATGCCGAGGTCGCGGATCGCTCGCGCGCACTCGCGCGCTACCTGGTCGACGCCGGCCTGCGGCCCGAGGAGCGCGTCTACATCGTGCTTCCGGATCTCCCGCCGTTCGCATGGAGCATCTTCGGGACGCTCGCCGCCGGTGGCGTCGTCACGATGGGGAACTCGATCGCGCCCGTCGACGATCTGCGCTACGTGCTCGACTACGTCAAGGCGCCGGTCCTGATCACGACGTCTGCGGTCGCATCGGCGCTCGCACCGCACTACGGCGAGCTCTCGCACCTCCGCATCGTCCTGCTCGTGCCCGACGCGGCAACCGGCGAGGATCCCGAGGTCGAGGTGCCGGTGCATGCGATGCCGAAGCGGTGCGATACGGTGAGCGGCGCGATTGCGAAGGGCCGCACGCTGACGACCAAGCTGCCGGCGACCCGCCGTGACGATCCGGCGATCTGGCTGTTCACGTCGGGCTCGACCGGCCGCTCGAAGGCCGCGATGCACAGCCACCGCGACTTCGCGTTCAACACCGAGGTCTTCGCGAAGCGCACCGTCGCGTATCGCGAGTCCGACGTCTGCGTCAGCGTCCCGCGGCTGTTCTTCGGCTACGCGACGGGCACGAATCTATGGTTCCCGTTCGCCGTCGGCGCGACGGTAGGTCTGTTCAGCGAACGCCCGACCGCCGAGAGCATCGCGGATGCGATCGCGCGCTACCGCCCGACGATCGTGACGAACGTGCCGACGATGCTCGGCAAGCTGCTCGACCTCGACGACGAGCGCCGCGCGAAGGGCGAGCCCGCGCTGGATCTGTCGTGCGTGCGGTTCCATCTGTCCGCGGGCGAGGCACTCCCCGAGCCGCTGATGCGCCGGTTCGTCGAGAGGTTCGGCGGCGAGGTGTACGACGGCATTGGCTCCGCGGAGATGTTCCACATCTACTGCTCCAACCGGCCCGGCGACGTGATGCCGGGCTCGCTCGGTAAGGTCGTCGAGGGCTACGAGCTCAAGATCCTTCCCGAGGACGCCGACGGTGCGGGTGCGCCGTCACTCCTGCCCGGTGAGATCGGCGTCCTGTGGGTCAAGGGTGACTCGGTCGCCCACGGCTACTTCCAGGATCGCGACAAGAGCTGGAAGACGTTCCACGGGCACTGGTGCCGCACCGGCGATCTGTTCTCGATCGACGAGCGCGGCTACCTGTGGTTCCAGGGCCGCGCCGATGATCTGTTCAAGGTGGGCGGAATCTTCGTCGCGCCCCGCGAGGTCGAGGACTGCTTGCTCGGTCACCCCGCGGTGTCCGTGGTCGCCGTGATCCCCGCGGAGGATCAGGGCCTGACCAAGCCGAAAGCGCTGATCGAGCTGCGGCCCGATGCGCGCGATCGGATCGCGTCGGTCGAAGCGAAGCGTGCGCTCGTTGCCGAGCTCAAGGCACACGTGCAGCAGCGCCTCTCGAAGCACAAGTATCCACGCTGGGTCGCGTTCGTCGACGACCTGCCGAAGAACGATCGAGGGAAAGTCGACAAGAAGACGTTGATCGAGCGCGAGAAGCGCGGAGAGCTTGGAGGCGAGTGATATGGGCGAGAAGTTCCTGGCGCGCCATACGACTGCCAGTCTGTTCACGCTGCTCGGTGGCAAGAAGCCGGTCGTCGCACTCGTGCCAATCGGATCGACCGAGCCGCACGGCCCGCACCTCGGGCTCGGGACCGATGTCGTGATCTCCGCGGCAGCCTGCGTGCGCGCGTGCGAGGTGCTCGACAAGAAGGGACCGCTGACCGCGGTGATCGCCCCCGCCGTCAGCTACGGCGTGACGGACTGTGCGGTCGGCTTTCCGGGGGCGGTGTCGATTCCGCCCGACGTGCTGACCGCCTACGTTGCCGCGATCTGCGACGGGCTGCTCGCGCAGGGGCTGCGCCACGTCTGCCTCGTCAATAATCACCTCGAGCCTGCGCACGACACCGCGATCCGTGCAGTGCTCGTGGGGCGAGAGGGCAAGGTCAGCTACGCGTGTCCCTTGACCAAGAAGTGGGCGCGCACGCTGTCCGCAGAGTTCAAGAGCGGCGCGTGTCATGCGGGGCAGTACGAGACCTCGATCGTGATGGCTGCAGCGCCGGAGCTCGTCGACGACGCCGTGCGCACGACGCTCGCGCCGGTGCCGATCTCTCTCTCGGAGAAGCTGGCTGCCGGCATCAACACGTTCACCGCGATGGGAATGGAGCTCGCGTACGCGGGCGCGCCCGCAGCGGCGACGGTGGAGGAGGGCGAGCAGCTGATCCAGCGGCTCGCCGAGATGGTCGTCGGTGAAGTGCGCGTAGCAATGGGGCTGCCGAGCTGATGGCGCGCTCGAAGAAGAAGACCGCCCGGCAGCCTGCTGCGAAGGCGTCGAAGGGCAAGCCAGCGGCGAAGGCGAAGGCGCCTGCCGAGACACCTCGCACGCGCGCACCAACAGTCTCGCAGCGCGAGGAGACAACCCGGACGCGTGCGCCGACAGCGACGGATGTCCGCTCGCAGACACGCCGCACGCGCGCGCCGACCAAGTCCGAGCGTGAAGAGAACCCGCGGACCAAGGCGCCAACGATCCGTCCGGGGGCGCTCGTGGATAGCGGTCGTGCGCGCCGTGACACGCTCCGCGATGCGGCGCGTGGTACTTCGGCGCGCGCGCGGTCCCAGACGATCCTCGATCTGTCGCCGGCGTTCGACGCCACCTCGCAGTCCGCTGCGGACGGTGGCTCGGATTCGTTGGACTCCGCAACGACGGGCCGCTGGCAGCAGGCGTCGCTGCTCGAAGTCGCGCCGGCGCGAGCTCGGAGCGCGACGCTGCAGGAGTCGGTCATCGTCGTCAGCGTGGACGACGAGGTCCCCGGCGACGTCGATGACGACGCCGCGGATCCGGCGCGCGCGCTCGAGCTCGCTTCGCTCGAGTCGCGGATTGCCGACCTCGAGGACCCCGAGGTGCTCGTCGCGGTGGCGAGCCAGATCGACAAGCTCGGCATGCAGCTCGCGTTCGAGATCTCGCGCCACGCCCACGATGCGGATCACGTCGCGCCGCTCAAGCCGGTGCTGATGCGAGTGCCCTCGATCTACGGCCGTGCCCTCGTACGCGCCGCCGAGAAGTTCGACGACCGAGGTAGCCCCAAGCGCGCGGCGTACGTGCTGTTCGAGGCGCTGCGCAAGGCGTTTGACCCGGCGGTGATCGCGTCGATGATGGACGCGCTCGCGTTCGTTCTCGAGGCACACGAGCAAGGAGGGGCTGCGGTGCAGCTTCGCGCGCTCGTCATCCGGCGAGAAGCGCAGCGCGCGGCGGGCGTCGATCGCAAGGACGTCAGGACGCAGTTCGCCGCCGCGCTCGAGCAACTTCGCGATCGCACCATCGACTGGACCGCGCTCGCCGACGATCCGCCGCAGTTCGACTAGCGGTGGCGACCGCTGGTCAACAGCCGCGCTGCAGGTAGACCGCTCGCGCGCTCGCGCAGGAACAGCGCGCGCGCCGTGCGATCGACGAGCCGACATGCGCCCGCTCCGACCCCGACTCCCGTCCCGCATGCGATCGCTGCCATGATCGTCGCGCCGATCACGCTGCCGATCGAGACCGGAAGCAGGAGACCGAACAACATGCCGCCCACGAGCACCGAGATCGACGGTGCGAAGATCAACTTCGCCGCGCGGCGCGTCGGCGCTTCCTCGCGCCAATCTCGCTCGCAGCCGCCGCAGCGTTCACCGGGGAGCAGCGTGTGGAGCGCGCACCGCGTCGTCGTGCAACGACCGCAGCGCATCACCGGGTGGGTGAGGCAGTCATCGCAGCACTCGGCGCCCATGCTCTAACTCTGCCCGAACGAGCAGGAGAGCCAAGCGCAAATACCTAACGTCGCGACATCACGTGGACGCCGCTACTCCTTGATGCCGTGCTTGCCTTTGATCTGCTCGAGAACCTTGGAGTACTCGACGTCCCACGCCGAGGTGCCCTCTTCGAGGTTCTTGATCCGGTCGCGGACTTCCTGGTCGATCGCCTCGTCCACGGTCATGTGCTTCTTGCAGATGTCCTTGATCTTGCGGCGGAGAATCGCGTCCTCGGCGAACACCTCGTCGACATGGCGCGACTGCATGAACGCCTCGAGCATCTGGTTCGCGATCCAGGACAGGCCCTCTTCGCCGAGACCGAATTCCTTCTGATCCGCGAGCTGGCGCTTGGTCCGACCGAGGTGCGAGTAGGGAAGGCCTCGGATCTCGAGGATGTCCTTTGCGCGCTCGGTCAGCTCCTTGTCGACCCGGATGTATTCCTTGAGGACAGACGCCGCATCCAGCTGGGCCTCGTTGTTGTCGCTGACCTCGATATCATTGGCTTGCGTGAGCGAAGTAATGATCTCGGCCGCGATGGAGTCGACCTTCCCTGGATACAGTCTCATCTCGGCGGCACTGTAGGGTCCGAAGGGCACCCATGCAAGGCACGTAGCATACTCTCGCGGGCCTTTTTTCGACGATGTGCACCATCGCTATCCTTCTCGACACCGTCGCAGACGCACCGCTAGTGCTCGCTGCGAATCGCGACGAGCTGTACGCCCGACCGACGAGACCACCCGAACGGTCAGTGTCCGGTGTCGTCGGTGGCGTCGATGTTCTCTCGGGAGGAACCTGGCTCGCTGTCCGTGCCGATGGGCGGTTCGCAGCGGTGACAAATCAACGTGCGCTCGCGACGCCGCGCCCCGGTCTGCGCTCGCGTGGGCTGGTGGTGCGCGAGCTGGTCGAAGCGGCGGATCCAGATGCCTACGTAGGAGGGATCGATCCGACGCAGTACGCGAGCATGAACCTCGTCTGGGGCGACGCGCGGCGCGCCTCGATCGCGTACATCCGGCAGGACGGCACGCTCGAGGTCGACCAACTCGGTCGTGGCATCCACGTGCTGTGCAACGACCGACTCGGCGCGGAAGGTTTCCCGCGCGGCGATCGGTTGCTCGTCGCGCTCGAGCCGCTGCGCGGCCAGACGTTCGATGCAAGCCTGTCCGTGATCACGCATGCGATCGGAGATCACACCCGCGTGCCGCTCGCCGAAGTTCCGCCGTCGCATCTCCCGCCGGACCTCGGCCGCGAGCTGACCGCGACCTGCATCCACTCCGCCCACTACGGCACGCGCAGCGCGACGATCCTCGCGGTCGCCCCCGACCGGGTGCTGCACTACCTCCACGCCGACGGTCCGCCGTGTACGACGCCCTTCACTGATCGGAGTGCACTGCTTGGCTGAACCACGCGCACGCAAGCTCGTCGTCGCCGGCCTCATCCTTGGCGATGACGGTCGGATCCTGATCACCCAGCGCCGCGCCGATCAGGCCCTCCCTCTGCAGTGGGAGTTCCCTGGCGGAAAGGTCGAACCCGGCGAGGCGCCGACCGCTGCGCTCGTGCGCGAGCTCGCCGAGGAGCTGGGCGTCGTCGCCGTCGTCGGCAGGATCTGGGATGTGTTGTTTCACGCGTACCCAGCGTTTGACCTCGTGATGCTGGTGTACGCGTGTCGGCTCGCGCCCGGGGCCGAGCCGCGTGCGGTCGAGGTCGCGGATCTTGCCTGGGTCCGCAGCGACGAGCTGCCCGGCGCGTGGGACTTCCTCCCGGCTGACAGGCCGCTGGTGGTGCGACTCGCCGCAGAGGGACCCCCCGCTTGATTGACCCTATGTCTTTGACCTGCCTACAATTCGTCTAGATGGAAGGCCGCGCCAAGGTCACGAAGGAAGTCCTCTGCGAAGAGGCACGCTTCATCCTCGCGAACGTGATGGCGGAGGCCCGCTACGGTCGGCAGAACCGCTATGACGATATTCGCCGGGTCTGCGAGGGCGCGGTCTCGATCCCGTTCGCCGAGTACATCGGCTTCCTCGAGAAGTCGGGGTACCTCCGCCACGATCGCGGCAACGAGAGCCTCGAGGTCTCGCCCGAGGGTGAGACCGTCGTCAACGGCGGGAACCTCAGCGAGTTCACCGAGCGCGCCGTCAGCCACTTCAAGAAGCTGCGCCAGAGCCGCGCGATCGCGGTGCCTGGTGCGCAGGTCCCGATGGGGTCGCAGTCCGGGGTGCTGTCGACAGGGATTCGCGATCCCGCACCCCCACGCGACCGCGAGGTCTCGGTGGCGGCGCCTGCTCCGCAGCGAAAGGAAGCGAAGATGCCGACGACGACGTCCCAGGGCCGTGGGTCTGCGATCGCGGGCGGCGAGATCCAGCTCGGCGCCGACGTGGAGAACCGCTACGAGAAGCTGGCGTCGATCGGCTCCGGCGGGATGGGCACCGTGTACCGCGCGCGCCAGGTCGCGCTGAACCGCGAAGTCGCGCTCAAGGAGATCCGCGATCTGTTCGGATTCTTCAGCGAGGACCAGCGCAACGAGATCGTGCGCCGCTTCACCGATGTGGTTCGCGCCTGGGGAAACCTGGCGCACCCGAATATCCTCCCGATCCACGACGTCAACCTGTGGACCGAGTACCCGAACGTCGTCACCGAGCTCGCGCCGAATGGCTCGGCGCGCCGCCTGATCAACGACGCCGAGGAGCTGCCCGTCGAGCTCGTGTTCAAGTACCTGCTCCAGACGCTGCACGCGCTGCGCGCCGCACACCAGCAGCGCGTCTATCACCGCGGCCTCAAGCCCGAGCAGCTCCTCATCGATGCCTACGGCAACGTGAAGGTCTCCGACTTCGGCTTCACCCGGATCGTCGAGCGCGACCACGCCGTGATCCGTCAGATCTATGTCGGCATGGGTAACGTCGCGTACATGGCGCCGGAGCTCTACACGGATCCGATGGCGGCTGGCCCGCAGGGCGACATCTACGCGCTCGGCATCATCTTCTACGAGCTGCTGACCCGGAAGCTGCCGGGCCGCCGCTCGCCGATGCCGTCGCAGATCAACGCGAGCATGCCGAGAGGCGTGGACGACATCTTCGATCGGATGACGCGCGACGCGAAGGCCGAGCGCTACGCGACAATCGACGACATCCTCGACGATATCGACAAGCTCGAGGGCATGGAGAATCTGCTCGGCGGCGGCGACCGCGTGCTCGTCGGTGACAGCCCGCTGTCGTCGATCAAGTTCCGGCCGGGTGCCGAGGAGCCGCTCGCGGGAACGCCCGTCGAGGACGGCGAAGACGGCGACAAGAAGTCCCACCGCCCGTACTCGTTCCAGCAGCGTCGCAACAAGAAGATCTGACGCTGCGGGCGAGCGCGCGAGCCTAGACGAAACCGACGCCGAGCGAGTGGAACTTGGCGGCGAGCTGGTCGGCCTCGCGCGCGTGGTTGTAGAGGTGCGCTGACACGCGGACGAACGGGCTGCCGGGGAAGTCGACGATCGCAACCTCCCAGCCGTCGCGCAGGAGCGTCTGCTGGAGCGAGGTCGGCGTGGTGCCAGCGGGCAGGGCGATCGGGATCGCGGCCATCATGCCGAGCGCGTCGTCGGGCGCGATCCGGGTCCCGCCGAGCCGGTTGCGCATCTCGACGACGAGCGCATGGTTGCGCGCGTAGATCGCGGGATGCCCGCCGCTCTCCTCGGCGATCGCCTTGATCGCCGCCGGCACCGCGAGCTGCGCAGAAGGATCGTAGGTCCCGCTCCAGTCGAGCTCGGCGTGCTGGCGGTTCGGCGGTCCGTAGCCGGGGTTCGCGCCGTGTGACGTGACGAGGGGGCGGAGGGAGGACACGGCCGCCGCCGACCACGCGAGGAAGCCGCTCGCCTTGGGAGCGGCGAGCCACTTGTGACAGTTGCCGACGTACCAGGTCGCGCCGAGACGATCGATGTCGAGATCGAGCTGCCCGGGTGCGTGCG
>JANOPP010000453.1:0-7996 GCA_031421915.1 Myxococcales bacterium | reverse complement strand
CGCGTGACCGGATGAGGGTCCAGTACTCCGTGTACTTTCGTGTCGTCGACTTCGAGCCCCGGACGACCTTGCCGGAGTCGGCCTTCACGACGTAGTCGATGCCCTGGGCCCAGATCCGGATCGTGATCGCGTCGAACCAGCGATCGCGCACGACCTTCGCGACGATCGTGTGCGTGATGCCCGTCTCGAGCAGCTCGTTGCGCAGTCCCTGCTTCTTGAACGTGTCGACCCAGTACTGCAGGTAGTCGAACAGGCCGTCCGAGACCATGCCCCGCACGGTGTCGAGCTTGTTCGCAGCCCAGTCGGCGTTGAGCTGCTTGAAGATGAGGTTCAGGCGCGCGACGAGGTTCTTCTCGTTCAGCGCGGGATCGTCGTTCTCGAGCGATGCCCACTGGTGATCGATATCGGGCTGCCGGTAGGTCTGGAGATCCGTGCCGCGCTCCTCGACCTCCTCGGTCACCGTGGGTGGGCGCTCGCTCGAAGAGGACTGCGTGATGTCCTCGACGATCCAGTCGAAGCGTCCGTTGTCGACGACCTCGCCGCACGACGCGCAGACCTGCGAGCCACTCGCGTTCGCCGCCCACGGTGCACCGCAGTTCGGACACGGGAAGCCCTTCGTCGCGCCGGGCGGCTTGGAGAGCCGGGTCGCATCGCGGCCGAACATCCAGGTCTCGACGGTGTAGTAGGTCGCCTTCGCGGTGGAGACGTTCGCCTCGAACTCGATCCCGATCCGGATCCGGTGCGGGTGACCCTGGAGGTCGACCGGCGATTTCGGCACCTCGACGCGGAACGTCCGCATCGCGCCGACGACGACGGACTGGACCACCTGACCGGGCGCCCGCAGGTGCAGTTGCTGGCGGGCCTCCGCCGACACGTACGGCGCGACCGTCGCGAGCGTGTCGTACTCACCGCGCGCGCGATGCGCCGTCGAGAACAGCCGGAACGCAAAGTCCTCGAACAGGATCTGCGAGAACTCGGGATCGACGCGGCGGAGCGGATCGAGGCTCGCGGCCCGCTTGAGCGTGACCGGTGGTCCGCTGTCCCAGTCCTTGTTCTTCTGCTGCTTGTACGCGTTGTACATGACCACGCCGATCAGGATCCCGAGCAGCGGGAGGCCGATCGCCGGCTGATAGATGATCAGCCGGATGATCCAGTAGACGAGCTCGAAGATGACCGCGGCACCGCCGCCGTCACCACCGCCGCCGCCGCCGTGTCCACCGCCGCCGGAGAAGCTGTCGCCGCCGCCCGGACGTGCGTCGGCAAGCCCGACGATCGCGAGCACGAGCCCGAGGGCGATCAGCACGCGGTTCATCACGCGGGCTTCCTCCTCACGAGATCGCTATCGATCGCGTCGGGCAGCTCGTTGACGTCGCCGGCGCGGCGCGGCATCGCCGCTGCGAATGCGTCGCCGAGCTTCGCGAGCTCGCGCGCGACGGCGACGCCCCCATGCGACATCGTGGCGGTCAGTGTCGCCTCGGCCGCACGCAGCGCTTCGGGCGTGAACGTGCGCTCGAGGTTCGAGTCGGCGACCAGTGCGAGCTGCTGCTCCACCCACGAGATGTAGACGAGCAGGCCGCTGCGATCGCTCGTGTTGTGGACCCCGCGATCGACGAACGTCGCGCGTGCCGCGTGCTCGACATGCCGGCGCCGAACCCTCGGTGGCGTCAGCACACGCTTGACCGCGGGCAGGACCTCGACGATTCCGCCGGCGATCGCCCCGACCACGAACGGGTCGAACAGGATCGACCACAGCCCGAACGGATATGCCGCGAACAGCATCACCGCGAGGCTCGCGAAGGCGACCGCCGCACCTACGATCAGGTTTGCGTGGAGGTATCCCGCCGAGCGCCGACGCATCGCGACGACGACCTCGACCGCGGACGCGCTCTCGATGTCCTCGACCGCGTCCTTGAACGCTGCATGCGCGGCGTCGTCGAGAAACCGGGCACCCACCCCGTGGATATACCACGCGCCGATTGGCTACCGCGGATAGCGCAGCGGGTGCCGCGTCAGCGAGCTCGCCCGGTGGCGATCGACCTTGCCGGAGGGCAGCAGCGGCAGCGCCGGGGCGATCGCGAGCTGGCGTGGCCGCGCATGGGGCGCGAGCGTGGTCGTCCACCGAGCCACGGCGCACTGCTCGTCGAAGGCATCGTCGACGGCGATCACCGCTCCGACGGTCTGGCCCCACCGCGGATCGGGCACGGCGAACACGCACGCACTGCGGACGCCTGGCGTCGCGGTCAGCTCCGCCTCGACGACGGAGGGATGGACCTTCTCGCCACCGCTGATGATCACGTCATCGATCCGACCCACGACGTGCAGCGCTCCACCGGCCACGAATCCGAGATCCGCGGTGACGAACCGCGGCGCGATCGCTCGCGCGTCGAGGCCGGGGCTCGCGACGTTCACGGTCACACCGCGCGGTTCGGTCGGCGCAGCTTCGAGGTATGCGGTCGCGAGCATCGGGGCGCGGATCTCGATCGGCGCGGGCTCGGCGCGCGTGCCCGCGATGATCTGGACGCCGGCGAGGAGCTCGAGTGGGGCGTGAGCGTCACCCACGAGCGCCAGGGGCGCCGTCGCGATCTGCCCGAAGGTCTCGGTGAGCCCGTAGCTCGTTAGGAACGGAACCCCGCGCGCAGCGGCGCTCTCGAGCAGGGCGCGGCTGGCTGCCGCTCCGCCGAGCAGAACCGCACGCAGCCGCGCGGGCGGACGCCACGCCGGATCATCGAGCAGGGCAGCGAGCTGCGTCGGAACGAATGACGCGAGGGTGCAGCGCTCGAGGAGCAGTGCGCAGCGCGCTCGATCGAAGTCACCGTCGAGGATCTCGATCGGGACGCCGGCTGCGTGACAGCGCACCACGATCGCGAGGCCGCCCGCGTGCGCGGTGGAGAGGGCCAGGAGCCAGCGATCGCCGGGCTGCCAGCCGAGGTGCGCAGCGCTCGCGGCGGCCGCAGCATCGATCGCGGCGCGTGAGAGAACGACACCGCGCGCGGGACCGGTCGATCCGGAGGTGAACAGGACGAATGCGGTGTCAGCCGGGAGCTGCGCCGCCTCGACGAGGCCTCGCTGGCGCGCGAGCTCCGGGGCGGGGAGGCGGTGGTGGAGGAGCGCGAGGGGCTCGCGTGCATCGAGCGCGGCGCGGATCGCGTCGATGGTGGCAGCGGTCGGCGTGGCGACGAGGATCGTGGCGGTGCCGTCGAGCGGCTTGAAATCGGCGGACATCGGGTCGGTCGGCGTGGCGCTGGGAATCGAGGCGGCGCCCTCTCGCGGCTCGAGACCGGCGGACACCGGGTCGGTTTGCGTGGCGACGAGGAACGTGGCGATGCCTGGCGTGGGGGCCGCGCGGTCGCGCGTCGATGCGAGAATCCGATCGATGCTAGCCGTGGTGGCGGCGCCGTGGTGCATCTTGAATTCGGCGCTCATCGGGTCGCGTTCCGGCGCGGCGACGCCACCCTCGCGCACGTTGAATTTTGCGCTCATCGGGTCGCGCGGCAGCACAATGTCGAGCGCGGCCGCGCCAACCGGACGCGTCTTGGATTCGGCGGACATCGGATCGGGGGTCGGAGCGGCGCCCTCGAAGTCGCGCGTCTTGAATTCGGCAGACATCGGGTGGGGCGTGGGATGTCCGGTGGGGGCGACCAGATCGTCGAGGCGAAGCGCCGCATCGAGTGGTGAGCGTCTGAGCGTCGTCGGGCCAACCTGTGCGACCACGTGCGACCAGCCGGCGAGGGCGGCGTGGGGTGCCAGGCCCGCCGGCGTCGTGCTGCCGAGCTGGCCCGCGATCGCGAGCGCGAGCTCGGCGCACGCGGCGGTGCCGATCGGCCCCTCGAGGGCGTGCGTCACGACGACGTCCTTGCCGGCGGCGGCGGCGCGCGCGGCGAGGGTCAGGCAGGCGTGGTGGCCGCCGAGGAGCGTCGGCTTGAGCACCAGTGTGGCGAGGCCGGGCGAGCGCAGCGCGGCGGCGAGCTGGTCGTCGGTCAGCGCGGCGAGGCTCTCGTCGAGAGCGATCGCGAGCGGCAGCGGCTCCGCGAGCAGCTCGTGCGCGTCGGGGCACGGCTCCTCGACGAAGTCGATCGGCAGATCGGCGAGCGCGTGGAGGAGCGGACGGGTCAGCGCGCGCGACCACGAGCGGTTCGCGTCGATGCGGAGCATCGCGTCGGGGGCGGCGTGATGGATCGCGATCACGCGCTCGAGATCGCCGGTCGGCCCGACCTTGAGCTTGAGGCAGCGAGCTCCCTCGGCGACGGCGCGGCGCGCGGAATCGGGATCATCGACGACAACCGCGCACGGGAGCGAATCGACGGGCGAGACCACGAGCAGGTCGGCGAGCGAGCGACCGGATTCGGTGGCATGCGCAGAGAGCAGTGCGGTCTCGATCGCGAACCGCGCCGACGGCGACCGGGTGATCGATGCGGCCAGGGCTGCGATCGCGACGACCGTCGGCTCGATGGTGACGCTCGCAACCGCGGTGGCCGCGACGCTCGCTGCGGCGTGCACGCGCGCCACAAAGGCGTCGATACCAGCGCCTGCGTCCTCGAGCGAATCGAGCGACATGCCGGGCAAGGGGGCCGCCTCGCCCAGCCCGATCGCGCCGGAGGCGAGCTCCACCTCGACGAGGATCGCGGTCCGCTCCGTGCGCCCGCGGGCGGCGCCCTCACCGGCGATCTGCCAGCGCACGAGGCGCGAGCGGATGCCGGTGACGATCATCCATCGCTCCGTCGTTCGAGCGCGCGGCCCAAGGAGAGGAGGGCGGACCCCATGTGTCGGCGCCCGGTCCATTGGCAGTGCCCTGCGATCGGGGGGCGCAACGAAATGGGGTCGGCCCCCAAGCTCCGGCGCCGGGTCATCGTCAGCTCCGTCCGGCGAGCGCGAGGCCCGCGGCGAACAGCGCGCCGTGGATCATCAGGAGCTGCGCGGTCGCCGCGAGGAGCCGGTTGTGCTCGGGGCCATCGCCGGCGCGCACGAGGCTGCGCAGGCGCGCGAGCGCGAGCGGTGCGGTGATCAGCGGCAGCGCCGCCCACCAGCGGCCCGCGAGTGCGAGACCGAGCGGGACGGCATAGGAGACCGCGAGCAGGAGCGCATACTCGACGAGCGCGGCGCGACGGCCGAAGCGGACCGCGAGGGTGCGCTTGCCGGCACGGGCATCGCCCGCGCGGTCGCGCACGTTGTTGACGACCAGGATCGCGGTGGCGAGCGCGCCGACGGGTACGGCCGCGGCCCATGCGAGGCATGGGACGTGACCGAGCTGCACGAAGGCGGTGCCGCAGACGGCGACGAAGCCGAAGAACAGGAGGACGAACACGTCACCGAGGCCGTGATAGCCGAGCGGGAACGGGCCGCCGGTGTACGCGATGCCAGCCGCGATCGACGCAAGACCGATCACGACGATCGGCCAGCCCGCGACGTTGACGAGGTACAGGCCGAATGCTGCGGCGATCGCGAACGCGAGGATCATCGCGCGCTTCATCGCGGCCGCGGAGATCAGGCCGGCGCTGACGGCGCGCATCGGACCGATGCGATCGGGGCCATCGGCACCCTTCTCGGCGTCGAAGACATCGTTCGCGAAGTTGGTGCCGAGCTGGATCGCGATCGAACCGGCGAGCGCCGCGAGGGCGGGAGCCCACGCGATCGTGCCGGTCGCTGCGACGACCGCGGTGCCGACCGCCACCGGAATGACGGCGGCAGGCAGAGTTCGCAGGCGCGCGGCGGCGATCCAGGTCGCGAGGCTCATGGGTATCGCTTGAACTTGGTGAAGTCGGGCTCGCGCTTCTCGAGATAGGCTTCCTTGCCTTCGCGGCCCTCGTCGGTCGTGTAGTACATGAGCGTCGCCGAGCCCGCGAACGCCATCATGCCGGCCTGGCCGTCGCAGTCGGCGTTCATCGCCATCTTGAGGAAGCGGAGCGCGGTCGGCGAGTGCTGGAGCATCTCGCGGCACCACTGGAGCGTCGTGTCCTCGAGATCGGCGAGGGGGACGACGGTGTTGACGAGGCCCATGTCGAGCGCCTCGGTCGCGTCGTACTCGCGGCACAGGAACCAGATCTCGCGCGCCTTCTTTTGCCCGACGATGCGGGCGAGGTAGGCGCTGCCGAAGCCGGCGTCGAAGCTGCCGACGCGTGGTCCGGTCTGGCCGAACTTCGCATTGTCGGCGGCGATCGTGAGATCGCAGACGAGGTGGAGCACGTGGCCGCCACCGACCGCGTACCCCGCCACCATCGCGACGACGGGCTTGGGCAGGTAGCGGATGCGCATCTGCAGATCGAGGACGTTGAGGCGGGGGATGCCGTCGGTGCCGACGTAGCCGCCGGTGCCGCGGACGCGCTGATCGCCGCCCGAGCAGAACGCCTCGGTGCCGGCGCCGGTGAGGATCACGACGCCGATCTTCTCGTCATCGCGGGCCGCGTCCATCGCGCGGATCATCTCGGCGACGGTGCGCGGTCGGAACGCATTGCGGCACTCGGGCCGGTTGATCGTGATCTTCGCGATCCCGTCAGCCGAGGTCTCGTAGCGAATGTCCTCGTAGCCCTCGTGGGAGGTCCAGGTCGGCTTCGCGGTGGTGGTCGCCTTGGCGTGCTTGCTGCGCTTGCTCATGGGTTGCTCCTCGCGCTGCGCGCGGTCGGCGCAGCAAACGACTCGATCGCGGTGCGACGCACGTCGTGTGCGCCCGAAACAGAAACCGGTGCGTGGATGACGGTGACCCCGGGCCCGGCGAGCGCGCCGCTGATCGCGGTGCCGATCGCCGCCGGCGTCGCGGCGGTCACCGCATTCGCGCCGAGCGCGGTGGCGACGGCGGACGGGTCGAGCTCGGGCGCGGTCACGAAGTGCCGCTCGAACGCTGCGCCGAGTCCCGCGCGCGCAACGGGGAGTCCGGCGAAGATCTGACCACCGCGATTGTCGACGACGAGGATCGCCAGCGGTGCCGACGCGCAGCGCGCCGCGAGCAGGCCGCCGAGGTCGTGTGCGAAGCTGACGTCACCGAGCACGAGCAGCACGGGCTGTCCCGCGCGCGTCGCTCCGGCGGCCGAGGCGATCAGGCCATCGATGCCCGCGGCGCCGCGCTGGGTGAGGACGGTGCGCATCGCGCCGCCGGCCGGCAGGTGATCGATGACGCGGATCGGCAGGCTGTTGCCGATCTGGAGGATGCCGCCGGCAGGCACGGCTGCGATCGCCGCGCGCACGGCCGCGACCTCGTTGCGTGCGTGCTCGTCGATCGCCAGCTCGATCGCGGCGGAGGCGCGCGCCTCGAGCTCGCGCCACGTGTCGAGCCACGCGGTGCTGCGGATGCGCGACGACGATCGGCGATCGGCGATGTGAACGGGCGCAGCGCTCGGGGCCGGAACAGGCACTCCGACCCCGTTTTCTCTCGGGGCCGGAACAGGCACTCCGCCCCCATTTTCTGCGGCGTCGGGAAATGGTGGCCTGACCCCATTTCTCGCACGGTCGCTACCCATGATTCCGGGGACGGTAGATTCGCGGTCGCCGAACGTCGTCGGCGCGGGGGCGCGCTCGACGCCGCCGAGGTGAGCGACGACGGTCGCGATCGCGTCGCCGACGTCGCCGAGGATCACGCGGTGCGCCGCGGAGTCGGGGTCGGACCAGGTCGCACCGCCGAGGACCCAGCGGCGGGCGCGGGTGGCTGCGAGCCAGGCGGGCCAGCTCGCCGCGACGGGCTCGGCACCGAGCTGGAGGATCAGGCGCGGGGTGGGGCGCTGCGCCACGGGGATCAGGTCCGCGTGGTCGATCATCGTCGCGGCGGCGGTGTTCGCGGCGGCAGTGTTCGCGGCGGCAGTGTTCGCGGCAGTGTTCGCAGCGGCGGTGTTCGCGGGAGTGTTCGCGGCAGCGGTGTTCGCGGCGGCGGTGTTCGCGGCGGCGGTGTACGCGGCGGCGGTGTACGCGGCGGCGGTGTACGCGGCGGCGGTGTACGCGGCGGCGGTGTTCGCAGCGGCGGTGTACGCGGCGGAGGTGTGCGCGGCAGTGTTCGCAGCGGAGGAGATCGCGG
>JANOPP010000452.1:0-2667 GCA_031421915.1 Myxococcales bacterium | reverse complement strand
CCAATGTCGGGCGGCAGTTGCCCTGCGCTTCCGATGGCCGCGACCAGCATCTCGCCGACCACGACCTTCTCTTGGTGCTTAACGGGTTCCTTCATCTTCGTCTCCGGGTTTGTGGTCCGCAGCTCGACCTGCTGTGAACCGTCGGACCGCGTCGTGATCTCGGGCGTCGTGAAGTCGAGAGTGTCCTGAACGATGACCTGCAACCGCTTCGAGCTACGCGACACGTCGACGACGATACCGTCCCTCGCCGCGAGCTTCGCAAGCTCAGCATCGCCGTGCATCTCCGCCATCTTCCTGAACTGCCCGTTGCTGAAGAGGCCCTGCGGTGTGTCACGTCCGACTAGAACGACCTCGGCGTTCTCTGTGTTGGTGAGAATGATCTCGGCCGCGCTCACTGCATTGCCACTCGTTCCCGCGATCGTCCAGGTGCGCTTCACGTCGTCACGTCGCGTTGCCGTTTCTTTGATGTCCTGATGGTTGCTCTCCTTGCCTGAGAACAGCTGGCGCTCACCATCGGCACCATCCAATTCAACGCGTCGATCCCATTCGGTGCGGGCGTGCGCAGACTTCATCCCTGTTTCGATCTTCTTGCCAAGGCCGTCTGCATTCAATGCCTTCAGCGCCGCGATCAGCTCCGGCGGTGCGTTCGAGAGCACCGCGTCGACACGCGACAGGTCGACATCGCGGACGCCCTTGATGTTGGCTAGCTCGGCCAGCACTTTGTTCGCGGCGGATGAGAGCTCGGGATGGCGCTTCTCGACGTTGCGCAGTCCGCGATCGATCGCGAGAATCGCTTCACCCGCCGGCATGCTGAAGTCTGCGCCGAGGAATCGTTCCTCGGGGAAGCCTGGTGCGCTGGTGACGGTCCCACCGACCTCGAGCGTCAGCGGAGCCGAACCGTCGGTGGGCTTGACGTCGAGGAGGAGCTTGCCATTCTCGGTCCGCAGCGTTCCGTAGCCGTCGATCACGTCGCCCTGCGCGGCGAGCGAGTCCTCCCAGTAGCGGATCGCGTCGAGCGGAATCCGCTCACCCGGACCGGCGACCTCGCGCACGTCACCGAACCGCGCGCGATACAGATCCTGGAGCTGCTGGCCGACCTGGGCCAGGTTCTCCGAACCATCCGATTGCCAGCGTCCACGCGCGTCGACGAGGAGCTTGGACGGATCGCGGCCGGCGAGCGCGGCACCTGCACCGAGCTGGACGCCATCAATGCGCGGATGCTTTCCCGGCTCCTGCTGCGCACGGTACCGCGAAATCGTTCGCTGGCTCACGAGGTGACGCAGGCGCGCGGCGACGTCGGCGTACTGCGCGACCTGTTCGCGGCTTAGGCGCTGTCCCGGCTTGGTAGCCATGGACGCCGGAGCGTCGCGTGGCGCAGTCCGGTGCTGGTGGTCCGCCTGCTCGGCGGCGAGGTCGTTCAACGCCGACTTGCGCTGCGCCTCGCTCAACGGTTCGCGGATCGCGCGCACCAGCTCGGCGCGTGCCTCGGCCGAGCCTTTCAACTCTGCGTCGATCGCGCTACGGCGTTCGTTCGCCATCGGCGCGCCGTCGCGGATCCCGAGGTACTCGGTGAGCATCGCCAGCTCGGCGCGAGCGCGAGCGGAGACTGCTGCATCGCCGTTCGCGGCGGAACGCGCGAGTACGGAGATCTCGGCGATCCGGCCGCGATCGTCGGGCGACAGCACGCTGTCGTCGTTGCCGGCGTACTTGCCGCGGACGGCCTGGCGATGCGCGTCGACGAGGCGCGCGAGGCCGTGCGCGACCACGCGATCGACCTGCTCTATCGGGAGGCGCTCGGAGACCTGGAGCACGTGCTCGCCGCGGATCTGGATGCCGTCGATCTTGGCGACGCGCGCCGAGTTCGGCACGAGATGCACGGGGTTGCTGCCGTCGGTGCGTGCGACCGTCACCTCGACCGACGTCCACGACAGATCGGACAGCATGACCAGATAGGTGCCGGGTCTTGATGACGGCCGAATGTCGGTGACTCCGTGGAGATCCGCGGTTCCGGCGGTCGCCTTCGCGCGCTCCAGGAGTGCAGCCGTGTGCGGTGCGGACTTGTCGACACCCTGCGTGCCACCGCGCATCTCCGAGCCAGGTACGCGAACGACGGTGTTCGACAGCTCGTGCGTGGCCTCAGGCGGGCGGGTTCTCGCGTGGTCGGCGGACGGGTGCTGCTGGCCCGGACCGGACACCTCGTGAAATTCGAAGACGTGATCGCCGACCCGGACGGTCGTCGTGCTCATGTCCTGCTGAACTTTGGCGTCGGGTCTCGTTGCCTGGATCTCGCGGACGCCGCGCGCGATGTCGTCGGGCGTGCCGCTCCACAACGTCCCGGGCGCCAACTCGCGGAGCCCGGCGAGGTGCAGCTTGACGGACAGCATCGTCACGTCACCCGCGTTGCCGAGTTGCGAGGATAGCTCGGCCTTGCTGCGTGTCAGCTCGTCGGCGCTGTAGCCGCCGTGATCGGGCCGCGCGAGCAGCTCGTCGATCACACGCATCTCGTGCTGGATCAGCCGCTCCTGATGCGCGAGCACGTCCAATGCCCTCTGAGCGTCCGGCGCCTTGATGATCGCGGCCGAGAGCGCCTCGAGCTGCGTGGCGTGCTCGACGAGCCGTCGCGCATCCGCGCTGCCACTGTGCCGTGCCAGCTCGTCCAGTGTCGGG
>JANOPP010000451.1:0-9886 GCA_031421915.1 Myxococcales bacterium | reverse complement strand
GCGATCGGTCGAGCAGTCCGCTTGATACGTATGATAGAGGCCGAGCCAGTGGCCGACCTGATGGACAGCCTGATCGCCGAGGTTGTACGGCTCGCTCGATCCGCCGGGCAGCGTCGAGTGCAGCATGACGACGCCGTCGTGATGCGGCGCTGACTCGTAGTGCGTGGGGAACGTTGCGTAGCCGATCATCCCGTTGCCGGGATCGGCCGTGTACAGATTCAGGTCGCGCGCCGAGCCTCTGTGGAGGTGGGACTTCGCGGCGGTCTCCTCGGGAGAGCCGGCGCGCAGGTTGAACCACGATGGCTGCGTCGTCCGATCGACCGATGCGAGCTCGAAGCTCCAGCCGGCGTCAGCGTACGCGGCATCGAGCACGCGGAGCTGCTGCTGGATCGCGCCGTCGGAGACATCGCCGTTCACGAGGCCCTCGCCTCTGCGGATCACGTGGACGTGGACCTGGATGATGCCGCCCGAGACCTGCGCGCGACGCGGCTGGCGAGCGACCTCGTTCTCGACATAGAGCTTCGCGTTCTCGCTCGGCTCGACGGTGCCGCAGAATAGCGACGGCGCGGTCTCCTCGTACGCCTCGACCGCCTCGGCCTGACAGGCCGCGAGCGGGACGAGCAAGAGAAATCCGAGAGCGCGCATGTGATTGGAGATTGCACGCGTCGGTCCAGGATCCAGGGGGGGCAAGCTCGCGAAATCCCGTCGCGAAGGCGCTGCACGCGCACCTCACGGCTAGCGCCGTGGCCACCCGCGAGGTTGCAGTCGCCGGCGGGCCCTGTGGTAGGGTGCCGGCGGGCGCCATGTTTCGGATTCGTCAATCGTATCGGGAAGATGTCGAGCAAGTGCTCGCGGTCGCAGAGCACCTCGACACCGTCAATCTCCCTGCCGAGCGCGACCACATCACGGGCATCCTCGACCGGTCCGAGAAGTCGTTCGCGGCCGAGGTCCCGGTGGTCGAGCGCGAGTTCGTGTTCGTGCTCGAGGATCTCGCGAAGAAGCAGATCATCGGCACGTCGATCATCTACGCGCAGCACGGGACCAAGCGCGCGCCGCACATCTTCTTCCGCGTCGAGAACGACGAGCGTTACTCCGTCTCTCTCGACAAGCACTTCATTCATCAGACGCTTCGCATCGGCTACAACTACGATGGTCCGACGGAGATCGGCGGCTTGATTCTGCTGCCCGAGTATCGGCGCACGGCAGAGAGCCTCGGCAAGGCGCTGTCGTACGTGCGGTTCCTGTTCATGCGGATGCATCGCCCGCTGTTCCGCGCGAACGTGCTGTCGGAGCTACTGCCACCACTCGAAGCGAACGGCACCTCGAAGCTGTGGGAGGCGCTCGGCCGCAAGTTCACCGGCCTCTCGTATCAAGAAGCAGATCTCCTCTCGAAGGACAACAAGGAGTTCATTCACGCCTTGTTTCCCGACGATCCGATCCACACGGAGCTGTTGCCCGACGACGTGCAGAAGCTGATCGGCCAGGTCGGCCCCGACACGCGCGCGGTCGAGTCCATGCTGCGTCGGATCGGCTTCGACTACGCCAACCAGATCGACCCGTTCGACGGTGGCCCTCACTTCGTCGCGAAGACCGACGAGATCTCGCTGATCCAGGACGCCTCCGAGGTCACGATCAAGATCGTCCCCGAGGCCGATGCCGAGCGTCCGTGGGCGGTGATCGCCGTGCAGACGCCAACTACGCGACCGCAGTTCCGCGCGATCGGAACACGTGTGATCCCGATGGAGGGCGCGAGCGTCGGCATCACCGAGGACGCGCGCCAGCGCCTCGCGATCGAGGACGGCCAGAAGGTATGGCTCTGCTACGGCTGACGCTCGTCGCGCTGGCTGCTTGCGGTCAGGCCGGCGCCCAGCCGACGGCGACGTCAGGTCTCACGGCCCCGGCGGGTTGGGTCGCGATCCCCGAGATCGCGACGGCGGTCGCTGCGGCCGCGAAGGCCGATGGCTCGACCATCGTCGGGAGCGAGGCGTGGGGCGATCCGGCGCGCGGCTGCTACGGCGTGTGGCTCGCCCTCCAAGGTGACGGTGCCTCGGCGGAGCAAGTTCTCGCGGGCATCGCAGGCCAGCCGATCACGACGACGAACATCATCATGCCGGACACTGCCGACGGCATCGTCACGCTGTCATTCGAGAAGGGCGCGCATCGCGGTCGTCTGCGCGCGCGGATCGCCGCGGGAACGATCACGACGATCGCGTGCTTCGCGAACGACCGCGAGCCCGCCGCCTGCGACGCACCGTGCACCGGGCTGCTCGGAGGCCTGCCGTGATCCGATCCGCGTTCGTGATGATTCTGCTCGGCGCGCTCTCGAGCGCGGCAGTCGCCGACGTCACGGGCGGGCCGCCGGGGTGGAAGTACGACGAGGGACTATCCCTCGAGCTGACGCGGAAGGCCCAGCGTGCTTCGTTCGCCGGCGGAACCTTGCCAGCGACGGTCGAGGTGGAGGCGTTCGTCGCCCCGAGCGGTGGTTCGTTGTTCGTGACCCGTGCCGAGGCGACCATACCGGCTGACCGCCGAGATGCGGCGGCCACCCACGCCCTGTTAGAGCTCGTCAATGTCGCGCGCCGGCAGGGGGCAGCGCAGATTGTCGCCTCCTCGCAACGCGCCGACGCGGCCAGCAAGCAACTCGAGGCCGCGATCACGTGGCGTGACCCGTCCGCGGGGCTCCTGGAGATCTCGCGCACCATCGTGGTCGCCGATGCGCGACGCGTGGTCGCGGTCACCGGGGAGTGCATGCTCCCGATCGCTGCGGCCAAGGACGTCGAGGCGGTATGCGCCGCTGCACTCACCACCCTTGACGCAGGCATCCCTCTCGCGAACCGGGTCGTGCTCTCGATCGTGGACGCGCCGGCCGAGACCACCCTGCCTCCGATCGCGACCACGCCCCCGACAATCGCCGGTGCGACGACAACCTCCCCGCCGACGTCGGGACCGCGGATGGGTGAGCAACCGAGCATGGGTGACGGCGCCGGCTCGCCGATGGCCCCGATGACGATCTCGCCCGCGAAGCGCGAGATCGATCGCCGCCCGCTCTACCTCGGTGGCGGCATCGTCGTGCTCGCCGCCCTGTTCTGGTGGAACCGCCGCCGCCGCGACCTGTTCGATCGCGAGGATGGCGTAACGCCCGCCAAGCCCGAGCCCCAGGCGACCTCGGGCGATGATGATGCCGACGACCTGCAGGCCGCCGCCCGCGGCGACGCACCAAAGGACGAGTCATGACCGACGAAGCTCCAAACCCCTCCGGCGATCCGATCCTGATCGTCGACGACGAGAAGAACATCCGACGCACGCTGCGGATGGTGCTCGAGAGCGAGGGCCACGTCGTCCACGAGGCTGGCTCGATCGCCGAGGCACAGGTCGTTCTCGATCGCGACCACGTCGATCTGATCTTGCTCGACGTCAAGCTCGGCGACGACAACGGCCTCGATCTCCTGCGCACGATCAAGTCGCGCGGCGAGGACGGCATGTCGTCGCGCACGTCCGAGATCCCCGTCGTGATGATCTCGGGTCACGCCACGATCGAGGACGCGGTCCAGGCGACCCGCCTCGGTGCGTTCGACTTCATGGAGAAGCCGCTCGACCGCAACCGCGTCGTCGTCACGGCGCGCAACGCCCTCGACCGCCGCCGGATGTGGCGCGAGGTCCACGATCTCCGGCGCGCCGTCGATGCTCGCTGGGAGCTGCTCGGCAACGCGGCCATCATGCAGGATCTCCGCCGCCAGATCGCGAAGGTCGCCCCGACGCGCAGCCGCGTGCTGATCACCGGCGAGAGTGGCACCGGCAAGGAGCTAGTCGCGCGCGCGATCCACCGCAACAGCTCCGTCAGCGGTGGCACGTTCGTGAAGGTCAACTGCGCGGCGATCCCGCCGGAGCTGATCGAGAGCGAGCTGTTCGGCCACGAGCGCGGTGCGTTCACGGGCGCGATCGCCAAGAAGCGCGGCCTGTTCGAGGTCGCCGATGGCGGTACGATCTTCCTCGACGAGATCGGCGATATGGCACTCCCGGCGCAGGCCAAGGTGCTTCGCGTCCTGCAGACCGGCGAGTTCACGCGGGTCGGCGGCGAGAAGAGCATGCGCACCGACTGCCGCGTTGTCGCCGCGACGAATCGCGACCTCGAGCAGATGGTCAAGGACGGGACCTTCCGCGAGGATCTGTTCTTCCGCCTCAACGTCGTGCCGATCCGATCGCCCGAGCTCAAGGAGCGCGCGGATGACGTGCCGCTGCTCGTCGAGTCGTTCGTTCGCGAGTGCTGCGACGAGAACGGCCTCGGCTACAAGCCGGTTGACGAGCCGGTGCTGGAGCGCCTCAAGCTCTACGACTGGCCGGGGAACGTCCGCGAGCTGCGCAATGTCGTGGAACGCCTCGTCATCATGTCCGACGAGGTGATCCGGGAGAAGGACCTGCCGCCCTACCTCGGTGGGCCGCGCAGCGGTGGCGTCCGCGGCCAGACAGGCCCCCAGACCTCGATCGACCTCGGGCGCTATGCTGGCAAGAGCCTTCGCGAGTTCCGCGAAGAGGTCGAATCCGAATTTATCCGTATCCGTCTGGCCGAGTTCGAGTGGAATATCTCGCGCACGGCACAGGCACTTGGCATCGAGCGAACGAACCTTCACAAGAAACTGCGCGCCCTCGGCATCCATCGCGGCGAGGGCACCCAAGGATCAGACAATGAATAAGCTAGCAATCATCGCACTCGGTCTCGGTTTGGTCGTCGGCTGCGGCAAGAAGGGCAGCGGAGGCAGCGGCAGTGCCAGCACCGGCATCGCGATCGACGCGGCCGCCGTCAACTCGCTCGTCCCCGCGGCACTCAAGGACAAGCTCGTGTTCGAGAAGCGCGACATCGTGCTCGAGCGCGGCAAGTCCAACACGACCTACACGCTCGCCGCGCCCAAGGGCTGGACCCAGGGCATGAAGTCGTTCGGCAGCCTCGACGCGCCGAAGGACGCGGGCATGGGCATGTTCACCAAGTTCAGCGTCGGCTCCAACTGCGACGGCCAGTGCAAGCCGAAGGAGTGGGAGAAGATCGCGGACAAGGTCAACTTCGAGCCCCTCACCAAGAAGAAGGTGATCAAGGACGTCAAGGGCAAAGGCAACCGCCTCATGATCGCCGAGAATGACGGCGGCATGAAGACGACCGAGGTCGTGTTCGCGTGGTGGACCGACGGCGCGGACAGCTACCACACGTGCCAGGCGACGCTCGACGAAGAGCTCAAGGACGCGGCCGCCGCGTTCGAGAAGGCCTGCCAGGCCGTCACCGTCGCGGGCGACGACTGATGCTGCACGCGGTCGTCGTTGGTAGCGCTCTCGAGACCACGGAGTACCGCTGATCCGGATCGCCCTCGCGGGTCTCGTTCTTGCCGCGCGGATCGCGGCCGCTGACCCGCTCCTCGACGCCCTCGACACCGACGATCCGCAGGCCCTCGCGGTCGCGGTCACGGCCATCGAGACGTCCCCGCCCTCTCCCGAGCTTGCAGACCACCTGTTCGCCGCGGGTCGCGCTTGCGAGGACCGCCTCCTCGACCCGGCCCGCGCCCTCGCGCTCTACGACCGCATCCTGCGCGACCTCCCCCACGCGCGCGTCGCTACCGCCGCCGAGCGTCGCGCCGCACGCCTGCGCTCCGGCATCGGTGCGCACAACGAACACGCCCGCGAGGCGGGTGAGCTCGCACAGCTGATCGCGTCCGCGGACGACCTGCCGATCGACGATGTGCTTCGCCGCGCGACCGCGCTCGCGATCGCGCCGTGGCCCGGCGCGCCCGACGCCGCGCTGTTCATCGCGGAGCTGTTGCGCCGCCTCGGCCGTCACGACGAGGCCCAGGTCCGCTACGCCGCCGTCGTCACCAACTGGCCCGGCTCGCCGCAAGCGATCGCGGCGCTCCGCGGCGGTGCCGGCAACGCGCTCGATGCGCACGACTGGTCGCTCGCCGAGACGCTCGCGCACCAGCTCCCCGCCGCCGAGCTCGCCGATCGAATCCTTCGCGACGATCTCCTCGCTGCTGCTGCCAGGGGCCGCGTTCACGGCCGCGTCTATGCGATCGCGTGGGCTGCACTGCTGCTCGCCTTCGCGGGTCTGCTGGCGTCGCTCGTCGACGCGATGCTGCGCGGTGGCCGTCGCCTGCCCTCCCTGCGGCCGCCGTTCGAGGTGATCTTCATCATCCCGCTCGGTGCCCTGCTCGTCGCGATCTCGCACTCGACGAACGCGACCGCGTCACCGGTGATCCTCGCCGTCACGATCACCGCCGCGTTCTTCGCGTGGCTCTCCGGCGCGACGCTCGATCTGCTCCGAGGACGCGGTCGCTCCGTACGCCTTCGCGCGAGCCTCCACGCCCTTGCCTGTATCGTCAGCGCGGTCGCGATCGGCTACATCATGATCATGCGCAACGACCTGCTCGATCTCCTGATCGAGACCGTGCGGTCGGGCCCCGGGCACTAGTTGCCGATGTCGTCGTCGTCGCGGAGAACTCGTACGGTTGGACGCTTCTCGCGCGTCCACGGGGAGAGATCGGGTCCGGCGTCGAATGTGCGGGTCTGAACGCGCTGGTCGATCCACACGATCATCAGGCGATGCTGAGCGACCGCGTGATCGGCGATCGCCTCGATCAGCGAGATCGCCGAGCGCGCGATCACCAGGTCGTCTGCTGACGTGATCGGAAAGAACCCGATCCGATCAGCATGATGCGCGAGAAATCCGCGCTCGCCCGTATCGAGCAGTGTCGCGCGGGTGAAGCCGTCCCATGTGCCGGCGGCTCTCATGCGTGCGATCGCGGCGCCTTCGCCGTCCGGGTGGCCGGGTGTGGCCTTCATCGCGACCCACGTCATCGCGCCGGAGCTGGCGAGGATCGCCAGCACGGCCAGGAGCGTGAGCCAGGTAGTCGCCACGCCCCACCGTAGCGCGAGCTAGCGGTGTGTCGCGACCCTCAGCGGCACGACTGGCGCGAGCCGGAGGGGCGGGTCGGCGGTCTTGACGCCACCGGCCTGGCGGAACCGGTCCAGCTTGAGCCGCAGGTTGTTCGGGCTGTCTGCGGCACGCAGCGCCTCCTGGTCGGCGATCCGCTTTGCCGTGACGAGGTCGAACAGCGCGCTGTCGAACGTCTGGCAGCCCTCGTGGATGCCCTGCTCCATCGCGTCCTTCACGGCCTCGGTCTCGCCGCGCTTGATGAGGTCCTTGATCCGCGGTGTGTCGAGCAGGATCTCGAGGGCAGCGGCGCGACCGCCGGTGAGCGTCGGGATGAGGCGCTGAGAGACGATCGCGCGGAGGTTGAGCGAGAGCTGGAGTCGAATCTCTGCCTGGCGGGTCGGCGGGAAGAAGTTGAGGATGCGCTCGATCGCCTGGTTCGCGTTGTTTGCGTGGAGTGTCGACACGCAGAGGTGACCGGTCTCGGCGAACGCGATCGCTGCCTCCATCGTCTCGACGTCGCGAATCTCGCCGATCAGGATCACATCCGGAGCCTGCCGCAGCGTGTTCTTGAGCGCGTCCTTGTACGACAACGTGTCGATGCCGACCTCGCGCTGGGTCACGATGCACTGCTGGTGCGCGTGCACGAACTCGACGGGATCTTCGATCGTGATGATGTGGCCGGACTCGACGCGGTTGCGGTGATCGATCATCGCGGCGAGCGTGGTCGACTTGCCGCTACCCGTGCCACCGACGAGCAGCACGAGGCCGCGCTTGCTGCGCATGACGTCGCCGAGCGTGCCGGGCATGTCGAGCTCGCGCAGCGTCTTGATCTTGGTGCGAACGAGGCGAACGACGAGACCGACGGCGCCGCGCTGGCGAAAGAAGTTCGCGCGGAACCGCCCCCCGGTGGTGGTCGACAGCGCGATGTTGAGCTCGAGCTTCCCGGCGAACTCCGCGCTCTGCGCCGGCGTCAGCAGCGTCTCGGCCATCCGGGCGATCTGCTCGCCGGTCAGCGAGGTCTTCGCCGGATAGCCGGCGCCCTCGATGCGGAACACCGGCGGGCTACCCGCGGTCAGATAGAGATCGGAGGCCTCGACCTTCACCATGTGGTCGAGCAGGTTGCGCATCGCAGGATCCCACTTGGTCTCGGCGTTCATCGTGCAACTCCTCGCGCGACGGGTTGGTGCTTCTCGAACAGGTGTGCGAGCTCGGGCACGCGCTTGCGGGCCTCGTCGGAGGTGACGACTCCGCGGTGGACGAGATCCATCACCGCCGCCTCCATCGTGACCATGCCCGCCTTACCGCCGACCTGCATCGCCGACGGGATCTGGTGGGTCTTGCCCTCGCGGATCAGGTTGCGGACAGCGGGCGTGCCGATCAGCAGCTCGAGAGCCGCAGCGCGACCGCCGCCGACCTTGCTCATCAGCATCTGCGTGCAGACGCCGAGCAGCGACTCGGAGAGCATCGTGCGGACCTGCGCCTGCTGCGCGGGCGGGAACACGTCGACGAGACGATCCACCGTCTTGGCAGCGCTCGAGGTGTGGACCGTGGCGAACACGAGGTGACCGGTCTCGGCTGCGGTGAGCGCGAGCTGGATCGTCTCGAGATCGCGGAGCTCGCCGACGAGGATGACATCGGGATCCTCGCGGAGTGCACCGCGAAGCGCAGCATTGAACGATTGGGTCTGGGTGCCGACCTCGCGCTGGTTGACGAGGCACCGCTTTGGCTTGTGAACGAACTCGATCGGATCCTCGAGCGTGAGGATGTGCCCCTGCACCGACTCGTTGATGTAGTCGATCATCGCGGCGAGCGTGGTCGACTTGCCGCTACCCGTCGGACCGGTGACGAGGACGAGGCCCTTCTCCTCGTCGCACAGGTGACGAAGGACCTCGGGGAGTCCGAGATCATCGAACCGCGGGATCTTGGTCGGGATCGTCCGGAACACGGCGCCCTCGCCGCGGTTCTGGACGAACGCGTTGACGCGAAACCGCAGGTCATCATCGAGAGAGAACGCGAAGTCCGACTCGAGCTTGTCCTGGAAGCCACGGCGCTGGCCGTCGCTCATCACATCGAAGATCAGCCGGTGTGTGTCCTCGGCGGTGAGCACGGGATGCTCGATGCGGACCATGTCGCCGTGGATGCGAAGCATCGGCGGCTCGCCGGCGGAGAGGTGAACGTCCGACGCCTTCTGCTGGACGGCGAACCGGAGGAGCTGCGGGATCGTCAACATCAGCGCTCCTCCACGAGGGCAACGTGATGCTTGACGACGTACCAGGTCGTGTTGCCGGCGAAGACCTGGATGTACGGCTCGTCGGAGTTGAGGTGATCGGCGGTACGCTGCGCGCTCGGGGCGCCGGTCCATCGCAGCTCGCCTTCGATCAGCTGACCGGACCGAAGGCGGACCGTCGCGATCTGCCTCTCGAGAGGGAGGTCACCTTCTTGCGAGATCATCGGCATCGCGGGTAGGCCGAGCGCCGCGATCGCAGTGCGTGCGATCAGCGCGACCTTGCCGGAGCGAACCATCGGCAGGAACGGCTCGCGCGCCGCGAGCACCCGCGCGATGTCCTCGTCCGGCGACACGAAGATCACCACGTCCGAGCGATCGCCGTCGTGCAGGATCAGCGTCGCCGTCACGTGATCGACGGGGAGCCGCATGATCACTTGCGATCGGTGCAGGGGAGGAACGCTGGTCATAGTCGGCGAATCGGCCAGCCTCGGTGAAGATCAAGGGACCCGCTAGCGCGCAGCCGGGAGCCGTGGTGCCGAGAGCGCCGGCGGACTGGCCGGCGCCGAGGTCCGCGTCTTGACGAACATGTAGATCGCGCCGATGGCCATGACGACCAGCAGCACGACGAGCATCGCGAGCGCATTCCTGTACGGGGACGGTCGCGGCTTCTCGTGTGCGGTGGCGCTGATCACCAGCGTCGCTTCGATCGCACGGCGGATCCGCGTCATGTGGCGTCGCGCGATCGG
>JANOPP010000450.1:0-10958 GCA_031421915.1 Myxococcales bacterium | reverse complement strand
CAAGGACGGCGACCCGACGGATCAGGGCTTCCGCCTCGTGCTCGCGCTCCAGCCGAGCTAGTTCGCTTCGAGGCGATACACGAACCCGTCGGTGTTCGTCAGGTAGAGCTCGCCGCGCGCATCGCCGTGGAGGCTCGACGGATTTCCCGGGACCTTGACCCCGACGTCGACGATCTCGAGCGTGTCGTCGGGCCTCAGCCGCGCCTTGATCAGGTCGCGCTGATTCCAGTCCGTGTAGAAGTGCCAGCCGACGAGGTCGGGGAAGCACGAGCCACGATAGACCTCGCCGGCGATGATCGAGCGCCATCCGAGGTCGCCACCAGCGGGCGCCCGACTGTCCTTGGGGAACGTGAAGCCCGCGGGCGTGCACTGGTCGTCAGGCGCGGCGCGCTCGCACCGGTACGGGGTCGTGACACAGCAGTGGTTGCCTTCGTAGATGCTCCAGCCGAGGTTGGCACCTCGCTGCTCGCCGGGCCGGAGAACATTCAGCTCCTCGATGAGCTGCTGTCCCACGTCGCCGATCCACATATCGCCGGTCACACGATCGAACGACCAGCGCCACGGGTTCCGCAGACCGCGCATGTAGATCTCGGGGAGCCCACCGCCGGCGACGTACGGATTGTCGGATGGGATCGCGTACTCCTTGCCGGGATCCTTGCGGTCGACATCGAGGCGCAACATCTTCCCGAGCAGCGAGGTTGGATCCTGCGCATAGCCGAAGGGGTCTCCGCCGCCGCCGCCATCTCCGAGGCCGAGATAGAGATAGCCATCGGGGCCGAACTCCATCATGCCGCCCTGGTGGTTCGAGTACGGATCGCGGAACGCGAGAACCTCGACGCACGACGCCGGCTCGGAGCGGTCGGGGTTCGTGCCGCTCTGGGTGCACCGCACGAGGAAGTTGTGGAAGTTGCCGCCTCGCGTGCTCGTGTAGAACAGGAACAGCTGACCGTTGGTCGCGTACGCGGGATGGAACGCGAGCCCGAGGAGTCCCTTCTCGTCGCCACCTCCGTCGCCGCCGATCACGGGCCCCCCGCTGTCCTGACTCAGATCGATGAAGGGCTCTGGGAGCAGGATCTCGTTCTTGAAGATCCGGACGCCTCCGTTCTGCTCGACAACGAACACTCGAGGGTCGCCGGGTGGCGACGTCGCGAGCACCGCGCCGGCCGTGTACACGCGACCGATCTCCCGGAAGCTGATCGTCGAGCCCGACCGGGGGCTTGCACATGCCGGAGGCTCGAACGGCGCGTCGACCCCAGCGTCGGATGCATCGTCGGGCGGAGCCGCCTCCGGGGGCTGTTGCTTCGGATTACCGCACGCGGCCAGCATCCCGAGCGCCACGATGCGCATCAGCGTCATCCATCGAGCTTACCCTGTTGGTCGCGGTATCATGTCTCGAATGCGCCTGGTGCTGTCCCTGATCATGGTGCTCGTGATCACGGCGCCCGCTCACGCGAAGCCGCGATGGGAGACGCTCCCTCTCCCGCTCGCGATGCCGAAGCCGTCGTCGTCGGGCACCGCCGAATCCAAGGGCGCCAAGATCTTCTACGCCATTCACGGCAAGGGCGATCCCGTGATCCTGCTCCACGGCGGGATGGGCAACGGCGACCACTTCTCCGCGCAGGTGACCGCTCTCCGCGACACCTTCCAGGTCATCGTGATCGACACGCGCGGTCACGGCCGTAGCTCGCTCGGCAAGGGCAAGCTCAGCTATCACCTGATGGCCGCCGACGTGAGGGCGGTGATGGCCAAGCTGAAGCTCGAGCGCGCAGCGATCGTCGGCTGGAGTGACGGCGGTGCGATCGGTCTCGATCTCGCGGTGCTCAACCCGGAGCGGGTCTCGCGTCTGTTCATCATCGGCACCAACTACGACGCGAAGGGCAGCAAGTCGCGTCGCGGCAAGCCGCCGTCGACGACGTTCAGCCAGTACACCGCGAAGTGCCGCGCGGACCACGCGAAGCTCGGCAACACGGCCAAGTCGTTCCAGGCGCAGATCGACGCGATGCTGCCCGTGTGGCGCAATCCGGGTGGCTTCACCAAGGAGCAGATCTCCTCGATCAAGGCACCCACGCTGGTCGCGCTCGGTGATCACGACGAGATCATCGAGCTCGCGCAGATCGAGGAAATGTCCCAGATCATCCCCAAGGGCCAGCTCGCCGTGCTCGAGAACACGAGCCACTTCGCGATGTGGCAGGACCCCAAGACCTTCAACAAGCTCCTGCTCGAGTTCCTGACGGCCAAGCCAGAGTAGGATCACCTCGTGCCAGACGCCGGAGACCTCGTCGGGCCCTATCGGCTCGTCTCGCAGCTCGGCAAGGGCGCGATGGGCGAGGTCTGGCGCGCGCGCGACGAGCGGCTCGATCGCTACGTCGCGGTGAAGGTGCTCCCGGCGGACGCTGCCGGTGACGTCGAGCGCCGGGCACGCATGCTCCGCGAAGCGCGTGCTGCCGCCGCGATCCGTCACCGGAACGTCGTCACGCTGTTCGACATCGTCACGCATCAAGGCGACGACATCCTCGTCATGGAGCTCGTCGAGGGCCGGACGTTGTCGGAGACACTCCGCAAGGACGGTGCGCCGACGCTCGAGGTCGCGCTGCGCTGGATCGAGGGTGTCGCCGATGCGCTCGTCGCGGCGCATGCGCAAGGGATCCTTCACCGTGACATCAAGGCGGCGAACATCATGGTCTCGCCCGACGGGATCAAGGTCCTCGACTTCGGGCTCGCGAAGCTGCGCGATGGCGATCCCGCAGCAGCGTCGTCGTCGGGCATGCGGCCGGCGGTCAGCAACTCGAAGATCGCGCTCGACGAGACGATGCCGAGCGTCCAGTCCAATGACGAGCTCGACAGCTACAAGACGCAGGTCGGCTCGCTCCTCGGTACGCCGCTGTACATGGCCCCCGAGCAGATCCACGGCGAGCTCCCCGACGAGCGCAGCGAGGTGTTCTCCGTCGGTGTCCTCGCCCACGAGATCCTCGCCGGCAAGCCGCCGTACACGGCGACCACCCTCGATGCACTGTTTCGCCAGATCACGAAGGAGCCGCCGCCCGAGCTCCCGAAGGTCCCGGACTCGACCGTCGACATCGTCCTGCGTGCACTGGAGAAGGAGCCGTCCGCACGATTTCCGACGATGGCCGCGCTGCGCGATGCGATCGCCGCCGAGCGCAAGCGGCGCTTCGCACCACCGGGTCGCCGGTGGCCGCTCGTCGTCGCTGCGGCGGTGCTCGTCGCGGGCGCGGGCGTCGGTGTCTACGCCTGGCGCGCGCAGCAACCGGAGCCGGCGCGTCCCGGCGACGAGTACGTCAAGCGCGCGCTCTCCGAGTACGACGTCTTCTACAACGACAAGGCACTGTCCTCGCTCCGTGCCGCGCTCTCGGTGGCTCCCGAGCACCCACGCGCGAACGCGTACGTGATCCTGTTCGGAGGCGCGTCGGAGGTCGATCGCACGAAGGCCGTCGACGCCGCGAAGCGCTCGCGGCCGACGCTCGCCGCGGGCAGCAAGGATCGCCTGCTCCTCGATGTCGCGATCGCCCGCGCCGACGAGGGCGCCGCAAAGGCCCGCGAGATCCTCGGCACCGCGACCAAGGACCGCGAGCTCGCGTTCTGGGCCGCGGAACTCGACTACCACTCGGGCAACTACGCCGCCGCACGCGAAGAGTACAAGGCTCTCCTCGCCTCGACGGACAACCAGCTTCGCGGCCGGATCTACGATCACTACTCGTCAGTGCTGCTCTACGTCGACGAACCGACCGAGGCGCTGCGCATCGGCACGCTGTATCGCGACGCGTTCCCCGGCGAAGCAGATGCGGTCGCCGTGTACGCGACGACGCTCGGCGCGGCGGGCAAGCACACCGAGGCGATCGCCGCCGCGGAGGAGGCGCTGCGGCTCGCGGAAGGCGAGGACACGCTCGCGGGTCTCGCGAAGGTCCTCGCGCTCTCCGGTGATCGTGCGCGCGCGAAGGATCTCTATCAACGCTCGCTCGATCGCGCGGGCCCGAGTCGCCGTCCGGTCCGCCGGGCCGCACTCGCCCTTCTACAGTGGATCGACGGCGATCCGGCTGCCGCGGCGACGGTCGCACCGTGCCTCGACGGTGGCGCTGACGCGGGCGCTCGCGAGCGTGGCGCCTGTCTGTTCGTGGCCGGCGTGATCGAACCCGCGATCGCGGAGCGCGCAGCGACTCAGCTCGATGCGCTCGCCACCGCTGCGACGCCAGCGCAGCCCGCCTACGGCGCACCCGCCTCACTCGCGAAGCTCGTCCGCGCGCGGGCACGGTTCTTCGGCGGGGCATGCGTGAAGGATGCATCGCCGCACGATCCGAGCGCGCTCACCGATCCGCAGCTCACCGTGGCATACGCCGCGCCGCTCGACTTCTACGCCGCGTATCACGTCCCGTTCTTCGCGACGTGGGCGCTCTGCGAGCGTGCTGCCCTGCTGGCTGCGAATGGTGATCGGGTGGGGGCGGCTGGTGTGTTGCGTGCGATCGCCGACCGAGCGCCCAACCGCTCGTGGATCGCAAAGGCGCTCACGCTCTACCAGTGAGCTAGCGCGGAGCGTTCGGACCGAGCGAGAAGTTCCGCGCGATCTCTGGCGCAGACAGGCCACGGTTGTAGAGCGCGACGAGTGCGACCGTCCCTGTCCACTGCCTCGCGTGCTGATACTCGTCGAGCACGGCGAGCGGATAGGTGAGATCCCAGCCCGTGAGCGGCCCCGCGGTCCCCATCACCTGCGGAACGCCGTCGATATAGAGGATCCGCTGCGAGGGGCTGGCCGTCAGGACGAGGTGGGTCATCGCAGTCGACGACGCGGAGCTGGTCGACACGAGGCGCGGCGAGCCATCGAGCGCCGCGGTCGTGCGCGCGAGGCCGACCCACTTGTCGCCGTCCTGGAGGAACGCGATGTTGCGCGAGCCGACATTCGCCGCGAGGCCGACGACGAAGGCCGGTTCGCCGCTTTGCCCCTGAAAGTTTGCGCGCGGCATCACCCACGCTTCGAGCGTGACGCCCCCGCCGGCGATGCAGTCCGCGGGCAGCCGGTTGCTCTCCGCGGTGAACATCCGGACGGGCATGTTCGCGATCAGGTTCCCGTTGACCAGCATCGGCGCCGGGATCCCACCCTGCGTGTAGACCTCGATCGGAACCGTCGAGCCGGCGCCCGAGGTCTCGGCGAGAAACGCGGAACCGGCGGTGTCGTCGAACGTCCAGAAGCCGATCAGGCCGGCGCGAACGCGTCCGGTGTCGGAGACATCCGGTGGCGCGTCGGGAACGTCGGGCAATGGACCATCCGTTGGACCATTGTTCGCGATGGTGAAGCCACACGCGCCGAGCATGGCCCACGAGGCGACCAGGCCAGGAATCCATCCGCGCACACTCACGTCTCGGATAATAGCCCGAGCAGGGAGCAACTACCTATTCGGAATCAGCCGAACAGACGGTGTTCCAGGTCACGCGCGTGTGCCTGCGCGACGCACAGGAAGTTGTATCCACGACGAGTGTCGACCTTGAAGCGGGATGCTGCCGCCGCATTGGCAACGTGCGTCAGCGTGCCCTCGTCGGTGATGAACCAGCACGCGGCGCCGCGCTCGAGGAGCTGCTGCGTGAGCAGGGAGCTCGGCTCCTTGCCGTGGTCTTCGTAGATGAACACCGCCCCCGCAGCGAACGCGACCTCGCCTCCGGCGACGCAGTCGAGCTCGGCTCCCTCGACGTCGAGCTTGACCAGGAGGTTTCGGCTGTCGAGCCCGTGCTTCGCGACCAGCGCATCGATGGTCGTGGCCTCGACGCTCACGCGCTGGTGCGCGGGCGCTGTCGACCCCGGAGCGACGATGTGCCGACTGGCGTGCGCGACTCCTTGCTCGAACTCGATCGTGCCGGGGCGGCCACTGAGCGCGCGATGCTCCGTGGCGAACCGACCACCACAGAGGACCGCCGTCCGCGCGAGATCCTGATACGTCGTCGGCGACGCCTCGACGGCGACGCCGCGCTTGACGCCGAACCGAGAGCTCGTCAGGACCGCGCTCCAGAAGCCGATGTTCGCCCCGCCGTCGATCAGGTCGAACGCGGTCAGGCGCTTGATTCGCGAGAACATCCGGAACAGCTCGGGTTCGTAGAAGTCGCCGCGAAAGAACACCCGCATCCAGTAGCGGTCGAAGCCGTCGAAGCTGACACGCACGTCGGGCGCTGCCTCCGCGACGATCGGTCCTGCATAGTCACCGACGACGCGCTGCAGCCAGCGCGACACGGTCAGCCCGCCCCGGACGCGGAGCGCGCTGCTCGATCGCATCACCGAGCGATGGAGGAGAAACCGAAGGCGATCGCCCGCCTTCGGTTTCAAGCTCCAGCGAAACGGACCGGAGCCGACGGATGGATCGGATTGGAATCCGAGCCCGAGACCACTCACGGCGAGCTACGGCGTCATCGCGCTGGCGGCCGCGGACATCGGCGAGGTCTGCTGCGCCGAATCTTCGGCCTGGACCTGGTAGCTGTACGTCGTTGCTGCGGCGAGATTCGCGCGTAGGAGATCCACCTGCGGGCTCACGACGCTGCCAACGAAGTTGTACGCACCGCCGTTGACCGACTCGAATACGTAGTACTTGAACGCACCGCTCACCGCCGTCCAGGCCACCTGGATGCGATCCGCGGAGATCACGGTCGCGGTCACCCCGGTTGGAGCCGCGAGACCACCCACCGTGGAGTCGGTCAGGTTGGCCGAAGCGTTCGAGTACAGGCCGTTGACGACCGCGCGGACGTTGAACGTGTACGACATGCCGGACATGAGGTGATCGACCTCGTAGGTCGCGGTCGCTGGGACGTGCGTGTAGAAATTGACCGGTCCCGCGCCGTCACCCTTGGACAGGATGTACGAGGTCGCGCCCGGGACCTGGTTCCACGACAGCGTGATCGAGACCGAAGTCTTGGTCGTGACAACCAGGCCCGTAGGTGCGGGCGGCAGGGTGCCGCTCGTGGAGATCTCGGTCGGCGTGAGCTCGCGGCTGTAGACCTGCGCCTCGTCGAGCAGGAATGCATCACTTGCGCAGCCACCTGGGTGACCGAAGATCAGGTTGCCGCCAACGCTGTTCGTCGACGTATACGGGCCCGTGGCGACCTGCGATCCGTTGACGTAGAGTCGCATCGTGCCGCCCGCGTGCGTCGCCGCAACGTGGGTCCACGTGCCGACTGGCAGCGACTGGCCGAAGCTGCGGGTCTCGTTCTCCCCGAGGAAGTACAACCCCCCGGCGTCCTGGCCGACTTCCCAGCCGCCGACACCGCATCCCGAAGGACGCTGGCCGACAAAACGGACGGGCCCGCCGCTGACCTTGGCCCAGAACGCTACCGTGAAGCTGCCGGTCATGTTGAGACCCGCTGCGGCTGGGACGGTGACGACCGAGCCGGTCGCGCTCGTGATCGAGAGCACCGAGCGGTTGTCGTCGATCTGCGCCTTGTCCATCGTGTTGAACGTCGCACCGCCGGAAAGAACACCATTACGGAAAAAGCCCGAGGAGTCGGCAGCGACCGAGCCGGTGCGCTCGTCGAACTTCCAGTAACCCTCGAACAGACCGCCGCCGGGACCCGGTGTGGTTGCGCTGGCGATGTTCGACTGTGTCGACTCGGCGTCGTTCACGTCGACGCTGGTGACGTAGTAGAAGTACGTGGTGCTTGGGGTCAGACCGACGGAGAGGAACGACGTGCCCGGGGAGAGCGTGGTGCCGACGTTGGTAAAGGGGCCGCCGACCGTGAGCGAGCGATAAATGTAGTACTTGACCGCGTTCGCCGCGGCCGTCCACGAGACCGTGATCCGATCCTGCGAGATCGCCGTTGCAGTCACCGCGGTCGGAGGCTGAATGCCACCGAACGTGGTTGCCGATGCGAGCGGCGTCGAGGGACCGGACTCGCTGTTGTCGGGGAACACGGCGACGATCTGATAGAAGTAGGTCGTGCTCGGGGTCAAGCCGACGTCAAGGAACGACGTCATGGGCTCGAGCACCGAGCCGACGTGGACGAACGGGCCGCCTGGCGAGGTGGCGCGCTGGACGTAGTACTTGAATGCGGGGGGCGCCGACGTCCAGGCCACCTGAATACGGGAGGTGGAGATCGCCGTCGCGGTAACTCCCGTCGGAGCACCGCCCGTACCTGCACCACCGAACGTGGTCGCGGACGCATTGCCCGAGGGAAGCGATTCGCTTCCGTCGGTGTGAACCGCGACGATCCGGAAGAAGTACGTCGTGTTCGGCGTGAGATTCACCGACGTGAAGTCTGTGGTGGGCTCGAGCACCGAGCCGACGTGCGTGAACGGACCTGCCGCCGCTGTCGACTGCTGCACGTAGTACTTGAAGGCGCCCATCGGCAGCTGCGTGGACCAGCTCACCTGGATTCGCGTGTCCGAGATCGCGGTCGCCGAGATCGTGGTCGGTGGGTCAATGTGCTGCTCTGTGCTTCCGTATTCGAGATCACCGGCAGCGCATGCGCTGAGTCCGATGAGCGCGATCAACGCCAAGAAGAGAGGCTTCGTGTAGTGCTTGATGGACATAGATCCTGTCGTGACCATCCCGCCTGGGGCCGGCCAAGTCAACATCTGTCTCGGCTGCCGAAGCCGAACATGTAGTCACAATCTCTCGTCGACTTCCGGTGTGCGCTCGGAGGTTGTCCGACGCTCGGACCCAGGGGCGAAATCGCTCGGTCAGCCCCCGCAAACCATGATCTGTCTCACGCCTCACCATCGATGTTGCCGGGTCCCTGGGGTTTTCGGGTAGGGTGCCCGGCGCCGTGAACGGCGGGCCACTAACCCGCCACTAACCCGCGCAAACACATGCCTCGTTTCCTGAATCGCAGCCTCCGGATTGCCTTCGACTTCGGTGTGATGTCGCTGGCGTACTGGATCGCGTGGCTGTTTCGGTTCGAGTTCCAGATCCCGAACGTCGCGCTGACCGTCGCGCTGATGACCTGGCCGTGCGTCGTGGGTCTTCAGTACATCGTGTTTGCCGCGTTCGGCATCCCGCGCGTCGCGTGGCGCTACATGAACATCACCGATGTCCTCCAGGTCGGTATTGCGATCTCGGTGTCGACGGCGATCCTGTTCGGATTCCGTCTAGCACACCTGATGCCATCGACGAACAACACGATTCCGCTCAGCGTGCTGGCGATGGATTTCTTCCTGGTGTTCATCGGGCTCGTTGGCGTGCGCGCCGGATGGCGTGTCCACAACGAGCTGCAGGATCGCAAGAAGCGCGCGACCGAGGGCGATCGGGCGCGTGTCCTCCTGATCGGTGCCGGCGAGGCCGGCGTGATGGTGTCGCGCGAGATCGTCAATCGTCCCGACCTCGGGCTCGCGCCGGTCGGGTTCATCGATGACAACCCGGGCAAGCAGAGGACCAGCATCGGTGGCCTCCGCGTGCTCGGCACCACCGCCGACATCAAGATGATCGCGGAGAAGCTCCGCGCGCGGCGTGCGCTGATCACGATTGCCAACGCCCCCGGCCAGGAGATCCGCCGGATCACAGAGCTGTGCCGCGACGCGGGGCTCGAGACCAAGATCATCCCCGGGATCTACGAGATCGTCGGCGACAAGGTGAACCTGTCGCGCGTTCGCGAGGTCGCGATCGAGGACTTGCTCGGGCGTGAACCGGTCAAGCTCGACGAGGATATCGTCGGCGCTAGCCTTCGCAGCCGGGTGGTCCTGGTCACCGGCGCCGGTGGTAGCATCGGCTCCGAGCTGTGCCGGCAGATCTGTCGGTTCGGTCCCGAGCGCATCGTTCTCGTCGAGCGCTTCGAGAACGCACTGTTCGAGATTCATCGCGAGCTGGCCACCGCCTTCCCTGGCGTGCCGATCGATCCGCGAATCGCGGATGTCACAGACATCCACCGGATGACGCAGGTATTCGAGTCGGCGAAGCCGGCGATCGTGTTCCACGCCGCCGCGCACAAGCACGTGCCGATGATGGAGTGGAACCCGGGCGAGGCCGTCAAGAACAACGTCGGTGGCACGCGAATCATGGCGACGCTCTCGGATCGTTACGGCGTCGAGCGGTTCGTGCTGGTCTCGACGGACAAGGCCGTCAACCCAACGTCCGTGATGGGGGCGACCAAGCGCGTCGCCGAGATCTATCTGCAGGCGTTCTCGGGGAGCTCGCAGACCCGGTTCGTGACGGTGCGGTTCGGCAACGTGCTCGGCTCGGCCGGTAGCGTGATCCCGATCTTCCGCCAGCAGATCGCCAAGGGCGGTCCGGTCCTCGTCACGCACCCCGAGATGCGCCGCTACTTCATGACCATCCCCGAGGCGAGCCAGCTCGTCATGCAGGCCGGCGCGATGGGGCAGGGCGGAGAGATCTTCATCCTCGACATGGGCGAGCCCGTGAAGATTGTCGACCTCGCGAAGGATCTCGTCACTCTCTCTGGCTTGCGCCCCGGCATCGACATCGAGATCACGTTCACGGGCATTCGCCCCGGGGAGAAGCTGTTCGAGGAGCTCTCGACCGCGGCCGAGCAGGCCGAGAAGACGCGACACCCCAAAGTGTTCATCGGCAGGATCAAGCCGCATGACTGGGACGACGTCGTGCGCGGCGTCGACACGCTGCTCGGCGCCGCCAGCGGCAACGACATGGACCGCGTGCGCGCCGCGATCGTCGCGATCGTGCCGGAGTACGGCCTGACTCACCCCGCGAAGAAGGGCACGACGACGCCGATGGGCGAGCGGACCGTGTCGGAATCTCGCGAGGACGAGTCACGACCCTCGCCCGACAGTGCTATCCGTAACTGATCGCGATGAGAGAGAGCTTCCTGCCGTTTGCGCTCCCTGACACGGACGAGGCAGAGGTGTCCGCCGTGGCCGACGTGATCCGCTCCGGCTGGCTCACGACGGGCGCCAAGACCCGCGCCTTCGAGGCCGCATTCGCGAAGCAGGTCGGCGCGAAGCACGCGATCGCGGTCAACTCGTGCACCGCCGCGATGCACCTCGCGCTCGAAGCGATCGGCGT
>JANOPP010000449.1:0-29001 GCA_031421915.1 Myxococcales bacterium | reverse complement strand
CGACTTCGCCAGGTGACCCGAGGTCGGGTTCCACTTCATCGATCCATAGTAGTCGTCACGCAGCATCGGCAGCGGGACCCGGATGCCCTTGAGGGGGCCCGCCTGCAGCTCGCCGTCGCCTTCGCCGAGCATGCGGCGATGGGGCTTGAAGTCGGCGGGCACGATCCCTTCGCGGCGGTTGAACGCGGCGCGCAGGTTCTGGATCCGCTCGCCGCACACGAGGAGCTCGTTCTCGGAGAGCCCCCAGCCGGTCGCGGCGTCGAGCAGATCGGCCCATGGGAGGCGCCCCGTCAACATCGTGAACATGCAGAGGCCGAGGCCGTTCATCGCCTGATGCGCGTTGGAGTGGAGCGCCTGGGCCTTGCCCTTGCCTTCGGTGCCCTTCCACTTCACGTTCCAGTCCTTCTTGTCGGCGGCGTTCGGGAGCGAGAAGCCGGCACCGAACGTCTCGTTCCACGATGCCGAGCCCGCGGTGTGACGGCCCGGCGTGGGATCTGCGATGTACGTCACGCCCATCAGCGAGGTGAACCGGCTGTCGTGATACGCGGGCTCTCCGCCGTGGATGTGAACGGCGAACTCGTCGCTACCCTTGCCGACGTGCTCGGCGGCGCGCTTGACGCCGTGACCGAGCCACGCGCCGCAGCCCTCGCCCGAGCCCATCTTGATCGTGAGCTGAAGCGCGCCCTCGCCGTTGCCCCACGTCATCTCGATTCCGTCGAGATCCGCGGCGGTGAGGATTCCGAGCTCGGTCGCCTCGCAGACCCACGCGAGCGTGGCGGACGAGCTGACCGCGTCGATCCCGAGCCGGTTGCATGCGTCGTGGCAGGCGGTCACGAGCTCGATGTCATCATTGACGAGGTTCGCGCCGAACCCGACGATCGTCTCGTAGTCAGGGCGACGCACGTCGGTGAGGCCGCGCGACTTGACCTTGACGATCCCCTTGCACGGCATGGGGCAGTCGCCGCACGACAGTTTCTTGGTGATGTACTTGTCGACGACAGCGCCGTCGATCTTCATCCCCTTCTTGGCGAGCGGGAAGTCACGGGATCCGACGCCCTTCCAGTTCTTGATCGGGGCGTCGCCGTTCTCGACCGAGAGCGCGACCGCGGCGGTCGTGCCGCGCTGCGACCACATCTGCCGCATCGCGGCAGTCGGCGCGGTGACCTTCACGCCGAGCTTGGTCATGAGCCGGTACATCCAGCCGAGCCAGCTCTTCGGCTTGCCCATGTACGCGAAGAACCGGGCGACCAGGCTGAGGTCCTTCTTGTACGCGTCGGTGACCGTCTTGCAGATCTTCTTGAACACCTCGGGCTTCGCGATCGGGATGTCCTTGGTGCCCGACACGACGATCGCCTTGAGGTTCTTGCTCCCGTAGATCGCGCCGAAGCCCTGGCGACCGAACGCGTGGTAGCGATCGTTCATCACCGACGCGATCCGCTGCAGCTTCTCGCCCGCGGGACCGATCGCGGACACGCCGACGTCGCGCTTGCCGCCGAACTTCGACTTGATCGCATCGAACGTCTCCGGGATCTCCTTGCCCCACAGCTCGGTCGCGGGCTCGAACGTGACCTCGCCATCACGGATCACGAGGAGCGTCGGGGCTGCGGCCTTGCCGCGCACGACCACCGCGTCGAACCCGGCCTGACGAAGGTGACTGCACACGCTGCCGCCGGAGTTCGAGTCGGCCCAGGTCCCGGTGAGCGGCGACTTGCCGACGATCTGGATCCGGCCCGAGAACGGGGTCCGAAGACCCGTCAGGAGGCCCGACGAGATCGCAAAGCACGCCTCGGGAGCAAGGGGATCCGTCCCGGCAGGGAAGTGCTTCCACATCAGCCACGCACCCAGGCCGTAGCCCCCGAGGTAGGTGCGATACACAGATTCGTCGACATGCTCGACCCAGTGTTTGTTCTCGGTTAGGTCGACGAACAGGACCTTGCCGAGGTGGCCGTACCGGGGGGCTGCCAGCTCTGTGTCTCCCATGGCGCGCAGCATAGCTGGGAATCCCTGTCCCCAGGCCCCAGCGATCGAGGGGACAAGCCCCAGATCCAGGGTCTTGGGAGAGTGTAATATGGTTGAAATGATTACGTTCAATCATGGTCCGGCGAGTGCAGTAGCCAGGGGGACGATGCGCATCACCAGCACTGTGATCACAGCGTTCCTGCTCCTCTCGGGCTGTGTCGGTGGTGTCGATGACAACGACACCACCCCCACGCCGGACGGCGGCACGACCACGACGGCGAAGAAGGGCAAAGAGAACTACATCGCCAACGTCCACCCGATCGTCATGCGCTGCTCCGGCGCAGGCTGCCACGCGCAGGCGGGCGTCACGGGCATGTACGGTTTCGCGCTGACTGACGCGAGCGCGGCGTACGAAGAGATCATCAAGCTGCCGACGCTGATCGGAACGTACACGGAGGCCTCGGCGCCGCTGTTCACCAAGATCGCCGGCAACCACCAGGGGATCACGTACACGGCCACCGACAAGTCGAAGATCAACGCCTGGTTCGCGCAGGAGCTCGCAGATCGCAACACCGGTGGCGGCACGCCTCCTCCGCCGCTCGTCGATGCGGCCCTCAAGCTCCGCGAGTGGTCGGGCTGCATGAAGCAGGCGGACTTCAACACCGCGCAGATGACCCAGAAGTGGGGCTTGCTCGCCGCGAGCAACGCGCAGCGCTGCGTGAACTGCCACCAGCAGGGCGCGTTCGCGTTCATGAGCGGCAACGGAACCGACGCGACCGTGTTCTTCACGACGATCACGACGCAGAAGGACCTGCTGCTCAAGTACTTCACGGTCGACGCGACCGGCCAGGTCGTCATCAACAACGCCGCGTTCCAGAACGCCGGCGTCGCGCTGCCGGCCGGCGGGACCTCGAGACACCCGGCGTTCAACCCGACGACGAACGTCGGCATGGAGGCGCTGCTCGCGTTCTACAACCTCGCCAAGGCACAGCAGACCGCCGCTACGTGCGACCCGCCGCGCCTCCCGATGTAGTCGGCGAGCGACGCGCGTGACCAGCAGCCTCCTCCGGGAGGCTGGTTTTCGTTCCGGAGGTCGGAACTAACGCAGGAGCAGCGCGGGACCGTCGACGGCGACCAGTGGATGGTCCGCGGCGACGAATGCCGATGCCGTGAGCTGACGCCCATCAGGCGCACCGACGATGTCACCGGGCTCGATGCGCTCGCCCGACGCCAGGGTCGCCGCGATGTCGCGGAGGAGCAGGGCCGCCTCGGTCGCGGTCTCGGGCGTGACATCGACGAGCACGAGGTCGGGGCGGCCGAACTTGCGCAGGCCGAGCGACCATGCGGCGAGGGTGCCGTCGCCGAGCTCCTCGAAGAACAGCGTCACTTCGTGCATGACGTCGAACGTGCGCTCGGGCACGAGCGAGGCGACCTCGCTGCCGAGGTGGGCCCGGGCGGCGTAGACGTCGATCACGATGGCGGCGCCTTCCTCGCAGACACACTTGGCGAGCGCCCACGCGGCCTGGACGTGGCCGAGGTCGTCGGGGTCGTCGAGCTGCGCTTCGATGACGTACGCGTGCTCCGCGGACAGCGCGGTCGTGGCTGCGGACGGACCGAGGTCGGTGGCGATCAGCTCGGTGAACGGGCCGAGGACTTGCTCGGCGAACCAGTGCGGGTCCTCGGCGCGGTCGCGCGCGACGAGCGCGATCGACTGGGCACCGTCGCCCTCCTCGGGCATCCCGTGCTTGCTCCGCGACACGGGGAGGGGATCGGGCAGCTTCGCCGACGACAGCGCGATCAGCGCGATCTCGGCCGCACCGCCGCCTGACGTGTAGTTCTCACGCGGCCAGGGACGCGCCACTAGTCCGCGTCCGTGTACATCGCTTCGATCTCGCGGGCGTACATCTGCGCAACGACCTTGCGCTTGATCTTCATCGTCGGCGTCAGCTCGCCGGTGTCGATGCCGAAGGGCCTTCCCAGGATCGCGAACTTCTTCACCTGCTCGACGCGCGCGAGCGTCTGGTTGACCTGATCGATCTGCGCCTGGATCGTCGAACGGATCTGGGTCGCGTCGCCCGCCTTCGCCGCCGCGTCGGACAGGGTGACGAGTGCGGTGAGGAACTTGCGGCGATCGCCGATGACGACCGCCTCGCCGACGATCGGCGACTGCTAGATCGCGGCCTCGAAGTACTTCGGCGCGATGTTCTTGCCGCCAGCGGTGATGATGATCTCCTTCTTGCGACCCGTGATCGTCAGGAAGCCGTCCTTGTCGAACGCACCGAGATCACCGGAGCACAGCCAGCCATCCTTGAGCGAGTCCGCGGTGGCCTCGGGCTCCTTGTAGTAGCCGAGGAACACGTTCGGTCCCTTGACGAGGATCTCGCCGTCGTCGGCGATCTTGACCTCGAGGCCGGGCAACGACGGACCGACACTGCCGACCTTGGTCTTGCCGGGCAGGTTGAACGACGTCGGGCCGGTGTCCTCGGACTGGCCGTAGATCTCGCGGATCGGAAGATCGAGGCCGTTGAAGAACTCGAGGACGTCCGGGGCGATCGGCGCGGCACCGGAGATCAGCGAGCGTGCGCGGTCGAAGCCGAGTGCGATCTTGAGCTTGGAGATCACGAGCTTGTTGGCGAGCTTGTACTGGAGGTCGAGGAGCGTGGGGATTGCCTCGCCGCGATCGCGATGGGCGTTGACGTCCGCGCAGACCTTGCGTGCCCACGCGATCAGCTTGGCCTTGACGCCGGTCACCTCGGACAGCTTGCCCGCGAGCACGGCGTGGAACTTCTCCCAGATCCGCGGCACACCGAAGAACACCGTCGGGCGCGCGTCCTTGAGGTTGTCTGCGACCTTCTCGATCGACTCTGCGAAGTAGACGATCGAGCCGGCGGTCGCCGGCATCAGCACCGTCGCCATCTGTTCGGCAATGTGCGAGAGCGGGAGATACGACAGCGAGACATCGGTATCCACGCCGCTGCCGACCGAGATCAACGTGCTCGCGGTCCACGCGAGGTTTCCGTGCGACAGCATCACGCCCTTCGGCGGTCCGGTCGTCCCCGATGTGTAGATGAGCGTCGCAAGGTCGGCCTGCTCGATCGTGTCGATCCGAGCATCGAGCTGCGCCTCGGTCGTGCCCTCGGCCTTGGCGAGGAAGTCATCCCAGGTCAGGACGTCCGCGCCGGTGGCAGTCGCGCCGCGCATCATCACGATGTGCTTGCACAGCGGCATCTCGTCGCGCTTCGCCTTGATCTTGGCGAGCTGCGCAGCGTCCTCGACGAGGACGACGTGCGCCTCGCTGTGGTGGACGACGTACTGGACCTCCTCGGCCGAGCACGTCGTGTAGATGCCGGCGGGTGCGCCGGCAGCGAGCATCGCAGCGTGATCGAGGATCACCCACTCGGGCCGGTTGAAGCCGAGGATCGCGACCGTGCCACCGCGGGGGAACCCGAGCGTCATCAGAGCGCGCGCCGCGGTGCGAACCTGCTCGACGAACGTCTTCCACGTCGTGGGTTGCCAGCGACCGTTGACCTTCGCTTGATACGCGACAGCCGAGGGACGCGTCGTCGCCTGACGAAGGAGCCGATGCGGAATCAGATCGCGAGCACCCATCACACCACCTTATGAGTTAGTTCTTCGCCTTCGCGCCGAGCGTGTACGTCGTCGAGCGCTTCTTGCCCTTGGTCTTGAGCGAGCCGTCCGCGATCAGCTTGCGGATCGGGAGGGCGAGATCCTTGGTCGTCGTGCCGAGCTGCTTGTTGATCTGCTCGATACGGAGGCCCGGGTTCTTGCCGACGAACGAGACGAAGTCGTCCTGGAGCTTCTCGAGCTCGTTCGAGGTGCGCTTGGCACCGCGACCCCGCGAGCGACCCATCCGCGCAAGACCTGCGCCCGTTCCCCGCGTCCCACCTCGGCCGAGAGCCGATTCCAGTGTATCGATGGCGGCGCGTCGTGCGAGCTCGGTGACCTGAGCAACGAAGCCGTCGACGAGACGCTGGATATCAGAGTGCAGATTGGACATGTCGTTTCCTGCGCTGAGTGAAGAGTAGGAGTTCAGCGGTGGTGCATCCTGCACCACCTCACCCGTGCTGACAAGGCTACGGGGCGTAGGCTGCGACGACGTCTTCGAGCGTGATGTAGACGACCGGGCCGAGATGACGAGTCCCGAGGTGCTGATCGGCGTATTTCAAGAACCCATCGACGCGTAGGTACTCTGCTTCGTCGAATCCGGGCGTCGCGGGGTGAAAGCCCATCATCAGCGTACGCGGCGACTCGAGCGGCTGGCCATCCCAGTTCGCATCGAAGATACCGTTCATCTCGGGCAGGGTGACGTAGTCGATCATCACGCCGTTGTCGGGTACCTCGAGGATCGACAGCTTCGTCGCGCCGGTCATCAGGACGTTGGTGTCGCTCGGGTAGTACGGCTGGCTGGTGTCATCGATCGGATTCCAGTTCTCCATGTTCCAGCGATAGAGCTCCTTGCCGTTCCACTCCTCGATCCGCTTCCAGTTGAGCGCGCTGGTGTCGGCGGTGAAGCCCTTGTCAGCGAGGGCAGCGATCGTCTCGAGCGTCGCCGTCCAGCCGCCAGCGCGGAAGGTCCGCGGTGTGCCAAGGCCACGCTGGTTGAAGATCGACTTGGCGTGCTCGAGGAGCGTCCCGAAGTCCGTGCGGCCGTAGGCACCGAGCTTGATCGTGTAGCCGGTGAGATCGGAGGTGTAGACCGTCGACTGATCGGTGATGCAGCTCAGGCCCGCGGCCGTCACGAAGTGGCAGTACGGGTGGATGTGCAGGGCGATCTCGTCGTCGAACATGTCGCGCTGCTTGTGCAGCCACGCGACGAGCTCGGTGCGGCGCGCCTCGTTCACCATCGGATCGGTGAAGGTGTACGGCCCCACGAAGTGGGTCATTACCAACTCGGAGTGATCGCGATGCATCATGTCCTGATACGTATTCGCCTGATTGCCCGGATCGGCGAAGTCCCAGTCCGTGGTCACCAGCACGTAGTACGGCGCCGTGCGCTTGAACGGCACACTCGCGAACGCCTCGGTCGAGCCATTCGCAGCGAGCAGCACCTGGTGCGTGCCCGCCGGCAGACCGTCGAGCGAGAGCTGCACGCCGTACTGGCCGTTCGTCTGCTCCGCCAGCCGGGCGACCTTCAGGTCACCGACCCACGCGTCGACGAAGTCCGTGCCGCTCGGCACGGTCACGAGGATCGTCATGAGCTGCGGATCGTCGGTGGCGGCGTTCGGGACGATCCACCACTCGTGCACGCCGCTCACGACGTAGGCCGGATCGTTCTCCGCCGGGGCGGTCGGCTTCTCCGAGCGTGGTGGCGGGAAATCGCCGCAGGCCGATACTGTCAGACTCAGTGCGATCACGAGTAGCCAGGTCCGCATCGCGCGGACCCTAACACGCCGTGTCCGACGGCAACCATGATAGTTTCCGACCGCAATGAGGCTCGCTCCCATCGTCTCGGTTCTGCTGTCTGTTGTTGCTTCGGGTCTCGGCTGTGGCGGAGTTGCGGCCGAGGCGCCGCTCACACTCAAGCTCGGAATCCCGCGCGATCAGGCGACCTCACAGCTGCGCTCGCATCAGTACTGCCATACGCAGGATGGTCCGCCGCAGAAGCTCGAGACCTATCCGCGCTGCAAGCGGGCAGGGACCGAGTGGGGCGAGTCGTGGGTCACCGCGCGGTTCGACGAGGCCGGAACGCTGACCGAGGTCCGGCGCTACGAGCGCTACGCCGAGGACAACGCCGCGGTCGAGCGCTGGAACCAGCTCGTCGCGGATCGGCTCAAGCTCGGCCCTGCGGAGCCCGAGGCACTCGATGCACTCAAGGCGCGTGGTCCACTCGAGGCCGGCACGCGCACGGTCCAGGCATTCCGCGTCGACGCGAACACCGTGGTCGGCGTCTATCTGCTGACGCCGTCACCGCCCGAGGACGCGAGCGTTCTCGAGGCGATCGTTCGCGTCCCGAAATAGCGATCAGACTCCGAAACACAAACGGCCCTCGGCGATCTTCGCACCGAGGGCCATCGAGCAAGAGGGTTGGTTGTTCAGCGCGGGCCGGCAGTCAAGAGGCGCGTCGCCGAGAGGTTCGCCAGCACGAGCGTCGCGCCACCGCTGCCAGCGGGCGGGGGCGGCGTGTCCTCGAACCAGCCACCGGAGAAGTCGCCCTGCACGCCAGCGGTGGTGTCGACGTCCTTCGTGTTGCCGAACCAGTTGTTGTTCTTGAAGTCGGCGTTCGTGCCGCCGTAGAACATGATCCCGTACGGCGTCGTCGAGATGTTGCTGTTCGTGATCTTGATGGTCGGTGCACCGCCGACGTGAATATCGCAGTGAGTCGAGTCGGTCTCGCCGACGTTCATGCCGACCTGCGAGTACTGCATGTCGATCGTGCCGCCGTTCATCACGATGAAGTCGCCGCTGGCCTTGGCCATGTACGTGTCGAGGATGACGGCGGTGCCACCCTGGATCACGATGCCGCCGCCGGTCTGCTTGGCGTAGGTCAGCTCGAGCCGACCGCCCGTGGGGATCGTGAAGCCGGAGTGAAAGCCGCCGGCCGTCGTCGGACCGATCACGACGGGCGCTGCCTTGGTGCCCTGGACATCGAGCGTGCCACCGATGGTGACGCCGACGCCGGCGCTGAAGTTGATGATCGTTCCCTCGGCGACCGTCACGGTCACCCCAGGGGCGATCGTCGTCGCGCCGGTGATGTTCATCGTGCCCATCCACATGGCATCGGCCGAGATCGTCCCGGTCATGCCGCCGCCACCGCCACCACCGCCACCCCCTCCGCCGCCACCGCCGCCGCCGCCCCCGCCCCCGCCTGTGCCGTCACCGGGATCGTCGGTTCCTACGACGCATGCGGCGAGTGACAGGGACAGCAGGGTAGTCAGGAGCTTCTTCATGACAGGAGTGTAAAGCAACGCATGTGCCGCTCGCGCGCTTCGTGCGCCGCTCGTGGTGCCCAAGATCGTTGATGTTCCTGGGGATGTAGGCAAACAGGCTCACGCTCGATCGGGGGGGCCACCCCCAGGCGGTGAGGACAGAATCACCCGCTGTGCGGTTCCCGCTCAGGACGCGGGAAACAGGAACCGCAGGAAGCGCCACGTGCGCGCCTTCCACGCCAGCTCGTCGTGTGTCGCGCCGGGCTCGGAGTGGTAGCAGATCGCATCGCTCGTCGGCGTGCACGACGGCGACGTGGAGACCTGCCAGCCGAGACCGTCGAGAATGTTCCTCACCTCGACGGTGTCCGCGGCGCCGTCGCTGTTCTGCGCGACGTTGCCGCCGTGATCGAGATAGATCGCGAGCGGCTGCTTGCCGTACGTCGGGAGCTGACCGGCGAGCGCGTTGCTGTTCGGCCAGAACGCGCCCGACAGCGCTACGGCCGCCGCGTACGTCTGCGGATACGTGAGCGCGAGGTGCATCGAGACGAGGCCGCCGAGCGAGCTGCCGCCGACGGCGACGCGCTGCTGATTCCAGCGCACCTGAGCCAGCGCGGCAGGCTGCAGCTCCATCACCTGGAACTGCATGAAGGTCGCCATCGTGGTCGGCGACAGACCGTATTCGTTGTTGCGCGCGGTCGTGTTGCCGCCCGCGATCACGACGATCGGCGCGACACGGCCTGCGGTGATCTCGGTATCGAGCGCGACGTTGAGCTCCCAGCCGGTGTGGCCAAAGCAGCAGTCGTGATCGTCCCAGACGTTCTGTCCGTCGTGCATGAACAGCACCGGATACGTCGTCGCACCGGTCGCGGGAGACGCGTAGCCAGGCGGGAGGTACGCGGTGACGTCGCGGCAATTGCCGAGCGCCGTCGAGCACGCCTCGTCGAGCTCGACGAGATGACCGCGTCCCGAGTCCGGCGTGTTCAGGATCGAGTTCATCCCATCAGGGTTGCCGGAGAAGTCGTCGTAGGCGAACGCCGGATCGCGCGGATCGAGCGACCACGTCTGGCCATCGAACAGCTTGTACGGCCAGTACCCCGTCGCGACGTTCCCGACGGCGACGACGAGATCACTGCCGCACACGGAGCGCGACGCGAGCTCGGTCGTCGACCAGTTGTTGAAGCCGCCGGCAATCTGCACCGGCGCGGCGGTCCGGAACAGGGCGCGGCCCGCGGCCCACAGGGGACCGAGCTCGGCGCGCGCATCGAGCTCGACGCGGAGCTCGGCGACGACCATCGGATCACAGCCGGCCACCGCCTGATCATGCAGCGCGAGGACGCACGGGGCGCCCGCGAAGCCGGCCGGGCAGCCAGTCTGGCCGGCATCGCCGCCGGGAGCGTCCGGGGTCTCGGTCCCGGCGTCGGGGCTCTCCGCCGACGAGCCGGGGCCGCACGCCGCGAGGGCGCCCGAGACAACGACCGGGGCGATCAGGGACAGCAGGGGATGGTGCATGTTGATGATCGCAACGAGGAGGGGGCGAGAAGCCGTGCAAGTCCGCGACAGTGCGTGCGGTGTCGTCGGTTCAGCAATCAACGTGCCGTCTCCGGATCCATGCCGGCCGACGAAAATTTCGTGGTAGCCCCACCCAACTCGCCTCGCCCCGGACAAGTGCCGATATGAACCTCATCGCCCTTCGCTCCCTCTCCCTCCTGATCGCGCTCGCGGCGGTCTCCGCGTGCGCCGACTTCGGTCGCAAGAGCAACTTCTACTCGGTCAACGCCGACGGCACGCGCTCGCAGAAGTACTCGCGCGTGAACCAGTACACCGGCTACGGCGAGGGCGCCCTCGGCGCGCAGGAGAAGATCGCCGCCGCGTACGAGCAGGCTCAGCACGCGCCGGCGCCGAACATCGAGGTCGAGGTGCTCAACGCGGCGTTGCCCGCAGGTGTCACGCTCGAGAGTGGGACGATCAAGATCGACAAGGACGCGCCCTACCAGGCGATCGGTCGGTTCGAGGTCGCGTACTGGTTGTCGTCGGCGCCGAAGGAGACCGAGGTCGAGGAGGACCTCAAGCGGCTCGCTGCGGTCACCAACTCGAACGTGGTGGTCGTCGAGATCACGCGCATGGCGCACGGTGATCCCCGGGTGAACTACTTCTCCGGGATCCTGCTCCGCAAAGGCGCCATGCCTGCCGGCAGTGCACCAGGTGCCACCGCCGCCGCGCCGTCCGAGAAGCGCGCTCGGGCGCGGGCGCGGCTCGTGTACCAGGCCAAGGCGGCAGGCTGCCTGTCGGAGACCGAGTTCGCCGACGAGGTCTCGGCGAAGCTCGGCTACTCACCGTGGGTCGACGACACCGTGATCGCGCTGCACACCGAGATCGCCGCACAGGGCAAGGCGTTCCGCGCGACCGTGCGGCTCGCCGATGGATCGAAGAAGGTGCTGACCGGCGCGACGTGCAAGACCGTGACGGATGCCGTGGTCAGCGCCATCGTCGTCCAGCTCGATTCGCCCAAGCGCTTTGACTGACTGACTCGCTCGTGTTCGCCGCTGCCAATGTCGAGAAGGTGATCCGCCACCTCGTGCGTTTCGGATCGACGCACGCGGAGGCGGAGGACCTCGCGCAGGAAGCGCTGCTGATCGCGTGGCGCAAGAAGGCAGAGGTCGATCGCGATCGGTCACTCGATGCGTGGTTGTTCGGGATCGCACGCAATGTCTATCGCAACCACGCGCGCAGCGTACGGCGGAGTCCGATGACCGACGCACCCGACGCGGATCGCATCGTAGCTCCGCCCGCGATCGCCGATGCGCTCGCGCTGCGTGCGGCATTGCAGACCCTGCCCGAGGACCAGCAGGACATCGTGATCCTCCACGAGCTCGAGGAGTACACGCTGAAGGAGACGGCCGAGCTCCTCGCGATTCCGTTCGACACCGCGAAGGATCGCCTGCGGCGGGCACGCGAGGCGTTGCGCGCGACGATGAGCGCGGACTTCGCCGTCGCCGGGGACGCCGAGCGTCGCGAGTCGAGACGGTTCTCGGGAATCGCTGCGGCGAGTGTGCTCGCGGGCTTTCTCGGGGTGCTCGCGAGCTCCGGGACGGCCGCTGCGGCGACGGCGGGCGCGGTGGCGGGAAGCGGTGGTGCCGCGACCACGGCGACGGCGGCGAGCAGTGCGGCGGCCACGTCGAGCGGTGGTGCCGGCGCGAGCTCGGTGGCCTCGAGCGGTGGTGCCGGCGCGATGGGCACGGCCGTGAGCGGTGCGGCCGCGACGGGGTGGCTCGCCAAGGTTGCGATCGGCACGCTGCTCGTCGGGGCCGGCGTCGCGGTCGGCGTCGTCGGCGAGCGCACCCGGTGGGGGCACGGCGAGGCCGATCGTGCGCCAGCGACGGCGCAGCTCGAGGCGCCCGCATCGCCGGTGATCGCGACCGAACCGCCCGTCGTCGCGCCTTCTGTCACCGCGGCTCCCGCCGTGCCACCACCGATCGCTGCACCAGCGATCGCGACCCCGGCGGTCGTGGTCCTTCCAGCGGGCGGCTCCGCGACGGCGCCGACGGCGCGCCCGACGCCATCACCCGTCGCCGATCCGGATCCGAGCGGCCCGGGGGCGAACGCCGAGGCGCAGGTGATCGAACGCGCACGCACGGCACTCACGCGCGGTCGCCACGATGAAGCGCTGCGCACGCTGATGTCGCACGAGCGCCGGTTTCCTGCGGGTCAGCTCGCCGAGGAGCGCGACGTCCTGCTGATCGACGCCTACGTCGGCGCGGGCCGCCTCGAGATCGCGCGCGATCGGATCGACCAGTTCCGCGCCGCGTATCCCGCGAGCATCCACCGCACGAAGGTTTCTGACCTCGAGCGCGACCTGGAGCGCCAGCGCACGGCGCCTCCATAGGGGTATCCTGCATCGTGGCCGAGGACCGCGAGCAAGCGATCGAGGAGATCGTCCAGAGCGCCCGCGCGGTCCGTCCGCGGACACCGCGCTGGCTGTGGCTCGCCGGTGGTGTGCTCGGCCTCGCCGGTGCGATCGCGTTCGTGATCGTGCTGACCGGGCAGGGTGACTCGACGTCGACGCCCGCGACGGGGCCGGCGGAGATCCGCAGTGGCCGCGGCTTCGGCGCCGGGCTCGCGCTCGGTGTCGGACTCGGGATCGCGATCGGGTTCGTGATCGCGCGTCAGCTCGTGCGCGACCACTCGTCGCGCAGCAACCCATAGAGCACGACGTCGTGCAGCTTCTGGCCCTTGCGGATGTGCTGCCGCTTGATGCCCTCACCAACCAACCCGAGCTTGTCGAGCACGTTGAGCGAACCGCGATTGCCCGCGAGTACCTGCGCGTAGATTCGCGCGAGGCCGAGCTCGCGAAAGCCGAAGTCGATCAGTGCGCGACACGCCTCGGTCGCGAAGCCGTAGTTCCAGGCATGTGCGGCCAGCCAGTAGCCGAGCTCGGCGCGGCGATCGCGCGTGAACCGGCGCAAGCTCACCGTTCCGAGGAGGATGTTCGGTGACGTGCGGCGCGTGATCGCGAGCGTGACGCCGCGTCCGGCCTCCCACCACTCGATCCGCCCGATGACCCAGCGCCGCGCGAGCGCGACGGGATACGGCGACGGAACCGCGATCAGGTACCGAGCGACGCGCCGATCACCGGCACCCTCGGCGACTGCGCCCGCGTCGTCGAGCCGGAGCTGGCGGAGCGACAATCGCTTGGTGACGAGCGTCGGCGCTGCGACACCCGGATCGATCACGTCGGTGGGCGCGTGCCGTTGAAGTCCTGATAGGTCAGGCATCCGCTGATCGGTGCGCAGTCGGGGTTTCCGTTGTCGGCGGCGCGGTACTCGATGCGACCCTCGAGCGCGTCGCCGTCGAGCGATCCCTTGATCCGCGAGTTGATCGTGTAGGTGCAGTTGCCCATGCTCTGCGCGCGCGTCCCGAGCGAGTCGACGGAGACGTCGTCGCCATCGACGCCGCCCTGATAGACGTTCTTGTCGGCGCCGAGGAGCAACACGAGGTACGTACCGGCGATGCCGTTGACGGAGAGCGTCACGTTCGACTCGTTCTGGGTGATCACGACGCCGATGCCCTGAGCGGTCTCGCCGACCGTGTAGTTCGCGAACATGCAGCCATTGTCGCGGTTGGTCAGCGCGATCGTGTAGCTGCCAGCGACGTCAGCGTCGCCCGCACACCCCACAACCATGCCGCTGAAGAGGACCCAGGCACGTGCCTTCATGGCCCCGAGAATAGGCCGAATCCGGGCTATCGTCGCGACGATCGGGCCGCCTGGGTCCAAAAGATGCCGCGCCTGCCACACCGTGCCTACAATCTCGCCGCCGCCGCACTCCTGGTCTGCCTGACCTCGGGACGCGCGGCGAGCGCAGCTGTGCACGACGTCCATACCCATCGCTTCGACAACGGGCTCACGCTCCATATCGCGCCCGGCCACCCCGCGCCGGTCGTGGCCGTTCAGGCGTGGGTCGGCGTGGGCTCGGCCGACGAGACCGCGCCGCAGGCCGGCGTCGCCCACGTGGTCGAGCACATGCTGTTCAAGGGCTCGACCGACTATGGCCTCGGCGAGCTGACGCGCGCGATCGAGAGTGGCGGCGGTGAGATCAACGCATGGACCGCGTTCGACCACACCGTCTATCACGCGGTCCTCGGCCGCGACCACGTCGACGGAGCGATCGACGCGATCGGTGATGCGCTGATGGCACCGCGGGTCGATCCGGCCGAGCTCGCACGCGAGCGCGAGGTCATCCTCGAAGAGATCCGCCAGGGCTCCGATGATCCGGCGCGCAGCGTCGCGCAGAGTCTGTTCGCGACGGCGTTCGTCGCGCATCCGTATCGCCGCCCCGTGATCGGCACGGCCGACAGCGTGAAGCGGCTCGGCGAGCGCGAGCTCGTCGAGTTCTTCCGCAGCTACTACGTCGCCGACAACCTGACGCTCGTGATCGCTGGTGATGTCGACCCGGTCGCGGTGCGCCGGAGCGTCGAGCGGCGGTTCCGCGCGATGCCCGCGGGCCGTCCGACGCGGTGCGTGGCAACCGAACCGATGCAGACGGCGCCGCGAGCGTCGTGCACGCAGCGCGACGTCAGCGAGGCCTATCTCGCCGTCGGGTTCCACGTCCCGGCCGCGCGCCACCCCGATCTTGCCGCACTCGACGTCGCCGCGATCCTCCTGGGGCAGAGCGAGTCCGCGCGGCTCCCGCGCCTGCTCCGCGATCGCGATCAGCTCGCGACCAGCGCCTATGCGAACGTCCACGCGCTCCGCGATCCGGGACTGCTCGTGCTGTCCGCGACGGCGCGTGCGGGCGATGCAGCCGCGACCGTGGGTGCGCTCGTCGATCACAGCGTCGAGCTCGCCGATGCGCTGACCTCCGACGAGCTCGACAAGGCGCGAATCGCGGCAGAGACCGCCTTCGTCCGTCAGCTCGAGACCGCGCAGGGTCGGGCTCGCTCGCTCGGCTGGTACGCGACGGTCGCCGGCGATCCGCAGTTCGGCCATGTCTACCTCGATCGGATCCGCGCGGTCCGTCGCCACGACGTCGGTAACGTGATGCGGCGCTATCTGCGCCCCGACAACGCGAGCGTCGCAGCGATTCTCCCCAAGGGCCGCTCGTCGACGAAGGTGTTCACACGCGATGCCGAGAAGCGAGTCAAGACGTCGCTGACGCCGGTGCCCGCGACCGCCGCCCCGATCGAGAAGCGCGTCGTCCTGCCGAATGGCATGACGCTACTCGTGCGTCGCGATCCGTCGGTGCCAGTCGTTGCCATGCGCGCGGTGTGGCGCGGTGGGCAACGCCTCGAGGACGCGACCACCGCCGGCGCCTCGACACTGCTGTCGCGCCTGATCACGCGCGGCTGCGGGTCGCTCGACACCACCGCGGTCGCGGATCGCGTCGATCGCCTCGGCGGCGCGCTCGGTGGCGTCACCGGTCGCAACAGCTTCGGGATGGCCGCGGAGTGGCTCGCGCGGACGTGGAGGCCGGGCCTCGAGCTGTTGGCGGACTGCGTCCTCGACCCGACGCTGCCGCAGGCCGAGCTCGTGCGCGAGCGCCGGCTCCTGCTCGACGATCAGGTCGCGCAGGGCGATAGCCCGACCCAGGTCGCGTTCCGCACGTTCAGCGAGACGCTCTACGGCGCGCATCCATACGCGCGCGACCCGCTCGGGACGCGGGATTCGGTCGCGGAGCTCACGCGCGCGAAGCTGGCGCAGTTCTATCGTGATCGCTATCCGGTCTCGGCGATGACGCTTGCCGTCGTCGGCGATGTCGAGATCGACGAAGTGGTCGCAGCGGTCAAGGCACGATTCGCAACGTCGCCAAAGACGAAGGTTGCCGCAGCGGTCGTCGCGCTGCCAAAGGTCGAGGGTCGGAGCGCGAGCGAGCGCGAGGTCTATCGCTACCTCGAACGTGCACAGGCTCACCTCGTCGTCGGGTTCCCCGGCGCGACCGTCGATGCGCCGGATCGGTTCGCTCTCGAGATGCTCGTCGCGATCCTCGGAGGCCAGAGTGGCCGGTTGTTCGTCGAGCTGCGCGAGAAGCAGGCGCTCGCGTATCGGGTGTCGGCGCACTCCGTCGAGGGTGTCGATCCGGGCTTCGTCGCCGTCTACCTGTCGTGCGCACCGGACAAGCTGCCGGCGGCGATCGCGGCCGTGCGCTCCGAGCTCGATCGGGTACGGACCTCCGGCGTCACCGCGGCCGAGGTCGAGCGCGCGAAGAGCTACCTGATCGGTAGCCACCAGATCTCGATGCAGCGGCGCGCCGCGGTCGCGAACGCGATGGCCTATCACGAGGCGTACGGCCTCGGCTGGCAGACCTGGGCGGGCTACGACGACGCGATTCGCGCGGTGCGCCCCGAGGACATCGCTGCCGCCGCCGCGTCGTACCTGCGCGCAGATCGGGAGATCACCGCGACGGTGACGCCGCCATCGCTCTCGCCCGCCGCGAAGAAGCGGAGCAAGCTCGCCGCGCCGCCGAAGGCGAAGACCGTCCGCCCGCGCCGCACGTCGCGCTCGCGCAGCAACGCATGAGCAAGAAGCGGGTCCAGCGCACGGCACAGGCTCCGCGCTCCCCCGCGGCGCCGAGCGCCACGGGCCACGGCGACATCGCCGCGAGCCTCGTGCTGATCTTTCCGCTGCTGCTCGCGTACGAGATCGGCGTCCTGTTCGCCGGGCGCGTCAACGGCGCCGACGTCGTCACGCGCGGGCTGTACGAGATCGTCGGCAGTCGCGCGGCGTACCTCGTCGTCCACCTCGTGTTCGCGGTCGCGTTCCTCGTCTGGATCCGGCGTGGTCGGCGGTGGGCGACGTTGTCGCTCGAGGTCGCGGCTCCGGTGATCCTCGAGGCGGCGATCTACGCGCTCACGCTTGGTGCGGTCGGCGCGCTTCTCGTCGAGAAGTTGCTCGGCCTCGGACTCGGCGACTCGCTGGTGTCCGCGATCGGAGCCGGCGTCCACGAGGAGCTGGTGTTCCGGCTCGGTGCGATGGCAGGCCTCGTCGCGCTGCTCGCACGTGCGGGCGTCGATCGCCGGCTATCGATCCTCGTCGCGCTCGTCGCGTCCTGCGTCGTGTTCGCCGCCGCGCACCACCTCGGCACCCATGGCGAGCCGTGGACCGCGCACGCGTTCGCCTACCGCTGCGTCGCGGGCTGCGCGTTCGGCCTCATCTTCTGGTTCCGCTCGCTCGCGCACGCGGTCTACGCGCACGTCCTCTACGACATGCTCGTCGCGCTGACCTGAGCGTCGGGCGCTAGATCACTCGAGGCCGAGGGTCGGGCCGTCGAGCGACATCTGTCCGATGTGCAGCTCGAACTTGCAGCGCTTGATCTGGTCGGCGTTCGCCGTCGACTGCACGATCTCGAGGCTATTGATCCCGACATCGAACAGGTTGATCTGGAACAGCGTCTTGGCGCGTGTCGGATCGAGGAACTCGAGGCGACCGGTCTTCTGGGCAGCGTTGTCCTGCCAGCCGTTCTTGAGGACCTTGTCGTGCCACTCGAGTAGCTTGTCGGCGTACTCGAGGGCGATCGTTCCGATGAGGTTCGGATACTCGATCTTCGTCGGCTCGATTTCGGCGAACCGCTCCTCGCCGGTCATCAGCTTCTTGACGCCCTGCTTGATCGAGAACGCTTCGATCTTGTTCGTGTACTGCAGCTCGTCGAGACCGTCGAGGTAGAGACGGAACGCCGACGGCGTCCACATCTTCTGCTTCGAGCCCATGGTCCCCTTGAGCGCGCGGCCGGTCCCCTTGCGGAGCATCACGACCTCGGGCTGGATCTTGATCTGGAGATACGACGCCTCTTTCGATGCGCCGTTGAGCTCGGGGAACTTGGTCTCGAGAATCAGCGCATCCCGGAACTCGTGTTCCATCGTGCTCGCGAACTCGAAGTTGCCGTGCGTGATCTGCCCGGAGCGACGGCCCCACTTCTTGTCCCACGAGCTCTGGATCCACTTGAAGACGTCGTTCGCGCCGGAGATGCCGAAGTCGATCGTCATCGGCTCGATGTCGAACGTCGAGAGATGTTTCAGGCGGGCGTTGGTGCCGCCGATCGTCTCCTCGACCGTCATGCCCTTGATTTGCCCGCCCTGGACGGACTTCAAGTAAGCGGTCGAGACGTGCCCATCGATCATGAGCTCGAAGTGCCCCGTGGTGTACGGGCGCTTCGTCGCGGGCGTGGATCGTTCACGATGGTCAGCGCACATAGGAGGGGCCTCAGCTTATCGCTTTCCTGTTACGCCCGCTGGCGCCTGGATCCCCCCGGCGGAGGCGTTCGCCCCCAGGTCTTGTGTAGGCAGTCGATCCCGCACCCAGAACAGCTCCGGAACGCCGGAACAATCTCCCGTGATCTCAGCCCATTGACCGGAGGCCTGCGTGAAGGGGCGCCGAGACCGGCTGGAGATCAGGCACGAGCCTTGTAGAATAGATCGACCATGAGGGTGAAGGTCCTGTTCCTCGTTGCGATCGGGGTCCTCGCAGTGGGCCTCGCCGCCCCGCGCCTCGCCCATGCCGAGAAGGTGAAGTCGAACCAGAACGCCAAGGTCTACAACCGACCTGGCGAGCAAGGAAAGGTCCTGGTCAAGGTCAAGGAGGGCCAGGCGATGACGGTCATCGCCAAGGAGGGCCGCTGGCTCAAGGTCCGCGTGTCCGGCCGCACCGGGTACGTTCCGCGCAGCAAGGTCGACATGCCGGACGACGAGGAGATCTCCCGCAACACGCGGCGCCGCTCGTTTGTCGATGGTCGCGGCACCAAGCGTGGCTTTGGCAGCAGCGACACCGCCCCGGATGACCGCATCGGCGCGGACGCGACCGAGGGTGGCGACGAGGGTGGCGACGAGGGTGGCGACGAGCCGAAGAAGCCGAAGAAGGGCCGTGGCGGCGGCGATGACGAGGATCCGATCGACGCCAAGGGTGGTGACGACGACGAGCCCGAGGACGCCGGCGACGCCGAGGAGGCTCCGAGCGACGATCGGATCCGCGCGAGCGTCGACACCAAGACGCAGACCTACGAAGACCCCGACACCGATAGCGAGAAGTCGTTCAAGGCGGGCCCCAACGACGTGCTGTTCGTCCTCGAGAAGAAGGGCAAGTGGACGCTCGTCGAGACCGACGAGGGCGATGTCGGCTACGTGCAGACCTCCAAGCTCGATATCGTCGAGGGTTCCGACGACGGTGACGAGGGCGGCGGCCCGCGAGGCCGAATGATCGACCTTCGTGGTCGGCTCGGCGTCACGCTCGTCGGGCAGACGCTGACCTCGGCCGGCGGCGCGGCCGTGTGGCCGGATCGGTATCGCGTCGGCAGCTCTGCTGCAGCCGTCGCGCTCGGCGCCGCGGTGCTGTTCCCCTACAAGGCGCGGTTTCTCGTCGGCGGCGAGATGGCCTACGACATCGCCAAGGCGATCCCGGGAGTCGCGTTCGACCAGGACGGGCAGGGGCCGATGGCGAAGCAGACCACCGGCTTCACGATCCACAACTTCAACCTGCGCGCGATCGGCGGCTACGACCTCAAGAAGAAGAGCGGCATGATGGTGTTCGCGCGCCTCGGCTATCACTACGAGTCGTTCCTCGTGTCGAACGTGACGAACCTGACCGCGAACAGCGCGAAGCTGCCGTCCGAGGTACTGCAAGGCCCGATGATCGGCGCGGCGTTCTCGGTGTCGCGGATCACCAGCAAGATCGGGATGCGGATCAGCCTCGACACGATGCTGTTCGGGGCGACCGTCCGACAGACCAAGAACCTCGAAGACGGCACGAACCCGAAGGCCAGCAAGGTCACGCTCGGCGCGGGCTTCACCTATCGCTGGAAGCCCGGCATGGACATCCAGGCGACCTACGACCTCAACTACTCGAAGGTAGTCTTCGGGGCCCCAATCGCGACCTCGCAGCGCATGCACACCGGTACCGCGGTCCAGCGTACCGACCTCAACCACACGGTGGCGGTCGGCATCGCCAAGGCGTTTTGAGGTCACGTGCACTCGAGGAAGTCCGATCCCATGCTCGACGTGCTCGGCCGCTACCAGGAGTACCTGGAGCGGTTCGCGGGTGAGCTCGGTGCCGTCGAGATCGGTGCCTTCGCCAAGTTCGGCGGCCGCCTGATCAAGAAGCTGACGCTCGACGAGTTCTCGCCCGCGTATGTCGAATACACCGAGATCTCGGACCGCTACTACGACAGCCTCGATCGCGGCGACACGATCAACGACATGGTCGTGCGCGTGCTCCGCGAGAAGGCGGCGAACTTGATCCTCAAGCCGCCCGTCTGATCCGCAAGCGCTACTGGCGCGGCGTCGGGAGCTTGTCGAGATCGACCTGCGACAGCGCGAGGCGGATCAGCTGCGACTTGTTCGCCTTGGTCCAGCCGCGCCGCTTGAGCTCTGCGACCTTCGCGTCGAGCTCCTCGAGGTCCTGCGTGTACATCGAGATGCAGATGACCTTGTAGTGCGTCGGGCGCAGCTTGCCCGTCGGATCTGCGGTCCCCGCTCGACCGCGGCGAGCGCGCGGTGCGCCCTCCGTGCTGGCAGGCCGACCATAATATTCTTCGCTGAGGATCGCGTCGGTATCGCTCAGTGGGTCGTGTCCCATCAACTTCTCTTCCTTCATTGGACCTTTCACGCGGCCGCCGGGGCGGTTGGCTCGGGGTGGTGGATCGTCGTCTCGGTGTGTGCGGTCGTCGCGAGAACCCAGTCGACGACCCGGTTGTAGTCAGCGGCGCCGTGCGAGATCGGCGCGTACTCGAAGATCGTCTTGCGGTGGCTCGGCGCCTCCGCGAGTCGCGTGTTGTGGCGAATCGGCTCGAGACACTTGTGCTTGAAGTGACCCTGCAGCGTCTCGAGCACCTCGCGGGCGAGGCGGGTGCGGCCGTCGTAGAACGTCGGCAGCACGGCGGACACGCGGACCGCGTGACCGAGGTGACGCTCGACGTCCTTGATCGTCTTGAGCACCTGCTTGACGCCGACGAGCGCGAGGTAGTCGCAGGTCACGGGGATGATCACCTCGTCGACGTACGACAGCGCGTTCTGGTTCAAGAGGTTCAGCGACGGGCCGCAGTCGATCATGATGTAGTCGTAGCGGCGCGAGAGCGCCATCATGTTGAGGCGCTTCGTCAGCATCTTGCTGCGCGCATCGGTGTTCTGGCGCGCGAGCCAGATCTCCGCCGCAGCGAGCGTCGAGTCCGACGTGATCACGTCGAGGTGCTTGCGCACTGGCACCGCGGCCTCTGTGGGATCCGCGCCGTCGACGAGCACGTGGTAGAGCGACTTCTCGCCGGCGACGCCGAGGGAGACACCGACGTTGCCCTGCGCGTCCGTGTCGATCAGCAGGACTTCGTTCTCGCGTTCGGCGAGGCCGGCCGCGAGGTTGACGGCGGTCGTGGTCTTACCCGTGCCGCCCTTCTGGTTGAGGATCGCGATGCGCCGCGCGCGCTTTGCGCGAAACGATTCTGCACCGAGCGCTTCGCGCCGGCACTCCAGGGAGCAGAAGTGACTCTTCTGCCCACTGGGGGTCACTGCGATCTGGAACACGAACGCAGGCCGAAATACCTGCGAACACGCGCTGCACGTCTTCTCCATGTCCTTAACGAAGCGTCATCGTCGGAACCGGGGCAACTTTTCAGCGCTATAGTGCGACCGTGCGTGAGGCGATTTCGAGGCAGGTGGTGGCGAGCGGGTCCGACGCTGCGGCAGTGGCTGCGGACCTCGTGAAACAACTCGCGGGAGAGAACTTGCGGATCGCGTTCGTGTTCGCGGACTGGCAGCTCGACGCCGCGATCCTCGGGGCCGACGTCCACCGTGGGCTGAAAGCGCCCACGGTCGGCGGAACGACGATCGGGGTCCTGGGACCGGCGCATCCGCGTGATCGACCCGCGGCGGTCGGCCTCGGGCTCTACGGCGACTGGATTCGTGTCGGGATCGGGGTCGCGACCGATCTGCCGAAGTCACCGCTGACGCGCAGCCGCGATGCGGTCCATCACGCCGCCGCATCTCTCGGGCGCACCACCGACACTCTGGATCCGGCCCGCCACGTCTGCGTCACGATCGTCGACGGAACGACGGGCAACGAGGAAGCGTTCTGCATCGGCTCCGCGGCTGCGGCACCGAAGATCAAGTTCGTCGGCGGCTGCACCGCCACCGAGATCGCGAGCACGCGTCGCGCCGCGATCTGGGTCAACGGCGAGGTGATGTCAGATGCCGGCGCGGTGATCCTCCTCGAGAGTGACCTCCCGTTTCACGTGCTGACCTCGTCGCACGTGTTGCCGACCGACATCAAGACGGTCGTCACGGCCGCGTCCGGTCGCGTGATCGACGAGCTCGATGGCCGCCCCGCGGGACCACGGCTGCGCGAGCTGATCGCGAAGCTCGGAGACACGCTCGACGAACCGCAGCCCACCCATACGTTCGCGCGCTACGTCGATGGCCTGCCGTACGTGCGTTCGATGGCCCACCTCGAGGGCGACCGCATCCATCTCGCGAGCGCCGTCGAGCCCGGTCACGTGCTCCGGATCATGCGCCCCGGCGACCTGATCGGGACGACCAAGCGCGACCTCGCCGCGGCGTGCGAGAAGGTCGGTGGCGAGTGTGCAGCGTTGCTCGCGTTCTCGTGCCTCGGCCGCCACGGGGAGGCGCACTCGCGCCACCTCGAGACGGAGCTGTCCGAGACCTATGCGGCGTATCCGATCGTCGGATTCCAGACGTTCGGCGAGCAGTCCGGCATGCTGCTCGTCAACCACACCCTGACCGGACTCGCGATCGGGAAGCCAACGTGAGCACGCCCCCCGACGATCCCCGCATCGCCGAGCTCGAGGCCGAGCTCGCTGCGGCGCAGCGCACGATCAACGTTCTGATCGCGCGCCTCGAGCGCTCGGGCACCGCGTCGCCGACCCAGGCCGAGCTGTTCGATGCGGCCGTTCGCCTCGGTAACGTGCTCGAGGAGCGCACCCGCGAGGTCGAGGACGCGCGCTCCGAGTTCCGCGCCCTCCGCGCCAACCTCGATCAGATCGTTCGCCAGCGCACCCGTGCGCTCGCCGAGTCCGAGACCCAGCTCCGCACGACCAACGCCGAGCTGGTGCGGCAGAGCAAGATCAAGCAGGAGTTCATCACGATCGCGGCGCACGAGCTGCGTACCCCGCTGACCAGCATCGTCGGCTACCTCGATCTGTTCTCCGAGGGTCGGTTCGGCGAGCTGCCGGCCCTGATCGAGCGCCCGATGAGCTCGGTCCGCCGCAACGCGCACCGGCTCAAGCGGCTCGTCGATGACATGCTCAGCGTCAGCCGGATCGAGGCGGGCCGGATGTCGCTTCGCCCCGAGCCGGTCCCCATCGGGGAGGTCGTGCGCGACGTCGTGACCGAGCTCATGCCGCTCGCGAGCGCGCGTCAGCAGCGCCTCGAGACGAAGGTCGATCCGATCGCGCCGATCGACGCCGACCGCGACAAGCTGCACCAGATCGTCGTCAACCTCGTCTCGAACGCGATCCGGTACACACCGGAGCAGGGCCTGATCCTGATCCAGGTCGACGAGGCGCCGAGCGAGCGGTACCCCGGCGGCTGGGCGCGCCTGCGTGTGCGCGACAATGGCCTCGGCATCGCCGAAGAGGATCGGCAGCGGATCTTCGATCCCTTTCTCCACGCGCAACCCGCGAAGCACCACACGTCGGCAGGACCCGACTCCGCGGGCCTGGGCCTCTACATCGCACGGGGCCTGATCGAGCTGCACGGCGGCCTGATCACCGTCGACTCACAGCCGACCGTCTTCACCGAGTTCACGGTGCTCCTGCCGTTCAAGAGCCAGGCGCGCCGGGAGGGGTCCGATCCGCCGCCGGCCCGTGGCTCGGAGCCACCGCCTGTGCGTGGGTCCGAACCGCCAGCGCGGTAGCACGTCGCCACAGAGAAGATGACTGGTTCGTCGCCTCCGGCGCGTTGGCCCACGGTTGCTCTGACTTCTTGCTTGGGTTTCCTGACTTCTTGGGTGCTCTGATCCGGTCCGCCAGCACGGAGTGGCCTCGCCAGAGGAGCACCCAAGAACCCGAGGGACCCAAGCGGAGGGCCTCTCGGCGCGACGCGCTATCAACCAAGCGACACCACGGTGGCGCAGTCCCAGGACCCGAAACGAACAACGCCGGCGCTCGTGAGAGGCCGGCGCTCGGTCGCGACCTGCGTCGCTTACGTCTTCTTCTTCTTCGGAGCCGGCTTCGCGGACTTCTTGGCGGCCGGCTTCTTGGCAGCGGGCTTCGCAGCCTTCTTCGGCGGCGGCACCTTCTTCGCGGGCTTCGCAGCCTTCACGGGCTTGGCAGCCTTCGCAGCGGCCTTCGCCGGAGCGGCGGCCTTGGTGGGAGCCGCGGCCTTGGCGGGGGCCGCACCCTTGGCGGGGGCAGCGCCCTTCGCGGGGGCCGCACCCTTGGCGGGGGCAGCGCTCTTGGCGGGGGCAGCGCCCTTCGCGGGCACAGCGCCCTTCGCGGGAACAGCGCCCTTCGCGGGCACAGCGCCCTTCGCGGGGGGAGCAACCTTCGCCGGGGGCAGCGCCTTGCCGCCCTTGCCCTTGTTCTGCTTGGCCTCCGCCTTGAGCTTCTTGTTGCGCTCGTCGGCGGTCTTCGCGGCCTCGTCCATCCGCATGTGCGCGGCAGAGCGTGCGCGCGCGACTGCGGCCTCGACCTCGGCCTTGGTGCGCTGGGTCAGCGGGGCGGCCGCGGCGGCCTCCGGCTTCTTCGCGCGCTTCTTCTTCTTGGCCTCACGCGGAACCGGGATCTCGCTGATATCCGGCATCCGCGAGGCGAGATCGCCGCGGTTGTGGACCAGGATGCGAGAGCCGCCGTCGCGGAAGATCACCTCGACTTTATTGTCGGGGAGAAGCTCGATCACGAAGCCGATGTCGAACACCGGGTGGTGAACGACGTCGCCTTCCTCGTACGCATCGCGGATCGAGTACGGCCGGCAGTTCGCGAGGTCACCCTCGGTCGCGCGGGCCATCGCGTCGTCCCACGTGGCGCGCTTGGCGGTCGCCTTCTTGGCGCTGCCGTCTCCGGCCTCGCCTTCACCATCACCACGCGGCTTGCGGTAGGCGTGAACCTCGCCGCAGACCACGCACTGCACGCGACGAACCTCGTCCTCGTACATGCTGATGATCGTGTGAGTCGTGTCCGCCTTGCAGCGTGGAGACGGGCAATACGCCTCGATCTCTCCACCCACCTCATCAGCGTCTTCTTCGAACATGGAATCCATCGCTGCCTCTTCTCGACGATTTCCCAGCAGCTAACCGACCGAAACCACACTCAATCCGGAACTCCGGATTGACATATGTGGTAGTCAGCCGTCTAACACGTAAACCTGTGGGCTAGCAACCTAACGGACTTACTAGTGTTATGGAAACGGCAGGAATTTGAGTCGTGCGCCGCGTCCTGCTTCTGAACGCCTTGATCTTCGCGGTGTTGGCCGCGGCGGTCGCGCTCGCCTACTACGGATACAGCTACACGTCCGAGGCGTCCTCCCGGGAGCGCGAGCTCGCTCTGATGCAGGATCTGGTCGAGGAGAAGGTCCTCAACATCGAATCCCTGATCGACGACGCTGACACCAAGCTCCTGCGCGAGGTCCAGCTCGAGCGGCTCAAGGAGCTGTCCGAGCTGGTCCGGCCGACCGGTGCCGCGGTCGCCAGCGTGTTCGTGATCGACGACAAGCTCCAGCCGCTGCTCGATGGCTACGTCTCGAACCGTCGGCCCCAGGAGGGCGAGGAGTTCAAGAAGTACTTCCTCGAACGGATCCTGCCCGAGCTCCAGCTCGGCAAGCAGCCGCTCGGTGTGCGCGGTCACCTGTTCCTTCGCGAGAAGAGCCTGCCGGGTCAGCCGACCGGGCGCTGGTACCTGTTCTCGTTCATGCGTCGGATGTCGGGCGATCGGATGTTCTACGTCGTGATCGAGGACGACCCGACGCACCTCGTCGGCCGCCTGTTCCCGCAGTTCTTCGCGATCACGAACAGCCCGCGCCTGTACCAGGTGGTCGACGAGCTCGGTCAGCTCGTGTTCGGTGCGCCGTTCGCGGAGGTCACCGAGGAGCTCGTGGTCGAGCGCCCGTTCCTCCTGACGGTCGACGGCTGGGTCCTGCGCGCCACGCAGAAGGACATCGCCGACGAGAGTCAGCTCAAGCGCAAGAAGCTCGTCGACTCGATCCTGATCGGTGGCGCGATGACGGTGATCCTCGCCGGCCTCGGCTTCCTCGGCTACGCGATCCGTCGCGAGCGCCGGCTCAACGAGCTCAAGAGCGAGTTCATCTCGAACGTCTCCCACGAGCTCAAGACACCGCTCTCGATCATCTCGATGTTCGGCGAGATGCTCGCCGAGGGGCGGACCAAGAGCCCCGAGCAGGCGCACGAGTACGCCGAGATCATCTGGCGCGAGAGCGTCCGCCTCGGGCGCCTGATCGACAACGTCCTCGACTTCGCGAAGATGGAGCGGGGGATGGGCGTCTACGAGTTCGGCGAGACCGATATCGGCGAGGTCGTCGAGCGCGCGATCGAGCTGTCGGGACGCCGGGTCCAGGGCGCCGAGATGACGCTGACGAGCGACATCGAGCCCGACCTTCCGCTCGTCCAGCTCGACGCCAACGCGTTCACGCTCGCCGTGCTGAACCTGATCGACAACGCGATCAAGTACGCCGTCGACGGCAAGAAGATCGCGGTCATGCTCAAGCGCAATGGAGATCGCCTCGTCCTGTCCGTGCGCGACTGGGGCTCGGGCATCGATCCCGAGGAGCACGAGCGGATCTTCGAGAGGTTCTACCGGTCGCGCGCGGTGCGGCTCAAGCCGATCCGTGGCTCGGGGATCGGCCTCGCGCTCGTCCAGCACATCGCCCATGCGCACGGTGGCGAGGCGGTCGTCGAGAGCAAGGTGGGCGAGGGCTCCACGTTCAGCATCTCGATCCCGATCGATGGTAAAAGCTAGCGGTGACGGCCGTCGAGGAGGCAGAGACTCGCAAGCGGATCCTCGTGATCGAGGACGAGCCCGATATCGTGCGCGGCCTGCGCGATGCCCTCGAGTTCGAGGGCTTCGATGTCGAGGCCAAGGGCACCGGCGCCGAGGGCCTGATCGCCGCGATGGACTGGGCGCCCGACTGCGTCCTCCTCGACCTCATGCTCCCTGACGACAACGGCTATCGCGTGTGCGAGACGCTGCGTCAGCGCGACGAGACGGTCCCGATCATCATCCTGACTGCGAAGGCACAGGAGACCGACAAGATCCGCGGCCTCGATGCGGGCGCCGATGACTACGTCACCAAGCCGTTCTCGGTCGCCGAGCTGATCGCGCGGATCAACGCGATCTTCCGCCGCCAGGCGCGCCTGGTCTCCCACTCCGACGAGACGTTCACGATCGGCACGTGGACGATCAACGCCCGCAAGCACACGATGGCCAAGGGCCGTACGAGCAAGCGCCTGACGTTCTACGAGCTCGAGGTGCTCAAGCTCCTGCGCGAGCGCTCCGAGGAGACGGTCTCGCGCGACGAGCTGCTCGAGAAGGTCTGGGGCATCCAGGCGTCGCCGACCAGTCGCACCGTCGACAACTTCATCGTCAAGCTGCGCCGCAAGCTCGAAGAGGACCAGAAGAACCCTCGCCACATCCTCACGGTGTACGGCCTGGGCTACAAGCTGGTCCCGTAGCGACGCTCGGGTCGCGCCGATCAGCTCGCGTCGATCAGGTCGCCTTGGCGGACGCCTTCACGATCGCGTAGATCTGCTTCGCGAGGTCCTCGCTCCACGCCGAGCCCGGCGTCGAGAAGCCGTCCATCGAGCGCTCGTCGTTGATGAGGTAGATCGCGCCCTCCTTGTCGACGACGTGGGCCCAGTGCACCTCCGGCTGGTACGTGTTGCCGTTCTCCTCGGTCTTCATCTGCATCGTGTAGATGAAGCCCGTCGGCTCCTCGGTGAGGACCTTGCCGTTGATGTAGCCCGTGTGCTCGATGCTGAGCGCCTTGCGGTTCGCCAGCGCCTCGGCGGGATTGCTCACGGCCATGTTCGAGACCTGGATCACGTAGTGAGGGGCGAGCGTGATGTCGACGCCGCCATTGCCGTTCTTCTCGAGCTTGGCGTCCTTGGGCACCTTCATCGAGACGTGGATCATCGGCGACACGGTGCTGAGGTCCTTCTCGACCCAGTCGGCCTCGGTGACCTTGAGTGCGGGCGCCTTGGCGGCGCTCTCGGTCGTCTTGGCGGCGCCGCCGCTTCCACCGCTTCCGCCTTCCTTGCCCTTGCAGGCGGCGGCAGTGAGGGAGAGCGCGAGGGTGGTGACGAGAATTGCGATGCGGTTCATGCCGGAGCGTTGTACACGCGCCGTGCCGCGCCGGGGCGACCACATCTCGCGGCCTTGCCCGCTTGCGCGGGTCCACGCGCACCCGATCGCCACGCCAAGCTGGGTCGAGGGAAAACGGGTCAGGGCGACCATTTCCAGCGCGCTGGAATTGTCCGCTCCTCGGACGCGGGCGCTCAGCAATTTCAGCGACCTGAAAAATGGGGTCCGAGCCCATTTGTGGTCTGACCAGAAAAAATGGGGTCCGAGCCCATTTGTGGTCTGACCAGAAATGGTGGCCTGACCCCATGTCCCGGGGTCCGAGTGGGTTTCAGAGCGGGCGCGGGGCGATCGGGTGCGCGTGGACCCGCGCAAGCGGGCAAGGCCGCGAGATGTGGTCGCCCCGGCGCGGCACGGCGCGT
>JANOPP010000448.1:0-2657 GCA_031421915.1 Myxococcales bacterium | reverse complement strand
GACGACGATGAAGCCGTGCGTGACTCCACGAGCTTCCTCTTGTCCACGCTGCTTCATGTCGATGCCTATCCGTCCGCCGAGGAAGGCATCCAACATGTGTCAGAAACCACGAGCGTCGTGGTGCTCGACATCAAGATGAAGAACAAGGATGGCTTTTGGGCAGCGGAGCAGATTCAACGGGACTTCCCGGATGTCCCAATTATCTTCTTTTCCGCTTTTCAAGACCTCAAAGACCCGATGCGCATCATCAATGATCACCGCCCGTTTGCATTTGTCAGCAAAGGCGACAGCCCAGAGCAGCTCATGCAGGCGGTTCGGCGCGCGGTGGCGATGAGTGAACGCATCAACGCTAGCCGAGCCATGCGCAAGCGGCTGCGAGACCTCGAAGCGAGAATGAGCTCGTTGTCGACAACAGAACGCCCCCGATAACGCGCAACCGAGCCGGGGTGCCAGCTGCAGCAAACGCTGCGCAGCGTTCAACGCTCAGCCGCTCTGGAGTCAGATGATGATGTACACTCTCGATGAGCGAATCCGGGATGGAAGCCGTTCGATTGTCTATCGCGGGCACCAGACCCTCCGCGAAGGCGAGACGCCACAAGCTATTGTCGCGAAAGTGCTGCGCGAAGACAATCGGGGGAATTGGGACCGGGCCAGGCTCCATCAGGAGCGCGCGATTCTTGACTCGCTGCAGGCGCCTGGCGTGCCCCGCTGCTTGGCCATCGCCGAGCTGGCCGAAGGACCGGCGTTGATCCTCGAGGACGCCGGTGCCGTCTCGCTGCGCGACCTGCTCACCGAGGTGCGATCTCCCTCGGGCGCACTTCCGGCATTGCTGCCGCTGCTCCGCGCTCTCGATATTGGCGTCTCATTGGTGAATGTCCTCATGGACATCCACACTGCCGGCGTGGTCCACAAAGATCTGAATCCGGCCAATATCATCGTTCACCCGAAGAGCGGCGCTCTTTACATCATCGACTTTGACATCTCGACGCGTCTGTCTCGCGAGGCGCAACCCTCCGTGCGACCGGACACTCTCGAGGGAACTCTGTCGTACATGGCCCCTGAGCAGACAGGCCGCACGAACCATGCGGTCGATCAGCGCTCGGATCTCTACAGTGTCGGCGTCACTCTCTTTGAGTTGCTGTGCGGGCGGCTCCCCTTTCTTGGCGACGACGCAGTCGCGCTCGTGCATGCGCACCTGGCGCTCGCACCGCCCGATCCACGTTCTCTGCGACGAGAGATCCCAGAGGTTGTTGCAAACATCGTCTTGCGACTGCTCGCGAAAGAACCGGAGGAGCGCTACCAAAGCGCCGTCGGCCTCAAGCACGACCTCGAGCACGCCCTGTCTCTTCTGCGCGAGACGGCTGACGGTGTGGAGATCAATGCCTTTGTCCTCGGCAGCAAAGACTTCTCCGGCCGCCTGGTGATTTCTCAGCGAGTGGTCGGCCGCGAGGACGAAGTCGCCGCGCTGACCGAGAGCTTCGCCCGCTGCGCAGCTGGCGCGCGCGAGGCCTTCTTCGTCGCCGGCGCGAGCGGCATCGGCAAGAGTGCCATCGTCCGCGCCGTGGAACAGTCCCTGCTTCTTGCTTCCGGCCTGTATGGCCGCGGCAAATTCGAGCAGCTGCATCGCGGCATTCCCTATGACGGGCTGGTGCAGGCTGTGCGCGGACTCGTGGTCGGCATTCTCAGGGCACGAGATGACGAGCTCGTTGCCCTGCGTCGCCGCCTTCGCGATGCGCTCGGCGCGGTCGCCAGGGTCGTCGTGGACGTCATTCCCGAGCTCCGCGCTTTGCTCGGCGAGACCGAGCCGGTGCCAGCGTTGCCACCGGCGGAGGCACGCAATCGCTTTCAAATGTCGTTTCGGCGCTTGATTCATGGGCTTGCGAGCGCCGAGCACCCCGTCGTGCTGTTTCTCGACGATCTGCAGTGGGCGGACACGGCCAGCATCGAGCTCTGCACGTCGCTCGTGACGGATGCCCAAGCGAGCCATTTGCTGCTCCTCGGCGCGTACCGCGACAACGAGGTCACTCCGAGCGGACCGCTCGCCCTCGCCATGAAGGAGATTGACGCGAGCGGGACACGCCTCACGCAGATTGCCCCGGGCCCGCTGCTGCCCGCTGACGTGCAACGACTGTTCGCGGACACGCTCGGCCGCACGGGCGACGACGTGGTGCAACTGGCAGAACATGCATGGACAAAGACCGGCGGCAGTCCGCTGTTCTTGGGTGAGTTTCTGCTCGCGCTCTGGCGCAGCCAGATTCTGCACTACGACGCAAAGATCGGCGCGTGGACCTTCTCCCTGCAAGCCGTGGCTGCCGCGCCCATCACGGACAACGTCGTCGACCTCCTCAGCAAGCGAGCGTTGCAGTTGCCCACCGCCACGCGCGAGCTGCTGCAAGTCGCCGCTTGTCTGGGCAGCACTTTCCCACTGTGGACGCTCATCGCGTCCAGCGGACGGTCCGCGGCCGACGTGCTGGTCGCATTGCAGCCAGCGTTGGAGGAGGGCTTCATTGCGCCCTGCAGCGGCAGCTACCGCTACCTCGCATCCCTGCTCGAGGTTGCGGCCGACGCAGAGCTGCCAGAAGAGGTCGCGTTCCGTTTCCCGCACGATCGCGTCCAGCAGGCTTGCTACGAGCTGATCCCCGAGAGTGAACGCGCAG
>JANOPP010000447.1:0-18173 GCA_031421915.1 Myxococcales bacterium | reverse complement strand
TCGAAACCGAGCTGACGTGGAGCATCGCGCGGTTCGAGCGATGTCGCCGAGATCCCGCACAGGCGCGCGCGGCAGCCTCGCCGGCTCTCGATCGCGACCTTGTCGAGCAGCTCGATCGCGGTGCGCGCGAGGACGCCACCGTCACTCGTGGGCATGTCGAGCGTCACGCGGCGCGTGATCTGCCGGAAGTCGACGGACTTGAGGATCAGCACCACAGCACGCGCCCGCAGCGCTGCCTCGCGCAACCGCATCGCGACGCGATCGGCCTGATCGAGGAGGATCACCGCGAGCTCGCCCTTGTCGTCGATGTCGTCCTCGAACGTCTCCTGGTGGCCGACGGAGACCGGATCTGACTCGGGCACGACGAGCCGGTGATCCTCGCCGCGCGCGAGGGCCGCAAGGTGATGACCGGTGGCGGCGCCGAGCTTGCCGACGAGCGCAGCCTCGGGATAGCGCGCGACATCGCCGATCGTCGACAGACCCATGCTCGCGAGGACCGTGCGCGTCGCCTCGCCTACGCCCCAGAGCCGCGTCATTGGTAGCGGGTGGAGGAATGCCACCACGCCATCAGGCGGGATCACCCGCAGCCCGTCAGGCTTGTCGATGTCGGACGCGATCTTCGCGGCGAACTTGATCGGCGCGATGCCGACCGATGCGACCAGCGAGAGCTCCTCGCGGACGCGCTTCTTGATCGCGCGCGCGATCGTCGGGCCGTCACCGAGGAGGCGCTCGCTCCCGGTGACGTCGATGAACGCCTCGTCGAGCGACAGGCCTTCGACCTCGGGCGAGAAATCACCGAGGATCTGAAAGAACGTCTGCGACGCCTCGGCGTAGCGCTCCATGTGATGGCGCACCACGATCGCGTGCGGACACCGGCGCAGCGCCTCCGCCATCGGCATCGCGGACCGGATCCCGAACACGCGCGACTCGTACGACGCTGCAGCGACCACGCCGCGTCGCGCCGATCCACCGACGAGGACCGGCTTGCCTCGGAGCTCCGGGTTGTCCCGCTGCTCGACCGCCGCGAAGAACGCGTCGAGGTCGACGTGCAGGATCGTCCGCGTCAAGGCGTGGTCGACGACGTGGGCGCCGGCGTGTCGACCAGCTTTGGCGCGAACATGGACGGCCCGCGGATCACGAGGATCACGATCACCGTCATCGACGTGAGGAACAGGGTCCACAGCCACTGGGGCACCGGCTTGAGGTCGCCCATGCCGAACCGCTTGATCCGCGCGCGCAGCATGCCGTGCACCGGCAAGATGCCGAGCACGACGACGGCGAGCTTGATGTGCATCCAGCCTGCGCCCTTCTGCGCGAGCAGGAACCCCTGCGGTTGGAACAGCATCGCGATCCCCATCCCCATCGCGAGGAATGCGGCGATGTCCGTCGAGAGCGCGATCGAGCGCTCCATGAGGGTCAGCTTCTCGTGCGCATCCTTGGGGGCGTGTGTGTGCAAGCGCAGCATCCAGTAGATCGCGAACAGACCGCCGATCCAGAGAAACAATGCGATCAGGTGGCCCGACTTCAGCCACAAGAAGATCTTGGCGTCCATGGTGGGAAAGTAGCACCCAGCCCGACATGCCGCTGGGGCTCGACAGGCGGTATGCTCGAATCCGCCCACGTGGCTCGGATCCTGAAGATCTACTTTCACGACGCCTGCTTCGACGGCACCACCTCGGCGGCGTTGTTTGCAGCGTTCTATCGCGACGTCATCGTTCGCGATGTCGACGTGCGGGCGGTCGGCATGGTGCACCGCGATGGCGATCCGTTCGAGGGCGTGCCGCTCGATGGCGATGACCACGCATGCGTCGACTTCCGGTTCTGCGCCGATCCGAAGATGCGGTGGTGGTTCGATCATCATCCAACCGCGTTCCAGCCGCCCGCGCTGCGCGACGTGTTCGAGGAGAAGCACGAGCCGACCTGGTTCTTCGATCCGAGCGCGCCGTCGTGTGCGGGCCTCATCGCGCGCTCGCTCGAGGCGGGCTGGGACTGGAAGCCGCCGGTTCACCTCGTCGAAGCCGTGCAGTGGGCGGACACGATCGACGCCGCGAAGTTTCCGAGCGCCGAGGCTGCCGTCGCGCTCGCCGTCCCTGCGCAGCGCCTCGCGGCGTGGCTCGCCCACGGCCGGTCGCCGATCGATACGGCCCGTTACGTCGACTGGCTGTCGCGCGCATCGCTGTCCGAGGTCGCGGCACGTCCTGACGTCGCAGCGCAGCTCGCAGCGGTCGAAGCGGAGCGCGTGCGCGAGCTCGACGCCGTCAAGAAGCTCGGCGTGTGGGCGGGCGAGGTGATCGTGTTCGATCGGTTCGCCGATGTCGGTGCGCGGAGCCCCGGCTTCCTTGGCTACCTCCTGTTCCCCGAGGCGCGCTACGCGGTCACGGGGACGCGCACCACCCAGAGCATCAAGATCTCCGTCGGCGTCAATCCGTGGTCCGACAAGCCGCGGATGCACGACATCGGTGAGCTGTGTGCCCGGCATGGTGGCGGCGGGCACGCGGTCGTGGGCGGCGTCACTCTCCGAGGGGACGAGCTCCCACGTGCAGAAGCAACGCTTGCTGCGATCGTGCGAGAGTTGAACGAAGGATGAAGGTCGCTGCGCTCACGCTCGTGCTTGCCGGTTGCTTCTCGAAGCCTGGCCCGCCCGGCATGGCGCTCGACGCACCGCCGATCGATGCGTGCGTGCCGTCGGTGAGTGCGCCAGGATTGACCTCGACGACGTCGCTCACGCCGACCGTGATGTGGCCCGACGGGATGCAGCTCCAGTTCGGCGACGTCACGACGAACATCCCGATGCCGACCTTCCTGTCGCTGTCGGGGATGAACGTGCTCGCACAACCGCAGACAGCGCAGTGCGGGACGGAGGATCGGGTAGGAGTTGCGGTGTTCCCTTCGTTCGCGGTGTCGAATGCGAGCCAGGCGTCGCTGTACACGCTCAACTCGCTCGACCGGAACGTCGTCGGGCCCGCGTACTCGGAGTATACGGTGCACTGGGGCCGCACGTTCGTATGCGACGGGATCAGCTCGGCCGCGAGTGGCAATACGATCTTCAGCCTGTTCCCCGACGGGCGGATTGTTCGTAACGACACGGTCACCATGGATGCGGCCACGCTCCATGACTCGTGCGACTGCACGCCGGGCACGACGGCGACCGGATTTCTGGTCACGGCGTACCTGGCGGTGCAGCGCGACCAGTTCATGGCGTACTCGTGGTCGGGAGCTACCGAGACCACAGTCCCAGGTCCGATGGCGGATCTCAACGACGAGCAGGGCGCCTGTGTCGTCGAACCTGGAACCAACCCAGGCCGGCTCGCGATCGCCTGGGAGACTCCGACGACGGTACCCGCGCGAACGCGGCTCCGATCGGTCGGTCCACTGGGAAGCCCCATGGCGGCGCTCGTGTTCGTCTACGACATGATCTCGGGATCGAGCCTGGCCGGCGGCAGCTTCGGCGGTCGCACTACGATGGTGATGTCGCGCGGAAACGCGCGCATGTGCCCGCAGCTCCATGCGGCGGCCACTGCCACTTGGCCCCCGATCTCGATCGGGCCGGTAGGGATGGCGCTGGATGTTGTCAACTCCACGGATCAGCGCGTCCACGTCGATACGAACCAGTACGCGGGTCCAATCACAGTTCGGGCGACCAACGGTGCCGTTCCCGCGGGCCTGGTCATTTCGGTCAAGCTGCCTGGCACTGGCCTCACCACCTCTCGGACCGACGGGGTGGTCTGGCAGCGGGAGCCCGATGGGCGCACGTTCATCTGGTTCCGCGACGGTCTCGTTCAGGGCGAATCGATCACGATCACGCCCGACTGCTGATCCGCGGTAGGATGGACATCGTGCGGGTGCTGGTGGTGGTTGTGCTGGCGGGGTGCTTCAACCCCGCGATTCCTGCGGGCGCACCGTGCGCCGAGGACGGCTCGTGCCCCGGCGAGCTGACGTGCAGCGAGGGGCGTTGCGTCTCGGAGGCCGTCGCGATCGACGCTCCGACCGATGGCCCGATCGACGCAGCGATCATCGACGCCGCGCCTGACGCGACGATCGACGCGCCGATCTGCGTGACGTTCTCGCGCCAGTTCGAGACCTGCACGCTCGCGGCGGGCAACCCACTCACGATCAGCGGCAGCTGGACGTACGACACCACGACGCACGAGCTGCGCAACGCGGGAAGCCTCGTCGCGGTCACGCGCGCGATGGTCGCCGGCAAGGCCGTCCCGATCGACGCGCTGCTCGTCGACGGCTTGACGATGACCGTCAACAGTACGCTCCGGGTCACGGGCAGTGCGCCGTTCGCGATCGTGTCGCGCGGCCCGATCTCCATCAACGGGACGATCGACGCGAGTGCGGGAGGTGCAGGCGCGCGTTCGGCCAGCGCGTGCGGCAGCTCGGCGGGACAGGGACCGCCGATGGGCGCGCACGGGCAGGGACCTGGTGGCGGTGGCGGCGGTGGGTTGCACGGTTCCGGCGGCGTGGGAGGTCCAGGCGACTCCAATGGGACGAACGAGCCCGGCGGAGTTGGAGGCGGGGCGCAGGGGCTTCCTCTGGGTCCCAATGGCGGTTGCCCGGGCAGCGCAGGTGCCAACGGAGGCATTGCGACCGCGGGCGGTTCGGGCCTCGGCGGCGGCGCGATCTACGTCGTCGGACGCAGTGCGATCACGATCGGTGGTGTGCTCCACACCGGCGGCGCAGGCGGCGGCGGCGGTCGTGGCGAAGCAGGAAGCGGTGGCGGAGGCGGTTCGGGTGGCATGATCCTCGTCGAGGGAGTCTCGGTCACGGTCTCGGGAACACTCGCCGCGAACGGCGGTGGCGGCGGTGGTGGTGCAAACAACGTGCTCGGCGCTGATGGCGCGGATGGCAGCCCGGGGACCACGACCACGGTTCGCGCAATGGGCGGCGCTGGCGTTGCGATCAACGAGGGTGGCAATGGTGGGCTCGGTAGCGGCGGCTTGATCCTCGACGGCGCGATGACGACCACCACCCCCGACAATGGTGGCGGCGGTGGCGGCGGCGGCGCCGGCTACATCTCGATCATCGGCGGCGCGATCACGTCCGGCGCGATCATCTCGCCGGCGCTGACCGCATTTCCCTAGCTACGGTGAACGTACCAGCATGATCCAGCGGTAGCTGGCACTCGCCGTCCGTGCCCGCAAGCCGATCGAGGTGCCTGTGAGGGTGACGCTTGGCTGGGCGTTCACGGTGTAGAGCGGTGCAACGGTCGTCGAGCACGTGTAATCGCTGTCGGTGCGACGAAATCGCAAGAGGAACCGATTTCCGACCGCGAACGTGCCGGCAACGGTCTGAATCGAGGTCCCGTTCCCCCCGTTGATGATGCCGAACGCCGGAGCGGACAGGTTCGCCGCGCCACAGTGAAGGCCGGTGGCTCCCGTACTGTCGAACCGATCGACGATGCCGAGGGAGCCCGATGTCGTATTGACGAGCGCGGTGACCGTCACGTCGGTCGTCAGCGTCTGGCGGACGCTCCCGGTCACCGGGATCACGAGCGTCTTGAGCTCCGTGTCGGTCGCAGTGAGCACCGCGCTACCACCGCTGACGCTCCAGTTCCCGGTCGGAACCGATCCGGGCGGCAGTCCCACGCCAAAGCCCTCGAACAAGACGATCTGGTCGCCACTCACGATCGGATTCGGGTCGCAGGCATCGCCGACACCGTCGCCGTCTCCATCGACGATCGCCGTCGTCGCGACCGGCGGGCACTCGTCGCACGCGTCACCTCGCGGATCGCCGTCCTCGTTGAGCTGGCCAGGATTCGCCGTGGTGGGGCAGTTGTCGTCGACGTTGCGGACACCATCTCCGTCGGTGTCGTCGATCGGTGCATCGATCAGGCTTGCGTCGCTGGTGTGCGCATCGGTGCTGGCGTCCGCACCCGGCTCGGGCGCACTACTGCAGCGATCGCCCTGGGCAGTGTTCCGGCAGTGCTGGCCACCGGGACAGTTGTCGAGGACCGGATCGCACGGTGCGCCCGAGGGAACGGTCGGACCGAAGCATCCGGCGAGCAGGGCCACCGACCCGAACCAGCGCGCGGGGTGTGACACGCAACCCAGTATACCTCGATCGCGCAAGGCTCAAGGGGCGAAGGTTCAGCGCAGGGACTGCAGCGCGCGGCCCAGGCGGCCGACGCCGTCCTGGATGTTCGCCATCGACGTTGCGTACGACAGGCGAACGAAGCCGGGCGCACCGAAGCCCGAGCCCGGCACGACGGCGACCTTGCCGACCTCGACGAGCCAGTCGCAGAGCTGCACGTCGTCATCGAGGACCGAGCCCTCGGGCGACTTCTTGCCGAGGTACGCCGAGATGTCGGGGAACGCGTAGAACGCGCCCTTCGGCTCGCGGCAGGCAACGCCGGGGATCGCCCGCAGGAGCTTCAGCATCTCGATGCGGCGCTCGTCGAACGCCTTGCGCATCGTCGCGACGCAATCCTGGGGGCCGGTCAGCGCGGCGAGGGTGCAGGTCTGCGCGAGGTTCGTCGGGTTCGAAGTCGACTGCCCCTGGATCTTCGCCATCGCCTTGATCAGCGGCACGGGGCCCGCCGTGTAGCCGATGCGCCAGCCGGTCATCGCGTACGTCTTCGAGACGCCGTCGACGAGGATCGTGCGCTTCGCGGCCTCCGGATGAACGGCGGCGATCGAGAAGTACTCGGCATCTCCGTAGACGAGCTGGCGGTAGATGTCGTCGGAGATGATCAGCAGATCCTTCTCGACGCAGATCTTCGCGAGCGCCTCGATCTGCGCCTTCGTGTAGACGGCGCCCGTCGGATTCGACGGGTTGTTGAGGACGATGGCGCGCGTCCGCGGGGAACATGCCGCGCCGACCTGCGCGGCAGTCACGGCGAAGTCATCCTCGGCCTTGGTCTCGAGGATCACCGGTCGGCCACCCGCGAGCATCACCATGTCGGGATAGCTGACCCAGTACGGCGCGGGGATCAGGACCTCGTCGCCCGGATCGAGGAGCGCCATGAAGATGTTGTAGAGCGAGTGCTTCGCGCCGTTCGAGACGAGGACCTGATCGGCCTCGATCGCGGTCTTGTGGACCGCGGAGAGCTCGGCGGCGATCGCCTTGCGGAGGGCGAGCGTGCCGCCGACCTCGGTGTATTTGCCCGAGCCGGGCTTGTTGAGGGCCTCGTGGGCGGCGGCCTTGATGTGCTCCGGCGTATCGAAGTCCGGCTCACCAGCGCCAAAGCTGATGATGTCGATGCCCTCGGCCTTGAGCTTCGCGGCCTTGGCGGTCACCGCGAGGGTGATCGACGGCTTGATGGGATCGAGACGAGAGGCGAGCTTGATCGGAGTCGGCATGGATCACTTCCTGTACTTGGCTCGCAGCGCAGCCTCGACGGCGGCGGGTACGAGCCCGTTGACGTCGCCACCCAGGCTGGCGACCTCCTTGACCAGTGACGAGCTGACGTAGTGGTTACGCTCGTCGGTCATGAAGAACACGGTGTCGACACCGGGGGCGAGCCGGCGGTTCATGTGCGCGAACTGGAACTCGTACTCGAAGTCAGCGAGGGCGCGCAGACCGCGGCAGATCACCGTCGCGCCGCGGCTCGTGCAGAAGTCGACGAGCAGGCCCTCGAACACGGCGAACTGCAGGCGCTCGCTGTCGTACTGGGGCAGGGCGTCCTTGATGAACTGCATGCGCTCGTCGGTCGAGAACAGCGGGTTCTTGCGGATGTTCGGCGCGATCGTGACGACGACCTGCTGGAACACCGCGAGCGCGCGCTCGAGGATGTCGATGTGGCCGTTCGTGATCGGATCGAACGTTCCGGGATAGACCGCGACGGAGGGGGAGAGCGTCATACCGGCACCTCGAAGAACGAGACCATCGTGTCGCCATAGCGACGGTGGTCCGTTCGTAGCAGAGATCCCAAGGCCTCGGGTGGCGCGTTGTGCCGATCGTGCTCGATGACGATCACCGCGTCGGGCGCGAGCTTCGCGGGGTCGATCGCGAGGACCGAGCGCGTCGCCAGGTCGGAGCGGTAGGGCGGATCGACGAAAACGAGGCGCCACGGCTCCGCGGGCACCAGCCGGGCTGCATGTGCGACGGCGTCTCCACTTACGACCAGGGAGCGTGCCTCGAGGCCGAGCTCCTTCAGATTGCCGCGAACCGCAATCAGTGCCGGCTTGGCAGCATCGACAAACGTCGCGTGGGCCGCTCCGCGGGACAGAGCCTCGATCCCGAGCCCGCCAGAGCCCGCGAACAGGTCGAGGACGTGGGCACCCTCGAGCGAGCCCATGATATTGCCGAGGATATTGAAGAGGGCCTCACGGACCTTCTCCGAGGTCGGGCGCGTGGCGGCACCTGGAGGCGCCCGGAGGACGCGCCCGCTCAGGTTGCCTCCGACGATACGCACCTGGGAACAGTGCCCGATCTTTTTTGTGGTCGCGCCGGGAGTCCCTTACAATTTGCGTGCATGACACCGGTGGGGAACCTTGCGGCGTGGCTCATCGAGGGCGCGCTCGCGACCGGTGCGGGTCCGCGGGGGGCACTGCGCCAGGCCGATCGCGGCTGGAGCTACGATCAGCTGGCGACGAACGTCGCGAAGCTGTCCGCCGCTTTGCGTACGCTGAAGCTCCAGCGCGGCGAGCGTGTCCTGATCCTGATGCGCGACACGCTCGAGGCCGCCGCATCGATCCTCGCCGTGATCCATGCGGGTGCTGTCGCGGTGCCGGTCTCCGAGCTGTCGACGCCGGATGATGTCGGCGAGTACGTCGTTCATGCCGGCGCGGTGATCGCGATCGTGGACGACATGCACGAGGCAGTCGTCGATGCGGTGCGCAGCGAGACGCCGATGCTGCGCGAGGTGATCTGCGTCGGCAGCAAGTTACCCAGCAGTCACGACTTCCAGGCGATCCTGGACGCGGCCGCGCCGCAACCGCCGGTCGCGATGGGACCTGACGACGTGTGCATGCTGCTGTACTCCGCGGGCTCGGGCCCCGGCGAGCTGCGCGCCGTACCGCACTGCCAGCGAACGATCGCGGCAGCACACGACTCGTTCGCGCGTGATCTGCTCCAGCTCACGTCGAGCGATCGGATCCTGTCAGTCGCGCGACTGTCGACCGCCTACGGCCTCGGTGCTGGGCTCCTGCTTCCGATGGTCGCGCAGGCCGAGGCGCTGCTGTTCCCGGATCAGCCGCAGAGCAAGCTCGTGTTCGAGGCGTTGACCAGCTACAAACCGACCGTTCTGTTCGCGACTCCGTCGGTGTACGCGCAGCTCGCGCACGACGCCGAGTCACAGAAGATCGACAAGCCGCTCGCCCAGCTCCGTCATGCGGTCGCTGGTGCCGAGGGGATGCCGGAGCGGCTGATCCCGCGCATTCGCTCGGTCCTCGGCACCGAGGTTGTCGTCGGCTACGGGCTGACCGAGATCTTCCAGTTCGCGCTCGCCGGCAAGAGCAACGATCCAGGTGCCCGCCCGGGCGTGTGCGGCAAGCCGCTCCAGGGCGTGCAGGTCCGCCTCGTCGACGAGGATGGAGACACGGTCGGGGTCGACGAGATCGGGACGCTCGAGCTGCAGTGCGCTTCGCTGTTCACCGGCTACTGGGGCGGCAGCGGCACCGGTCAGATCGATCTGCGCGCCGACGGTTGGTTCATGACGCGCGACCGCTTCATGGTCGATCGCGAGGGCTACTACCACCACTGCGGCCGCGTCGACGATCTGTTCAAGGTCGGCGGCAAGTGGGTGTCTCCGTCGGAGGTCGAGCGCGTGCTGACCTCGCACGAGGCCGTGTGGGAGGCCGCCGTGATCGGAGCCGATGACGACGAAGGGTTGATCAAGCCGTTCGCGTTCGTCGTGACGAACGTCGGACAGGAGAGCGGACCCAAGCTCGAGGCGGAGCTCAAGGACTTCATCAAGAGCATGCTCGCGCCGTACAAGTATCCGCGCTGGATCGAGTTCGTCGACGCACTGCCGCGAGGGCCCGGCGGCAAGCTGCTGCGCTACAAGCTCCGCACGCCGAAGCAGCGCCGTCGCCACGCCGAGACTGGTCAGATGAAGCCGGAAAAGTAGGGCTCCGTGATCGGGCGGGTGCTGGCAGCGGCGACGCTCGTCGCGCTCGGCGATCGTGAGGTGCTCGCGCGGATCGGCGGGCCGATCGGCGACGCAGCGCGGATCGCGTACGACCGCCTCGACGCGATGGAACCCGAGGTGCGTCGCGACAAGCGCCGGACGTGGTCGGCAGCATCGCGCGCGGCGATCCCGCCCGGCCTACGCGGCATCGACCCGACATGGATCGAGGCTGCCCTCGCCGAGGTCCCGCCCAGGGCGCGCGACGCGCTCGCGGCCGGCGCGACGACCGAGACCGAGACCTGGCTGGCGCGGTGGGCCTGCTCCGCGCTCCCACCGATGGGCGTGATCGATCCGAAGCTCACTTGGCCGCGCGATCTGGCTGACGTCGCGCGGCTCGCTGCCCCGGCGCTGCACGCGTGGCTCGAGGAGATTGGCGCGGATCAGCTCGCGTTCGCGCTCGGTGCACACGCAGCGAACGCTGCCACGGTGTTCGGCGAGCGGTTGCTCGTTGCCGCAGCGCGAATCGGGAAGCCACCCCGCGAGGGAGCACTTGGGCAACGGCGTGCGGCGATCGAGCGAGCGCGCGTCGATCCGGATCTGCTCGCGCTGCTCAAGATCGGTGCGCGCGCGTTCGCACCCCATACCGATCCCCTTCTGCGTCGCCAGCTCGTGCACCGCCTACCGAGGCCGGTCGGACTCGCAGTTGCGCGGGAGTTACGGGTATATGCACGAACTCCGGTCGACCAAGCACCAGTCCTTGCAGCGGTGTTCTCCGTCGCTCACCATTGAGCCCATGATGAAGACGGCCTGGTTGCTCGTCGTGGTCGCGGCGTGCGCGAACAATGTCCCGCAGGACCGCTCCACCGGTCCCGATGGCAAGGTGAAGGGCGCGATTCCGATCGTGCTCGAGGAGGGCGAGGCGAAGGTGCGGGGTATCGTCACCTATCCAGGTGGCGATCGCGTCGACTGGAAGCGCATCGAGCTGCCCGCGAACGCGCGCGGTCGCCTCGATCTCTCGATGTCGTGGACCACGCCACGCCCAGGCCTCAAGGTTGCGTTCGACGTGTTCGATCAGTGGAACATCCCTGTCATCAACGCGTCGTCGAACGCGCGGACCAGCCGGACGCGGTCGGCGACGATCGACAAGGCGAAGGGAACGTACTTCGTCCGGATCTACGCGCCGAAGCGCGGCGATGCCGGCGCGTACACGATGCAGGCCGCGTTCACCGCGGAGCCACCGCCGCAAGATCCGAATTGGCTCCTCAAGCTGCCGGTCAACGGGCCTCCCAAGCTCGCCGATGTCCCGCCACCGCCGTCGACGTGCGACGTTCACGATCCGCACGATCCCGTGTGCGCGACGATGTGCGCGCCCGGTGCGCCGATGACGTGGAAGGGCTGCGTCGCACCGCCGACTCCACCGACGCCGCCCGTGGCGCCGCCGGTCGTCGTCGTCGTGGTTCCGGATCCGGTCGTCGCCCGCGTCCTGCGCTTCGACATCTCGGCCGACGGACTCGATCTGACCCTGAGCGTCGGCTCAGAGCAGGGAGTCACCAAGGCGTGGCGCTCGCAGGTGCTGCGCGGCGAGAGCGCATCGCCGCTCGCCGGTGGTGGCGGCAAGATCGTCAAGGTCAACAAGCGCACCACGGTCGTCCGCGTGTCCCTCACGCCTGACATGATCAAGACGAACCCGAACGTCCAGCTCGCTCCCTGAGCGTGCAGGCGCCCTGATTCCCCCAGCTGGCGTATCATCAGGGGGTGAAGTCCGGGCGTGTCATCGGGGGTGACGAGCACGATGCTCGCAAGTCCGCCGACAAGATTCTTGCAGACGCTCGCGCCGAGGCCGAGCGCCTCACGAGTGACGCGAAGGCGCTCACCGAGCGGATCGTTGCCGACGGTCGGCGAGAGTCCGCCCGGGTCGCGGCACAGCGCGCCCACGTCCGGGCGGCGACGTCAGACCCGACGCTGAGCGGGTTCGTGGAAGACGCACCGATGGTCGGGATTCCCCTGACCCCGGCCGGCTCGGCCGAGGCAGGCTCTGTCGACGAGGTCGTTGGGCTCGTACTGCGCGCGACCGTTCCCGGTGTCGCCCTCGGCGAGGTGGTCCAGATCGATCGCCGCGGGCGGCCTCCACTGCCCGCCGAGGTTGTCGGGTTCCGCGGCGAGCAGGCCGTGCTCCTGCCGCTCGGCGATCTCGCCGGCGTCGCGCCCGCGAGCGCGGTGTGGCGCACCGGTTCCGCGCTCGAGATCCAGTGCAGCGACGAGCTGCTAGGCCGCGTCCTCGACGGCATCGGCGCACCGATCGATGGCGGACCGCCGCTGACCGGCGAACCGTGGGCTGTCGACCGCGCTGCGCCACCGGCGCTCGACCGGCCACCGATCACCGCACCGCTGCCGACGGGCGTGCGCGCACTCGACACGATGCTGACGCTCGGTCGCGGTCAGCGCGTGGGTCTGTTCGCCGCGGCGGGCGTCGGCAAGTCGACCTTGCTCGGCCAGATCGCGCGCGGCTCGACCGCGGACGTGATCGTTCTGTGCCTCGTCGGAGAGCGCGGCCGCGAGCTCGCGGAGCTGCTCGGCGACGAGCTCTCGACGGCGCGGTCGCGGACCGTCGTGGTCTGCGCGACCAGCGACGCGCCGGCGCTGGTTCGGCTGCGTGCGGTCCACGTCGCGACCGCGATCGCCGAATGGTTTCGCGATCGCCGCGGTGCGTCGGTGCTCCTGCTGTGCGACTCGCTGACCCGGGTCGCGCGCGCGCAGCGCGAGGTCGGACTCTCGGCGGGGGAGCCACCGGCGCGCCATGGCTATCCGCCGAGCGTGTTCGCTCTGTTACCACGCTTGATCGAGCGCACCGGCGCGACTCGTGACGGCGTCATCACCGCCATCTACACGGTGCTCGTCGCCGGCAACGATCTCGACGAGCCAATCGCCGACGAGGTCCGTGGCCTCGTCGATGGCCACATCGTGCTCGACCGCCGGCTCGCTCAGCGCGGGCACTTCCCGCCGATCGACGTGGTCGCGAGCGCCTCGCGCCTCATGCAGCGCGTGATCGATGCCAGTCATGCGGATGCCGCGGCCACGCTCCGTACCCAGCTCGCCATCTACGAGGAGCACCGGGATCTGATCACCCTCGGTGCCTACCAGGCGGGGCGCGATCCAGCGATCGACGCGGCGGTCGCGGCGTATCCCGGCATCGAGCAGCTGGTCCGCCAGCGCAAGGACGAGGCCGCCGAATGGGACACCGCGATCGGCCGCCTCCTGACACTCGCCGCCCGCTGACTGCAGCTTGCTCGGACTTGCTGACAGAGGGGGACCGGGCCCCGGATCGACTCTCAGTGAGACGTGCGGTCTGCTATCCCGCCACCTCGCTGTAGATGTCTTCAATGAGGGGTACACTACAACCACGACATCGTTTCACAGGGTTGCGAGCGCGATCTGGCTCTACCGACTCGCACCTACCATGGCTCACACTTTGCTGTTCAATCGCTGCACTACATGCAGCGGCGCCGTCCATCCAAGATCACCAATCCCATGACCCCCATTGGTCCGGTGCCATTCGTCGGCCGGCAAGCGGAGCTGGCGGAGCTCAAGCAGCACCTCGCGGTCGTCTCGCTGGTCTCGCTCCATGGCGCCCTCGGTTCCGGAAAGACGCGGCTCGTCGGTGAGCTCGCGCCCGGCCTCGGTGCGCCCTGCACGGTGATCGACTGCCACCCCGGTGATCGCGCGTCCGCGCTTCGTGCCCGCGCCGAGCGTGCGCTGCGATGCATGCCCGGCACGCTGAACCAGACGCTCGCCTCCCAATCGCGCGTGCTCGTGATCGACGATATCCAGCACCTTCGTACCGACGAGGCCACGAGCCTGCTGTCTCCACTACTGCTCAGCCAGACCGCGCTCGGGCGCATCGTCGTCGTCGGGCGCGATCCGCTCGCGGCGGCCGTCGGCGCTCAGATCGCGGAGGTCGAGCTCGGTGGTCTCGATCCTGATGCCGGCGCGCAGATGTGGGCGAGTCTCGAGGAGACCTACGGCGAGGTCCCTGGCTTTGACGCCGCCTTCGCGCGTACGCGTGGTGTTCCGCTCGCCCTGCGCCGCGAGTTCGCGCGCGCTCGCTTCGGCGCGACCGCGTGGGATCTCTCGACGCTCGACGCTCCGGCGCGTGCCGCGCTCGAGGCGCTCGCGATCCTGCGCCAGCCCGTCGCACCTGCGGCGATCTCCGCGCTCGCACCCGGCGTCGATATCGAGGCCGCGCTGACGGGCCTCGTCGCGCGCCAGCTCGCCGACGGCGTCGGTGACGGGCGCATCGTCGTGCACGAGGTCGTCCGCGTCGACGTGCTCGCGCAGATGGCGCCCGAGAATCGCATCCGCCTCTCGAGCGCTGCCGCCGAGCTCGTGGCGAGCACGGGTGCGCTCGCCAGTGGTCCGCGCCTCGCGTGGCACGCCGGCGACGACGGTGCGTTCGGCGCGATGGATCAGGTCACGCGCGTCCGCGAAGTTGTCTGGCACTGGATCGCCGCCGGCGATCGCGATCGCGCGGCCGACGCGCTGCTTGCCGATCGCGAGCTCGCCGCCCGCAGCGGTGGTGCCGGCGAGTTCGAGTCGCTCCTCGACGTCTTCGCCGAGCGCCCGCGCCGTCGTACCAACAGCTCGTCCGATGTTGCGCAGACCGGCGCCGCCGAGCTCGTGCGCGCCCCGCTCGACCCCGAGCGCGCTCGTGCCCTCAACGCGCTGCGCGTCGAGATCGCTGTTCGCGGTGGCCGCTACACCGAGGCGTTCGAGCGTGCGAGCGCCACACCCGGGTCGGTATCTCCGCACCTCCATGCGGAGCTCACGCTCGCGTCGGGCGATGTAGCTTCCGCACGCCGCGCGCTGACCGGGCTTCTCGGCGCTGCTGATCCGAGCGAGCGTGTTCGCGCGATCGCGATGCTGACCGAGCTCGAGCTCCTCGCCGGCAAGCCTGATGCTGCTGCCGCTCACCTCGCATCGGCCGGCGATCTCGCGGGCGCCGATCCGCTCGCGCGCGCCCGTGTTCATCTCGCCACCGCGCGCGTCGACGAGTACATGGGCCGCGTCGCGGCGATGCGCTCGTCGCTCGCCCGTGCCCACGGTGCATGCAAGAGTGTTCCCGCGTGCCTCGAGGCCAGCGAGCTGTCGGCGATCGTCGACGCGCGCCGCGCGATCGGGCTCGCTCGCGAAGGCCGCCTCGTCGAGGCCGTGACCGCGCTCGATGCCGCCGATGCCGCTGCCCGCGACCTCGACGCTGTCGCCGTCGCGGATGAAGTGCTCGCCGCTCGTGCGCTCGTCGCGCGTCGCCGCGGTGACGCGACCCTGGCTGCCACGCTGCTCGGTGATGTGGTGCGTGCGCGCCGCGAGCGTGGTGACGAGCTCGGTGCCCTGCGCGCGGAGCTCGATCTCGCGGAGCTCGAGATCATGCGCGGTCAGCCGTCGCTCGCCGCGGAGCTCGCCAGTGCCGCGCTCGCGTCGAGCGTGCGCCGCGAGCTCGGTCACCTGTCCGCGCGCGGTAGCGCCGTCGTCGCCGCGATCGATCTACTCGAGCTCCGGCTCGACGCTGCGCTGCCGCGCCTCGAGGAGCTGCACGGTCAGCCCACGCTCGATGCCGCTTCGGCCGCGACCGTCGCGGTGATGCTCGCGAGCGCTCGCGCCCAGAGCGGCCAGCGCGCAGGTGCTGTCGAGCTCGCGCAGAACGCGGGCGCCGAAGCTCGCGATGATCTCGATCGGAAGCTCGCAGGTGCCGAGGTCGCACTCGCCGCAGGTGACATCCAGCTCGCGCTCGAGCTCGCACGCGATACTGCGGTGCTGGCCGAACGCTCGCACCGGACGATCGAGCTCGCCTCCGCGCTCGTGATCGTCGCCCGCCTCGAGCTGGCCCGGGGCGACCGCGGCAACGCACGCGCCGCTGCCACGCGCGCCGCTCGCGAGGCCGCTTCTGCCGGTCTCGTCCGTGCTCGCGTTCACGCGCTGCTCGCTCTGTCCGCGCTCGCGCGTGACGACGATGACGCGCCGTCCGCCGTGTCGTACGCGCGCGATGCTGCAGAGCTCGCGATGACAGCAGGACTCCCGGTCGAGCGGCTCGTCGCTCACGCCGCACTCGACGCGATCGCGGGTGCCGAGGCGGTCGCCGATCCGTCGGCGCCGAGCGCTGCAACGATGGCCCCCACCGCGATCGAGGGTGCCGCCCGCCTGCTCACCGATCTCGGCCTCACCGCTCAGCGCCCGTTCCGGGTGATCGACTCCGAGGGTGTGCCGAGCGACGTCGCCGATGCGAACCCCGAGGTCCTACGGCTCGCCGGTCGCGCGCTCGCTGTCGACGGTGTCCGCGAGGTGATCTGGCGCCACGGTGCCGAGCTCGCCGACCTTCGCCGCCGCAGCCTGCTCAAGCGCCTGCTGTTCCTGTTCGCCTCGGCACCCGGCAAGGTGTTCTCGAAGGAGGCGATCGTTCAGGCCGTGTGGAACGTCGAGTACCACCCGCTCCGCCACGACGCCGCGCTGTTCACGAACATCATGCGAATCCGTCGTCTCCTGGGCGAGGACGGCTCGGAAATCATCCGGGTGACCGAAGACGGCTATCGTTTTGTCCCGCCCCGTGATTTCCTCTTTGTCATCCCGCGGTGAAGTCCAAGGCCACATCGAAGAAGTCCAAGGCCGCGCCTCGCGCGAAGGCCGCGGCAGCCGCGAAGAAGCAATCCGCCGCCGAGCCCGCGCGGAAGGCTGCGCAGGCGAAGTCCGCGCAGGCGAAGCCCGCAAAGAAGGTTGCGAAGGCGAAGCCCGCAAAGAAGGTTGCGAGGGCGAAGCCCGCAAAGGCGAAGTCCGCAAAGAAGGCCGCGCCAAAGGCGACGGCCAAGCGCGCGGGCAGGAAGGCGGGCAACGGGTCGCCCCGCCAGCACCGCGCTTCCGGCGAGTCCCGCTGGCTCAGGTTCGTCGAGCAGCACGGCGTCGTGCTCGCGTCGGCCCGCGGCCCGGTACCGTCGCTCGCCTCCGAGGTCGCGGGTGAGGAGATCGTCGGTAGCTGGTGGTCGCATTCCAAGGCGCAGGTGATCTTCGAGACGCTGTCTGCGATCGACGACGACGTCGACGTGCGCTGCTTCAAGCTTGTCGACGGCAAGGTCACGTTCGTTCACCGTCGGGTGTGGCCCGCGCTCGTGCGCCTGGCGCGCGAGGGCATGCTGGCGCCGGATCGCGTCGCCTCGTTTCAGCAGGAACACATGCCGACCGGCGAGCACCGAAATCTGGTGACACCGTTCCCCGAGTGGGTTCCCGAGGAAGTCGCCGCTGCCGCCGACACGATGACGGTCGAGCAGGCGCGCACCGCGCTCGGCAGCTGGATCTAAGCAGCTACGGTCGGCGCAGGTAGTAATGCACGCCGCGCGATGGATGCTCGCTGCGTAGCACCAGCACCGACTTCGCCGGTGCGGAGACCCGGCTCTGAAACCGGCCCTGGAGATCCACCGGGATCTCGATCCCGTCGAACGACAGTGTCCAGCCCGGCAACGCTGCCCCCCTCACCACGATCTGCTTGCCCGCGAACCGCGACCCGTCGGTCGGAGCATCGATCCATACCTGGGGCGCCGTCTCGTCGACGTCGATCGTCAGCGTGGAGACCGTCACGTCCTTCACACCGTCGCGATCGAACCAGTACGTGTACTGCCCATCGGCGAGCTTGTACCCCGGCACGAGAATCGACGGAGTCGAGCCGTCGAACGTGTCTTCGCGTCCATCGCGCGCGAGGTGTAACCGGAAGTGCTTTTCACCGGAGGCGGGTATCCGGAACTCGATCGTCGGGATCACGGTCTGGTACGCGATCCGATAGTTGCGTCCGTCGGCGTCGATCTTGTTCACGGCGGGCTGACCCGGTGGTAGGCGGCGCGTGCCGGTATCGCGCATCACGTGGAGCTTGCCCGATGTCGCGACAGCGTCAGCGGGCGCGACGAGGCATCGCACGCGATACGACCAGGTGCCAACCTCGACCAGGAGGTTCGCGACGGTGCCGCGGCCTCCGCGCTGGAGGTGTTCGAACCGGTCGTTCCTCGCTAGCTCGACGATGCCGCCTCCGGGACACGTCGAGGCGAGCTCGAACTGCACGGTCGTCGGTGGCCCCGGATCGTGGAGATAGATCGAGGGTGCCGGAGCGACCTGCACATCTGCCTCG
>JANOPP010000446.1:0-11713 GCA_031421915.1 Myxococcales bacterium | reverse complement strand
GCCGACACCGAACGCGACGAACGCGACGAACGCGACGAACGCGACGAACGCGACGAACGCGACGAACGCGACGAACGCGACGAACGCGACGAACGCGACGAACGCGACGAACGCGACGAACGCGACGAACGCGACGAACTTCGTCGATGCGCCGCTCGCAACCGATGCGCCAACGGCGACCCGCGCAACCGATGCGCCGACCGCGGCGCGGGCAACCGATGCGCCGATTGCGCCCCGCGCGATCGACGCGACGACCGCACCGCTCGCCGGGAACGACGCGACGACCGCACCCCTCGCCGCGATCGCCGATGCACCGTCTCTCCCGATCGACGCGAGCACACCTCCTCCTCGTCAGGCGCGCGCCCCGCTCGGCGCGTTGCGCGAGGGTCCCGTCCTCCGCTGCGCCTGCGTCGCCGACGGCAGAGGCCTCTGCAAGCAGGTTGGCCCCCTCCTTTGCAAGTGCGGCGCACGCGAGGGCGATCTGTGCTCGGTGCCGTTCCTCAAGTGCACGGAGCCAACCTGCGCCCAGTACCGCGCCTGCCCGGACCCCGGGTACGGCGGGTTCAAGTACGCGGCGAAGCCCGACACGGAGTGTGCGGGCTATGCCCGCGAGCGTGGCGATCGGCTGTTCACCGGGACCTATCAGTGCGGCTACTGCTCGAACCAGGTCCGTTACGAGGGAGCGGCTGGCGATCCGTGCGAGGGCTTCGAGCTCGAGACCGGCACGCCGGCCAAGGGCTACCTCAACTGCCCCAACTAGGGGTGCGCCGACAGGAAGTGCTCGGCCTCGAGGGCCGCCGCACAACCCGAGCCCGCGGCGGTGATCGCCTGACGGTACTTCTTGTCCTGCACGTCGCCGGCGGCGAACACGCCCGGGACGCTCGTCTCGGTCGTCCCCGGTGTGGTCAGCACATAGCCCTGCTCGTCGCAGGTGAGCTGGCCCTCGAGGAACTTCGTGTTCGGCACGTGGCCGATCGCGAAGAACAACCCGGCCGCGGGGATCACCCGCGCGGCGTTCGTCTTGAGGTCCGTGACGTGGACCATCTCGACGCCGTTGCCGCCCTCGACCTTGTCGACCTTGTGCGAGAGGAGAAACTCGATCTTCGGGTTCGCCTTCGCTCGCGCCTGCATGATCTGCGACGCGCGCAGCTCGTCGCGGCGATGCACGAGGTAGACCTTGCTCGCGAACTTGGTGAGGAAACCGGCCTCCTCCATCGCCGAGTCGCCGCCGCCGATGACGAACATCGGCTTTCCGCGGAACATCGGCAGCGCGCCGTCGCACACGGCGCAGGCGCTGACGCCCTTCTGCCACAGCTCGTTGTCGCGTGTGCCCGGGATGTCGTCGCGCTTCGCGGTCGCGCCGGTCGCGACGATCACCGTCAGCGCCTCGCCCTCCTGCTCGTCGGTGACGTAGCGAAATGGCCGCTTCGACAGGTCGATCTTGTTCACGGTCTCGGTGAAGATTCGCGTGCCGAACCGCACCGACTGCGCGCGAAACCGCTCGCACAGCTCCGGTCCACCGATGCCGTCGGGGAAGCCAGGGAAGTTCTCGACGTCGGTCGTCGTGGTCAGCTGGCCGCCGGCTGCGATGCCGCCCGCCATGAAGCCTTCGAACAGGACGGGGGTAAGGTTCGCGCGGGCAGCATAGATCGCGGCGGTGTGCGCCGCGGGTCCGCTACCGATGATGACGACGTTCTCGGCCATATGGGGTGGATAGAACGACCTCGACCGCTTGTACAGAGGGCTCCGGCTGATGGATCCTCGAAGTATGGAGCTGGCCAGCCTCGCTCAACTCGAGCGCTCGCATCGCCGCCACGACCAGATCATGGCCGGGCTCCTGGAGGCCGCGCGTCGTCTCGCTGCGGGCCGCCCCGACGAGGGTGACGTCGCACGCGTCCACGAGGCCGTCGCCTACTTCGAGCGCGCCGTGACCCGCCACTTCCTCGACGAGGAGGGCTCGGTCTTTCCACGCCTGTCGACCCGGCGCCCCGAGCTCGCAGCCGAGCTGGCGGCGCTCTCGGCGGAGCATCCCGCTCAGATCGCGATGCAAGGCGAGATCGCTGCCGCGGCCAGGGAGCTCGCCAGCGAAGCACGGCCCAACGTCGGCATGACCCTCCTCGACGCTGCCACGCGCCTCGCGGATGCGCACCGCGCGCACGTCGAGCGCGAGGACCAGCTGTTCCAGCTCGCGCACGGTGCCCTGACCGGGCAGGACGACGTCGAGATCATCACCGAGATGGAGACGCGACGCGATCGCGATGACGAGCCCGGTGACCGGCGCCGCGGTGGTGGCGGTGGCGGTGGCGGCGGTGGTGGCGGCGGTGGTGGCGGTGGCGGTCGTGGTCGCGGAATGGGTGGCGGTGGCGGCGGTGGTGGCGGTGGCGGTCGCGGAATGGGTGGCGGCGGTGGCGGTGGCGGTCGCGGAATGGGCGGCGGTCGCGACGAGCGTGAGCGAGAGATCGAGGCGCCTCAGGCGAGTGCACGCCCGGCGACGGTGCCCGGTACGATCGCGGCGAAGACCTCGACGCGCATCGCGACGGAGACGCCTGCCACGGCGAAGAAGCCGGCCACGAAAAAGGCCGCGGCCAAGAAGTTTGCCGCCAAGAAGCCCGCTGCCAAGAACCCAGCTGCCAAGAACCCAGCTGCCAAGAACCCCGCTGCCAAGAAGCCTGCCGCCAAGAAGCCCGCTGCCAAGAAGCCCGCTTCCAAGAAGTCCGCTTCCAAGAAGTCAGCGATGCCGGTTGCGAAGAAGTCTGCGAAGAAGTCGTCTGCTCACGCCCGGCGCTGAGCGACGGCCGATACCGAAGCGAAGGGGCACACGGACACCCCATCGTGGCGAAGGACCACGGGGCACCGCGGAAATCCCTCGTCGCGTTCTCGGATGGGCGAATCGCAGAGGGGCACCACGGCCCCCCCTCGGAGCATTTTCGTAATTACACCGTAATTACCGAATCGCGGAGGGGGCACCACGGAACCCCTCGGAGGAACTACTTCTTCGGCTTCTTCTTGCCGCCGCCGCCGGACTTGTTGCCCTTCGCAATGGTCTCGGGCTTGGCGTCGTCGGTCTTCGGGAGGTTCGGCTTTGCGTGATCGAGCGGCTTCTCGTCGGCCGCATCGTCCTCGTTGTCAGCGTCGGCCTTCGCCTCGGCCTTGGGCTCGGCCTTCGCGGCTGCGGCCTTCTTGGCCGCGACCTCCTCGTCCTGCTTCTTGCGTCGCTCGGCCGCCGCGATCTCGTCGGCGTCGTCCTTCTTGCGCTTCTCTTCGGCGCGCTGGTCCTCGAGCTCCTTGGCCTTCTTGCGCTCCTCGGCCTTGGCCGCGGCCTTGGCCTCGTCCTCCTTGGCAGTCTTGTCGGCCGTCTTCTTGGAGTCCTTGTCGTCGTCGGAGTCCTTGAGCTCCGTGTTGAGCATCTCCTGCGCCTCGCGCGAGGTCGGCGCGAGCGTCTCGGCGGCCTTGCCGTGCTTGATCACGCGCGTGGCGGCGTAGCAGGCGGCGGCGAAGAACGCGATCGAGCTCCACTGCGCGAATGTCAGGCTCAGGTAGCGCGGGTCGCTGGTCTCGGGCCGCAGGTAGTCGAGGAAGAACCGCACCGGCGCGTAGAGCACGCCCGTGAGCACGGCGATCAGGCCCGCCGGCGACCGCTTGCGACGGAACGCGAGGTAGAGGATCAGCGCGTTGACCGGGATCAGATAGGCGAGCTCGACGAAGCCTAGATTCAGCGCGTAGACCGGGCCTGGGCCCCCCTGCTGGGCCCCGAGCGTTGCGATGATCGAGTTGAAGCCGCGCGGATACGGCATCGCAAAGATCGAGTACCAGGCGTTCGGATCCACGGCGGCGCCGATGTGATCGCTGACGACGGTGCAGCCGATACGTCCGATCGAGAACGCGGGGAGCAGGCCGACGACGCCGATGTCTGCCATCAGAAGGGACGGTAGACGCTTCCACCAGACATAGAACGCGAAGCCCATCGCTCCGCCGATGAAGCCACCGTAGGACGAGAGCCCTGCCCAGATCTTGAGCAGAAGCAGCGGGTCGCTCTGGAGATCGTGCCACTGGTACGCGAGCACATCGAACACGTGGGCGCCGATGAACCCGGTGACGGTGATCCAGAACGTGAGTCCCCGGATCTTGTCATCGCCAACCTTGTGCCACTCTGCATAGCGGCGCAGGATCGACGCGCCGATCAGGACGCCCGCAGCCACGATGATCCCGAACCACTGGATCGGGATCTTCTCCGTGACCGACGTGTAGTGGAAGAACGGCAGTCCGGTCGTCCCCGCGGTGGTGGCGGCCGATAGGAGCATGGCGGCGGGGTACATGCGCTGCGGAGCCTACACCAGCGCCGGGGCCGCGCTATCATCGGGACGTGATCTGGGAACCATTCGTGCTGGCTCTGTTCCTGGGGCTGATCGTGTCTGCGGGGCTGTACTTCGCATATATGTGGCCCTCGATCGAGCCGCTCGAGGAACCGGCCACCGCGGCCGGTGATTCCACCGCCGCCCCAGAATCTCCCGAGCGTGACGACGACCACGACGACGGCGACGAGGACAAGTCGGCTGTCAAGGCTGACGAGCCCGACTCCACCGCGAGCGCGCCATCGTGAACATGCGGCTGCTGGTGGCAGCGGTCGTGCTGGCAGTGATGCCGCCGGCGCTCGCGGCCCCCGGCGGCCAGGTCGTCCGGGTCGAGCACTACGACCCGTCGACGACACCCGCGCGCGGGCCGACCAATGCGCTGGTCACCGTCGAGCTGTTCTTCGCACCGTCGGTGACAGGCTCGACGCGGCTCCCCGCGTATCGCCAGCTCGAGGCGCTCCAGCAGCGCCACCCGACGCGGGTGCGGATCATCTATCGGATCGTCCAGCGCGGCGCGAACCCTCCGGGGCCGCAGCTACCGACGCTGGCACTCGAGGCATACGCGCAGGGGAAGTTCTTCGAGTTCATCAGCGCGATCCATGCGCAGCGAATGTCGATGACGCGCGACCAGATGCTCGAGCTCGGCCGGAAGGTCGGTCTCGATCCGCAGCGCGCGGAGCGCGCGATCGTCGACGATCGCTATCACGAGGTGATCGACGCGAACGAGCGCCGCCTCGAGCGGCTCCGCGGCACCACGTCACCGACGGTATTCTTCAACTCCAAGCCAGCGCGCACGTCGCTGACGTCGATGAGCGAGGCCGACTACGAGTCGGCCTACCTCGAGGCGTATGACCGCGCACGCGAGATGCTCGACAAGGGCATCGATCGCAAGGACCTGCTCGACGCGTTCGACGCCGACGTGCTGCAGGCGCTGCAGCCGGTCGTGATCACGTCGGGACCGACCGACGACGAGCTCGCGGCGGAGTCGAGCGAGCACCCGCTCGCCGCCCCCCCGCTCGCGCTCGACGGCCTCCCCTCGTTCGGCAAGCCCGATGCGCCGGCCCCGGTGCCCGTGATCCTGCTGTGCCGCCCCAACGACGCGACGTGCAACCAGACGATGCGGGTGCTCAACCGGGTGCACAACACGTATCGCGGCGAGATCCGGCTCGTGTGGGCACCATGGTTCGAGGTCGCGCGCGAAGATGCCGCGGAGCTGACCATGCTCGGTGATGCAGCGCTGTGCGCGGAGAAGGTCGGCTCGAGCCCTGACGACCTCGACGCGTCGCCGGGCTGGCAGTGGGTCACCGAGGCGTACACGCAGCTGTCGCGCGCGCATGGTCGGCGAATCACTCCCGACAAGCTGATCGACAACGTGTCGGCCAAGCAGCACGTCGACGGAAGGCAGCTCTCGGCGTGCCGGGCCCGCCTGGCGAGTGCAACGCTCGACTGGATCGCGGCTGCGCGGCAATCCGGGGTCACCAGCTCGCCCTCGATCGTCATCGGCGGGCGCATCTACCCGGGGCTGAACGACCCGAATGTGATCCAGCAGCTCGTCGAGGCGGAGCTGGCACCGGGTGTCCTCGGGCGCTGCGCAACCACGGGCTGCTAGCCTTTGACCCTCGGCGGGGCACGTGTTACCCGAGGTATGTGGAGCTGACGTTCGCGGCAGCGACCGATATCGGTCGAACGCGAACGCACAACGAGGATAACTTCCTCATCGACAAGAAGCTCCGCCTGTTCCTCGTCGCGGACGGCATGGGTGGGCACGCCGCCGGCGAGGTCGCCTCGTCGATCGCGGTCCACGAGATCCGCGACGCCATCTACAACAACCGGGACCTGATCGACCGCTACCGGGTCGACCACCCCGGCGTCCAGTCCTACGAGATCCTCCAGGTGCTCGAGCACGCGGTCCAGGCTGCCTGCGGCGCGGTCCACGCGCGCGCGCAGGTCGAGCAGGACAAGCGCGGCATGGGAACCACGGCGACGGTGCTGCTGATCGCCGGAGCGGGCGATCACCTGCGCGGGTTCATCGCGCACGTCGGCGACAGCCGCGTGTACCTCGCGCGCCAGAACCAGTGCCACGTGCTGACCGAGGACCACTCGCTGATGAACGAGCTGGTCCGTCGCGGCAAGCTCAACCGCGAGCAGATCGAGAGCTCACCGTACAAGCAGTACAAGAACGCCGTGACCCGCGCGGTCGGCGTGTACAGCTCGGTCGAGGTCGACACGTTCGACTTTGACATCCTGCCCGGCGACCGCTTCATGCTGTGCTCCGACGGCATGTACGCGTACATCGACGAGGACGCGCTGCCCAAGCAGCTCGCCGAGGGCGAGGTCAAGGAAGTCCCCAAGAAGCTCGTCGACAGCGCGAACGCAGGCGGCGGTCACGACAACATCACGGCCGTCGTGATCCGCATCGGTGAGACGTCGTCGACCGAGCTCGCGCCGCGCACCAACGAGGTCACGCTCAAGCTCGAGGTCCTCAAGGGCATGCAGATCTTCCGCTACCTCTCCTACAAGGAGCTGGTGCGGGTCTCGAACATCGCAGAGATGATCGAGCTCAAGACCGATCAGGTGATCTTCAGCGCCGGCCAGCCGGGCGACTCGATGTACGTCGTGCTGTCGGGCTCCGTCCGCCTGACCAAGGCCGACAAGAACGTCGCCGAGCTCGGCAAGGGTCACCACTTCGGCGAGATGGCGCTCGTCGATCGCTCCGTGCGCTCGCTGACCGCGACGGCCGCGGAGGGCACGCGCCTCGTCGTGATCACGCGCAAGGACTTCTACGACATCATCAAGCGCGAGCCCGCGAGCGCCGTGAAGATGCTGTGGAGCTTCGTCCAGGTCCTCGGCCAGCGCCTGCGCAAGACGACCAACGACCTGTCGGACGCGCTCCACGGCGATCGCCACGGCACCGAGACCGAAGAAGAGAACCTGTTTCAGGACTGAGCGGCGAGCGTCGCCATCGCCGCGACGAGCTCGGGCGGTGCCTGCACCAGCTCGATCAGCACGCCCTCCCCTGAGAGCGGCGCGACAGCGTCGCCCTTGGGGTGGATGAAACAGACATCGAAGCCCGCCGCGCCCTTGCGGATGCCGCCCGGCGTGAAGCGCACGCCCTGCCCGCCGAGCCACGCGACGGCGGCCGGCAGATCGTCGATCCACAGGCCGATGTGGTTGAGGCGAGGATCGGCGACGCGCGGGCTCTTCGTCGGATCGATCGGCTCCATCAGATCGAGCTCCACCTTCGCTGCTCCGGCGCCGACGGCGAGGATGTCCTCGTCGACGTTCTCCTTCTCGCTGCGAAACGTTCCGGTCTGCGCGAGGCCGAACAGGTCGATCCAGAGGTGGCGTAGCGGCGCCTTGCTCGGCGCACCGATCGCGATCTGCTGGATCCCGAGGACACGGAACGGACGCGGTGCCATCGGCGTCACTTCGCGTCGCGCACGTCGGCGAGGGTCTTGAGCCCGGGCCGCGGAGCGTTGATGAGAATCGCCATGTTGCCCGACGGATGCTGGTTGTCGCGCATCAGCTGATGGCACGTGCCGGTGTCCGCGAACGCGAAGACCTTCGACGTGCACGGATCGACCTTGCCGGCCATCACGAGATCGTTGAAGCCCTTGCACTGCGCGTCGTTCGCGAAGTGGCTGCCCTGAAGTCGCTTCTGACGCATCCAGTGATAGCGAAGATCGAGCGTCGCGTTGTAACCGGTCGTGCCGGCGCAGATCACGACCATGCCGCCGGTCTCGCACATGAAGCACGAGGTCGGCAGCGTGGTCTCGCCCGGGTGCTCGAACACGATCGTCGGGTTCTTCTTCTCGCCGAGCGCTTCCCAGAACGCGGCGCCGAACGCGCGCGCACCCTTGAGCCAGAGGTTGTACTCGACGTCGTCGGACCAGCGCGGCAGCTTGCCCCAGTGCTCGAACTTGCGGCGATCGATCACGCCGACCGCGCCGAGCTTCTTGCAGAACTCGTTCTTCGACTCCCCGGAGACGACGGCCACCGCGCGGCCGCCTGCCGCCTTGACGATCTGGATCGCCATCGAGCCGAGGCCACCGGCGCCGCCCCACACGAGGATCGGATCGCCTTCCGCGACGACGTTGGGGGACCAGCCGTGGAGCATCCGATAGGCGGTCGCGCCGACGAGCATGTACGACGCGGCCTCCTCCCACGTCAGGTGCGGCGGCTTGGGCAGACACTGGTGGTCCTGGACCCTCGTGTACTGCGCGAAGCTGCCCCAGTTGGACTCGTACCCCCAGATCCGCTCGGTCGGGGCGAACATCGGATCCTTGCCGGCGACAACCCACGGATCGTCGGGCTCCCACATGCCGCAATGAACGACGACGTCATCGCCGACCTTCACGTTGGTGACGTCCTTGCCGATCGCCCAGACGACGCCGCTCGCATCGGACCCGCCGATGTGGAACGCCTCGGCCTCGCCCTTCTTCTGGCGCGTCTTGATCACGTCGATGGGGATGCCCATCGCCGCCCACACGTTGTTGTAATTGACGCCCGCGGCCATCACGTAGACGAGGACGTCGCGGGGACCGAGGTCCGGAATCGCGACCGGCTCGGCGACGAACGCATCTCGCGGCTCGCCGAATCGCTCGGCGCGGATCACCTGCGCGAGCATCTGTCGGGGGACGGTCCCGAGCTCCGGCACATCACCCAGCTCGTAGAGTTCGCGGGACGCGGGGGCTGCAGCGCTCGACACGGTGCGGCAAGCCTACGCGATCTCGCCGCGAAGCTGGGCGCCTCACGCCGATCTCCCCGGCGAAGCCTGCTCAGTCTTCGAGAAGGTCAGGCCTTGCCGGGGCTCCGCAAGCCGTTCGCCATGGGGTCGTCGCGCTCGAGATCACTCTCGACGAGCGCCGCGCGGGACAGCTCGCCCTCGTCGAAGCCGTCGAACGACACCACCCGCGTCGGATCGAGCTGCGACAACCGGTAGAGGTGCTCGTACGCTTCGAACACATCACTGCGGGTGCGGAGCTGCTGATACGCGCGACCGACCGCCTTGAGGCTCTCGGTCTTGGCCCTGGCCTCGAGCTCGGCGACCTGCTGCTCGGTGCGCGCCAAGAGCAGCGCCGCGTCGTTCCGGCCCTTCTCCTCGTACTCGGCCTTCGCGACCTCGAGCTTCGCGGCGACCGTCTCGAACATCTGCCGCGTGACCTCGGGCCGGAACTCGACGTTCATGATCCGCACGTCACCGACCTCGATCCCGTAGGTCGTCATCGACTTCCGGATCGACGCCGTCAGGTGTTCGACGAGCTCGGGTGCGCTGCGCAGGAACAGATTGCGGTCCTTGCCCGCCAGCTGCGCCGCGGTCTCGTGCAGCGCAGTGCTCTGGAGCGCGGACTCCCAGTCATCGACGGCGAACAAGGCCTTGTCTGCGCTGGTGATGCGGAACGTGACGCGCAGATCGACCTTCACGATCGTGCCCTGATGGTCGTTGGTCTCGATCTCGCGATAGATGCGGTCGTCCCACTGGCGGCTCACCGTGATCCACCTGTCGTACGGGACGAGCCGCTTGGTGGCGCCGACGAGCCCGGCGTCCGTGGTCCGGTGATGAAGCTTGCCAAATCGCAGCGACAGGGTCTCGTGACCCTCGGGCGTCACGACGGCGAGCCGCTTGAACAGGAAGATGATGAGGAGGAGCACCGCGGGGACACCGACCGCGGCGAGTAACATCGGGGTATCGAGCTGCATGGCTAGGTCGCTCCATTGTGGTGCTGGTGATTCAAGTAGACGCGGCGCGAACCGCCGAGCACTTCGATTCGGCGGCGCTGTACGTAATCCGTCAGTACGCCCTGGTCGGCGAGAGTCCCGAGCTCGGCGCCGACGGTGCGGATCTCCGCCTCCGTCGCGAGCGCCCGCGCATTCGCGATCTCGACCGCCTTCTCCGCCGAGAGCACGCGCTGCTGCGCGGACAGCTCGGTGCGCGCGACGAGCGCGTTGGCCTCTGACTCGGCAGTGATCACCGCATTGAGCGCGTCGACGAGCTCCTCCGGCGGATCGATCTGCAGGAGGTCGACCGAGACCACCTGGATCCCGTACTCGTCGAGCGCGGCCTGCTTCATCGCATCCTGGACCTTCGCCTGCAGCTCGTGCATGCGCAGGCGCAGCGACGTGTACGCCGACAGCTCGTGCGTGCGCTGCTCGAACCGGGCGACCTGCTCGCGCACGGTCACCTGAAACAACCCGCCGAGGTGCTCGATCGCGTCCTTCGCGTCGGCGAGGAACTTCCCCGCACCCTCCGCGAGGACCCGGAATCGCAGGCGCGCGTTGACGCGGATGCGGGTGCCGTCCGCGGCGAGCGCCTCGATCGAGGCCACCTTCTCGCCGAACGCGAGGCTGCGCTCGGCGAGCGAGACGTCGATCGACTTGGCCCACGGCGCCTTCCAGTGCATGCCTGGGCCGAACGTCCGGACGGTGCCCGAGCGATCACGGACGAACCGACCGAACACGGAGAGCACGGCGATCGTGCCGTTGTCGACACCGAAGCCGGCGCGGAGGAACAGGTAGAGGAGGACGATGCCGACGCCGATCAGTCCTCCGAGAAGTAGTGAGCTTGTCATGGTGTCTCCGGTCATAGGGGCTTGATGTGGACGATGCGATCCGCGCGAGGTGGCGTGGTCGGTTGGGGGTCGTGGCTGCCGTCGAGCATCTCGGTCTCGCCCGACACGTGGCGCGAGTACGCCATCACCAGGCCGCGATTGACCTGAACGACGTCCTCGTTGAAGTGAGCGTGCGCGTGCTGCACGTCGGGCAGCTGCTTGACCTTCTCCGGCGTATCGACGACCCAGCCGCTCGGCACGAGCTTGCGCGGTGGGATCTCGACGCCGACGACGAGCGCGTTGTGCCCGATGAAGCAACCCTCGCCGACGATCGAGTCGTGAACGATGGCCTTGAATCCGATGAACGTGCGATCACCGATCATGCTCGGACCGTGGACGAGCGCCTGGTGCGCGAGCGAGCAGTCTTCGCCGATATAGATCGCCCACTGGCGACCGTCGACGCGCACCCACTTGTCCTTGAGCGCGTGCATGACGACGCCGTCCTGGACGTTGCTGCGAGCGCCGACGTAGAACGGCGCGCCCTCGTCCGCGCGGATCGACGTGTCTGCTGCGACGTTGACCTCGCGACCGAGCTCGACCCATCCGATCACCGTTGCGGCCGGGTGGACGTACGCGGTCGGGTGGACCTTCGGGCGGGTGCGCACGTGCTTGGACCACACCGCCGCCTCGCGCAGTGGGACCGCGCCATCGTGCGCCTCGCCGGTCGCCGTGCCGTCCTTCGTGACGACCGCGCGGATCATCGGGCTCGGGCGGAGGATTGGCCCGGCCTTGGCTCCGTCTAGCTTGCGCTTC
>JANOPP010000445.1:0-1553 GCA_031421915.1 Myxococcales bacterium | reverse complement strand
GCGACCGCGCGAGCGCTGACCCACGGCAAGGCCGGCGAGCGCTACCTGCTCGGTGGTCCGAACTGGACGATGAAGGAGTTCTTCGCGCGGCTCGGCCGTGTCGCGAACGTCTCGCCGCCGCGGCTCAAGCTCCCTTCCAAGGTCAACCGCTGGGGCGCCGCGCTGATCGAGGAGCTCTATCGTCACCGCGGCAAGGAGCCGCCGGTCGACCGGATCTCCGTCGAGATGTCCGAGCACTTCTGGTGGATCGACTCGCGCAAGGCAGAAGCCGAGCTCGACTTCGTGGCTCGCGATCCGCAGCTCACGCTCGTCGATACCGTCGCGTACCTGCGCCAGGGCGTCGACGCCGACTAGTCATGTCGTCGCGCGTCGCCCGGTTCGATGTTGGGGACACGGTGACGGTGCTGACCGGCAGCTGGGCCGGTGATCACGCGACCGTCGAGCACGTCGTGTGGAGCGAGAAGGACCGCTGCCACTACTTCTACCTGGTCGAGGGCGAGAAGAAGCTGTCCCGGGGCTATCGCGCCGACGAGCTGACAGAAGGCTACGGCGACACGCTCTCGTAGGGGGTATTCTGGGATCGATGTCTCCGCGTCCCTGGGTCGGCGTGCTTGCACTGGTCGCGGGATGCGGCCGGATCGGGTTCGACGCGAACGAAGGTGGAGCGAGCGCGCTCGCGATCACGTCGATCAACCCACCGTGGGCCATGCCGGCGGGCGGACCGGTCGCGGTCACGCTCACCGGCGACACGGAAGACGTCGTCGTGATGATCGACGGCGTCCCGTGCGCACCGACGCCGACCGCCACCAGCTGCACGGCACCGGCGCATGCACCGGGCGTCGTGGCGGTCACGGCGACGAACGCTGCGGGGGAGTCCGCCGTCCTCGCGATGGGATTTGCCTATGTGACGCCGGGCATCTATCAGCACGGCGGCGCAGCGGATGACCGGTCGTCAGGGGTTGCTGTCGATGGCGCGGGGAACGTCTACGTCTCGGGAGGCACGACCGGCGACCTCGATGGACCAAACGCCGGAGATCTCGACGCGATCGTCATCAAGTACGATCCATCGGGCACACTGGAGTGGGTCCGTCAGTTGCGCTCGCCGCTGTACGACTACGCGCGCGATCTGGCCGTTGACGCCGCCGGCAACGTGACGATCGTCGGGTACACGGCCGGTACCTTGGGCGCGAGCTCCGCGGGCGGCAACGACGTCTTCGTTGCGCAATACTCGTCGACGGGCGTGCTGCGGTGGGTCCAGCAGATTGGCTCGGCCGGCGACGATCAGGCGTGGGATGCCGCGGTCGATGCTTCCGGTTCGATCGTCGTCTCGGCCCGAACCGATGGCGCGTTCGCGGGCAACGTCAATGCAGGCGACTACGACTACGCGCTCCTGCGGTTGTCATCGACCGGTGTCCTCGAATGGGTGAAGCAAGGCGGCACGTCGGTGCGGGACTACGGCCACGGCGTCGCAGTGGCCCCGGACGGCACGGCGTTCCTTGTCGGTTACACGGCCGGACTCCTCGACGGTCCGGGCAACGCGGGCGGCGACGACG
>JANOPP010000444.1:0-9565 GCA_031421915.1 Myxococcales bacterium | reverse complement strand
AGCAACCCCGCGTGCGTCACACGTCACGGCCTCGCAAAATCTTGTCACCACCTGGTCACCGCCGATCTCCCGCGAAGCGCACGGCGTCGCGCGTCACGTCGAGCTTGTAGCCCGCACCGTGGATCGTGACGAGATAGCGTGGCTTGTCCGGCTCGTCCTCGAGAGCGCGCCGCAGCTTGACCAGGTGATTATCGACGGTGCGGGTATTCGGATAGTCCTCGTAGCCCCAGGCCTCGTCGAGCAGCGTGTCGCGGCTCACGACCTCGCCCGGACGGCGTGCGAACACCTTGAGGATCGCGAACGCGCGGCTCGGCAGCTCGATCCTCTTGCCGCGGCGAGTCGCGACCTGGCCCACGAGATCGATCTCGATCCCGCCGAAGCTCATCGCGACAGGCTCGACTGTCTCGCCCTGCGCGCGGCGGAGCACCGAGGCCACGCGCGCGAGCAGCTCCATCAGCGAGAACGGCTTGGTGACATAGTCGTCGGCACCGAGCTCGAGGCCACGCACGCGATCGAGCTCTGCGCCGCGAGCGGAGAGCATGATCACGGCGACCTTGCGCGCGGGGCTGTTACGGATCCGGCGGCAGACCTCGAAGCCGTCGATGTCGGGCAGCATCACGTCGAGCACGACGAGGTCGAACTTGCCGGTGGCCGCGCGCTCGGCGCCCTCGGCACCACGGCCGACGACCTCGACCTCGTAGCCCTTCGCGGTCAGCGTGTCCTCGAGCCCCATGCGGATCGACGGATCATCCTCGACGACCAGGATCCGGGTCATGCGACCTCCTGCACGCGTGGGAGGCGGATCGTGAAGCTGGCACCCTGCCCGACCGTGGACGCGACCTCGACGGTTCCGCCGAGTGCCTCGATGTGGCGCTTGACCAGCGCCAGGCCGAGGCCCGTGCCTTCAACGCCCGACCGGTAGGCCTCGGGCGCACGGTAGAACTCGCGGAAGATCCGGGCCTGCTCCGACGGCGGGATGCCGGGACCGTGATCGCGCACTTCGATCCATCCTGCCACCGAGTCGGCACCGACGCTCACCTCGATCGCGTTGTCGGCGCCACCGTACTTGGCCGCGTTCGCGAGCAGGTTCAGCACGGCCTGGACCACGACATCGCGATCGACCTCGACCTCGGTGCGCACGGCCTCATCAGACACCTCGACCTCGATGGAGTTGCGCTGCCCGTCGGGATCCCGGAGCGTCTCGAAGGTGGTGACGGCATGCTGGGCGAGCTGGCCGATGCTCTGCCGGCTCGGCGTGTAGCGGCGGGTCCCCTTCTCGATCTGGGCGTAGTCGAGGAGGTTCGCGATCAAGAGGCCCAGGCGCTGGCTCTCCTGGACGATCACGCCGTGGTAGCGCGCCATCTTCTGCGCATCGCCCTGTGCGACGCCCTGCTCGAGCATCTCGGCGAACATCCGGATCGACGTCAGCGGCGTCTTCAGCTCGTGCGACACGGTCGACACGAAGTCACTCTTGAGCTGCGCGAGCTCACGCGCGCGAGCTGCACCGCGCACGAGGAGTAGCAGACCGAGAGCGAGCGCGACGGCGAGTGCGGACGTGTACATGACGTGGCGCTTGCTGCGCTCGCGGATCACGGCGTCGCGCGGATCCGGATCCGCGAGCGGATTGACGATCAACAGCGCGAGGTGCGGCAGCTGTTCGCCGACCGGGACCTGGACGATCCGGCGAAGATCGGCGCCGGGCGACGCACCGGCGGGCAGCACGAGCGGGCGCGCGTGGAGCGCGACGAGATCTCCGGGCTCGCTCCCCGCGGCGCTCTCGAGCATCGGCGCGTCGACGGAGATTCCGATCACGCCGCCATCCGCGCGCCGGCGATAGATCAGCGTGCGCATCGGCTCGCGCCCGGCCGCTCGCCCGCGCCACTGAGGGGTTGCCGTGCGCACCATGTCGGCCACGTCATCGGCGAGGCCCGCGGCGGTGCGCGCCTCGCTGCGGATCGCGGTCATCTGCTCGTCGAGCTCGGCCCGCTTCGCCTGCTGTGCGGGCGTCAGCGGCTCGACGATCCGCGCCCGGATCCGGGCGAGTACGCCGAGCCGGGTCACGGGGTCGAGCGCGTACTTGTTGCCGAGCACGCCGGCGGAGAGCGCGAGCAACGCATCGGAGGTCTCCGCGCGGAGCAGCGCGACGACGAGGCGCACCGGAACACCCTCGAACGTTCGATCGGCGAACCGCGCCTCGAGGTCCGCGAGCGCCTGGGCCGCCTTGGGATCCTTCAGCCGCTGCAGCACGCGGGCGAGCCCGAGCTGCGCGACCGGCCCCGTGTCGTCGAACGCAGCCAGCACCGTGTACTGGCGACGCGCCTCGGCCCACGCCGCCGCACAGGTATCGCCACGGCAGGCCTCGTCTTGCTGAGCCTGGTGGAGGCGCGCGACGCGCGACTGCCGCGTCGACAGTTCGCGGACGCAGTCCTCGAGACGGCTGCCTGCCGCGCACGGCGCACCGCGATCGAGTGCCCCATCGACCTCGACCGCCGGAGGCACGGCGCGCGGCACGCGCATCTTCGAGTCAGCGTCGATCCAGAACCAGTGGCGGGCAAGCGGCGCATTGTTGGCGGCGCGCCCGGTCTCGACCTCGATCGCGGTCGCGCGCTCGACCGCATCGAGGGCCGCCTCGATCTCGTGGCTGATCCGCCTCGCGATGGCCGTCGCCGCCTGGACCTGTGCTTCGTCCTGCGCAGCGATCGCGCCCCGCTCGTCGCGGTAGGAGACCGCGCCGAGGTAGGCGATGCCGCCCGCCGGGACCAGCAGCGCCGCCACGGACAGCACGTAGATCCATGCGCGGCGCGGCTTCACCACCATCCTCAGCATAGCGCGTTGCGGCGCGAGCGTCGGATCGCTATGGTCGGCGCTCGATGCCGCAGTCGCTGATCGTGATCCCGACCTACAACGAGCACGACAACGTGCGTGGGGTTGCGCGAGACTTTCTGGCCGCGCTCCCTGGCACCGAGCTGCTGTTCGTCGACGACAACTCGCCCGATGGAACCGGCAAGCTGCTCGACGAGCTGGCCGCCGCCGAGCCCCGGATCCACGTGATGCACCGCGCCGGAAAGCTCGGCCTGGGCACGGCCTACGTCGAGGGGTTTGGCTGGGGCCTCGCCCGCGGCTACGACTTCCTCTTCGAGATGGATGCCGACGGCAGCCATGACCCGAAGTACCTCCGCGGCATGCTCGAGCTCGCGGTCGACGGCGCCGACATCGTGGTCGGCTCGCGCTACGTCCCCGGCGGCGGCACCGAGAACTGGGGCATCGGCCGCAAGATCATCTCCAAGGGCGGCAGCCTCTATGCGCGAACGATCCTCGGCGTCGACGTGCGTGACGTGACCGCCGGCTTCGTGTGCTGGCGCCGCGGTGCGCTCGAGGCGATCGACCTCGCGACGATCACGTCGAACGGCTACAGCTTCCAGATCGAGATGAAGTACCGCGCGGTCAAGAAAGGCCTGCGCATCGTCGAGACGCCGATCACGTTCGTCGATCGCCGCGTCGGCCAGTCGAAGATGTCGCGCGCGATCGTCGCGGAGGCGCTCCTCAAGGTCTGGGCGCTGCGCTTTGGCCGCCACTAGGTAGGCGGCACTCATACCCGATCCGAGGTAAGTGTCGGGTAGCCGCGATCCCCCTCCTCTGTTACGGTGCTCGCGCGGCCGATGGTGATCCTCAAGCTCCGCATACGGTCCGCCGACGAATGGCGGGGCCTCGCACCGGGAGACACGGTGAGCGAGCCTGTGTTCGTTCCGACGACGGATGAGCTCGAGGCGGGGCAGCAGGTGATCGTCGAGGTGTCCTCGGCGCTGCTCCCCAACAAGGTCCTCGTCCGCGGCGCCGTCCAGACCTGGCGCCCGGCCCTGCCCCGGATGCGTGTCCGCGCCGGCGCGACGGTCGAGCTCGCGAGCGACGAGCAGGTCAAGCTGACGTTCCTGCACGAGGTGTTCTCCGGCAAGCGGACCGATGTCCCGCGCCGCAAGCACCACCGCCTCCCGGTCTCCGTCACCGTCCGCTACCGGGTGACCAACAGCTCGACCTACGTGGAGTCCGCAATCTCCGAGATCGGCGTCGGTGGTGCGCTGTTGACCACTGCCGAGCCGCTCCCGATCGACACCGAGCTCACGCTCGAGGTCCTTCCGCCAGGCGGTGCCGCCCCGATCGAGATCGCCGGGCGCGTCTCGTATCACGTGCCCACCGGCGGCTCCGGCCTACGCTTCGTCAGCCGCGACGGCGATGGTGATCGTCGCCTGCGCGAGTTGATCCGTCGTCTACGGGCGTCGTGACCAAGCGGCCGCCGCCGACGCGTGCGCCGTACCGCGCGCGCGAGCCGATGAGCGCCGGTCGAGCGATCACGGCCGCGCTCGACTTCCACGATCTCGGCAACGAGATCCGGAGCCAGCGCGTGATCACCGAGTGGGCGGAGCTCGTCGGCTCGAAGATCGCGCAGCGCACCCGTCCTGACGGCATCAGCGATCGCGTGCTGTGGGTCGAAGTCGCGACCAGCGCGTGGCTCCACGAGCTGAATCTCTTGAAGCCGCCGCTCCTCAAGGGGTTGATCGAGCGCATCGGTCAGCCTCGGCTGTTCGACGAGATCCGGTTCAAGCTCGCCGGTCGCAATCGCCGCGAGCCGACCGTGGCCCCGCGCCCGAAGCGCAGCGTCCCTGCCCGCTCGACGCCCGTCCCGGCGACCGGCGTGAATCGCGAGAAGATCGTGACCGAGGTCGCTGCGGTCGACGACGCCGAGCTGCGCGAGCTGATCGCCCGCGTCCGCATCAACCACGACAAGTAGCGCGCGCCGCGAGTTACTTCGCGACGCCAGCGAGCGCCGAGCCGCCGACCGTCAGCAGGGCGGCGAGATCCTCGTCGTTGAACCGCAGCATGGCGCCCATGAACAGGTCGCGTCCGTACTCGAACTTCTCGAACTGGATCGGGACGTCGGAGCCGCCGGTCACGATCGTCAGGCTCTGGTGCTTGTTCAACAGCTCGTCGACGCCTCCGAGGATGTAGATGTGCCGGAACACCTCGTACGCCATCGCCACCTTGACGCGCGGGTAGCGATCGAACGTCGCGTCGAAGCCGTCGACCTGGAGCTTGAGGCCGCGGCCCAGGAGCCGGAAGTCCATATCGACGCCGATGCCGCCCGTGGACTCCTTGAGGCCGTAGCGCAACGTCAGCCAGCCGAACCGCTTGGCGAACTGGAACGTGAACCGGATCGAGTCCTCGATCGTCGAGCGGCGGACCCAGTAGTTCGGATCGACCGTCGGGTCGAACGTCAACGTGACGTCGGGATAGCCGCCGCGCGGGCCTCTCTCGAGCTCGATCAGATAGTACTTGTCCGGGCGCGTGTGGAGCTCGACGGACACGTAGTGCCGGGCGAGCCCCGCGAACACGTTGTACTCGCTGCGCAGCCCGACATACGCCTTGAGACCGAACAGGGTCCCGAGGAAGCCCTTCGCGTCCTCGGTGATCGCCTCGACGTTGTCGGCGATCGCCGGATCGTTGACGAGGCGACCGAGCGTGCCCTTGTCGTCGTCGATCTTCTTGGTAATCGACTCGGTGTTACCGATGACGCCGTCGAGCTTGTCGAGCTTGCCGCGGAGCGCATCGCCGGTCTGCTGCAGCTCGGCCTTCGCCGACGCGACGAGGTCCTTGGCTTCCTTCGACGCGCCGTCGAGGTTCTCGAGGATCCGCGCGATCTGCGGATCGGCGCCCTGCGTGATGCTGCGCAGGTCATTCGTGATCTGCTCGATCTTCTGCATCGAGCGATCGGCGCGCTGGATGATGTCGGCGACCGTGCCGGCCTCACGCTGAACGAGCCCGTCGACGCGCGTCGCCACCGACTGCAAGGGACCGTTGACGATCCGTCGGACGTCCTCGGACAGATCGCGCACGCTCTCGAGCACGCGGTCGACGTTCGGCAACGTCTGCTCGATACGGTGCATGAGCTGATCGGGCGTCGTTGCCTCGATCACCGTCGGCACCACGCGGCACGGCTCGGCCTTGACCTTGTCCTTGTCGCTGTACGTGGCGCACGTCGGACCGAGGAGATTGAACGAGGCCTTCGTGCCGTCCGGGTTCTGCCGCTCTCTCTCGCCGGGATCGATCTCGAGGTAGTTGTCGCCGAGCAGCGAGGTCGCCTTCTTGATCACGACGCCGCTCGAGTAGACCTGGACCACGTCGCGGATCTTGAACGTCACCATCGCGTAGCGACCTTCGACCTCGAGCTTGGTGACCTCGCCCATGCCGATGCCTGCGACGACGACCTTGCTGCCGACAGGCAGGCCCGCCGCGTCGCGGAACTTCGCCGACAGGTAGTAGTTGTCCTTGCCGGCGGGGTTCTGGCCGAGGTTCTTCCACACGAGGTAGCCGCCGACCGCGAGCAACAGAAACAAGATCGCGACGCGAACGCCTGCGGTGACGGACTTCACTTGCCGCCTCCCGCGATCCGCTGCACGGCGCCGACACCCGAGGCGTTCAAGAACTCGTAGATGAACGGATCGGTGCTCCCCGCGATCACTTCGGCGGGCCCCGCCGCGAGGATCTGCTTGTTGTGGAGCATGGCGATCCGGTCCGCGATGCGGAACACGGACGCCATGTCGTGGGAGATGACCACCGAGGTCACCTTATACCGAGCACAGGCATCGAGGATCATCTCGTCGACGTTCCTCGTCGCGAGGGGATCGAGGCCTGTCGTCGGTTCGTCGTACATCAGGATCTCGGGCTCGAGCACGAGAGCACGCGCGAGGCCAACGCGCTTGCGCATGCCGCCCGACAGCTCGCCCGGGTACTTCTTCTGCGTGTTCTGCAGCCCGAGCGCGCCGAGCTTCTCCGCGACGATGTCCCGGATCTCCGCGTTGGACTTCTTCGTGTGTTCCTTGAGCGGGAACGCACAGTTCTCCTCGACCGTCAGCGCATCGAACAGCGCTGAGAACTGGAACACGAGGCCGAACTTGCGCCGGAACTTCGACAGCGCCCGCTGATCGAGGGCCATGACGTCCGTGCCATCGACCCAGATGTGGCCCTTGTCCGGACGCAAGAGACACATGAAGTGCTTGATCAGCACGCTCTTGCCGGCACCCGAAGCGCCGAGGATCACGTTGACCTTGCCGCGCTCGATGTCGAGATCGAGGTTATCGAGGACGAGGTTCGTTCCGAACGACTTGGTCAGCCCACGCACGCGTACCTGCCAGCGCGGGTCGGGTTGTTCCGGCGGCGAGGCGCCGATGATCTCGTTCGGGCGGGCAACCACTACGAGGGCCCCTTCGAGAAGATCGAGAACAGGATGTCAGTCAGGAAGTAGTCGAGCACGAGGGTCGCCACCGAGCCCATGACGACCGCACGCGTCGTGCCGATTCCGACCCCACGTCCGCCACCCGTCGCGTTGTAGCCCTGGAAGCAGCCGATCAGCACGACGAGGAAGCCGAACACGACACTCTTGATCATCCCCTGGATCACATCGATAGGCGCGACGAGGTCGCTCAGCTTCGCGATCCACTGACCCTGATGCACGCCCTCGATGATCACCGCGACGAAGTACGCGCCGCCCATACCGATGCAGAAGAACAGGAGGGTCAGGATCGGCGTCACGATCATCGCGGCGATCAGCCGCGGCAACACGAGGTACTGGATCGGATTGACGGCCATCGATTCGAGCGCGTCGATCTGTTCGGAGATCCGCATCGTGCCGAGCTCGGTCGCGATGCCGGCGCCGGCGCGCCCCGCGAGCATCAACGACGTCATCACGGGCGCGAGCTCGAGCGACAGCGCCTTGCCGGTCATCGCGCCCGAGAACGACTCGAAGCCGAGCTGACGGAACGCGAACACCGACTGCAACGAAAGCACCATCCCGGTGAACACGCCGACGAGCATCACGATCGGCAGGCTGCCGAAGCCGATGAACTCCATCGCTTCGATGTAGTTCTTGACGCGGAACGGTCGCCGCGGCAGCCACGACAGCGCGCGGGCCATCAGGATGAGGTGGCCACCGATCATGTCGAGGAACCGCGCAACCGGCGCACCCGCGTCCTTGAACCCCGCGAGCACCGCACCCCCGACGCCCAGCTTCGGCTCCGCCGGCTCCTCGGCAGGAGGCGGAGCCTGTGCGGCAGGAGGCGGAGCGGCAGGTGGCCTGGCGACGTCGGCCTGTCCTGCGGGCGGTACCCCGACGAGGGTGTTGGTCGGCTCGTCGTCGGGGTTCACGGTTGATCCCCCACGTACGTGCGTGGGACCCGCTTGCTCATCCCGCACGTGACCTCGTACTCCGACAGTCCGCTCCAGCCCGCGTAGTCGGCGGCCGTGATCGACGCGCCGCCACTCGCGCGCCCGAGCAGCACCGCCGGATCGCCGACGACGACGTCCGGCAGGTCGGTGACATCCGCGATCGCGATGTCCATGCTGACGCGACCGACGAGCGGAACGCGCTTGCCACGGATCGCGACCTGCGCGTGTCCACTCGCGCTGCGCGGCAAGCCGTCCGCGTAGCCAACGGGCAACACCGCGAGGCGCGTGGGCCGCTCGGCCCGCCACATCGCGCCGTACCCGACCGAGGTGCCGGTCGGGATCGAGCGCAACTGCGTGACCTCGGTGACGAGCCGCATCGCTTGCTGGCGCACGGCCCCGTCGGGCCAGCGGCCATTCCCGTAGAGCGCGATCCCGGTTCGCACCAGATCGAACCGTGCCTCGGGAAACAGCAGCGCGCCCGAGCTGTTCGCTGCGTGGCGGATCCTGATCGGCGCGCCTGTCGCGGTGACGGCGGCATCAGCCACCGCGAACCTCCGCAGCTGCTCGCGCGTCATCGAGTCCGGATCCTCGGGCACATCGCTGTCCGCGCACGCGAAGTGCGTCATCAGGCCGACGATCTGGATGCCGTTGTTGCGGGCCGCGATCGCGAGCTCGGCCGCGCGCTCGACGGGAACGCCGAGGCGGCCCATGCCCGTGTCGATCTTGAGGTGCGCCTCGATGCCGCGCTGGCGGCGATTGCCGACCGCCGCGATCGCGGCGAGATCCTCCTCGCTGCCGACGGCGGGCGTCAGGCTCGCCATCACCATCTCGTCCTCGCCGCCGTGCTGGCTCGGGCCCATCACGAGCACCGGCGCGGTGATGCCCGCCTCGCGCAGCGCGACGCCCTCCTCGACGAGGCTGACCGCGAACCCCGCCGCCGCCTTCGCGCGCGTCAGTGCCTGCGCGACCGCGACCGCGCCGTGACCATACGCGTCCGCCTTGACCACGGCGTACAGCTCCGTGCCGGTCAGCGCGCGAACCGTCCGCGCGTTGCCGACGATCGCCGCGAGGTCGATCTCGACGCGCGTGCGCCGGATCATCGTCGACGCGGTCATCCTTGGGATCTGGCGCCCGGGGGGGGCCACTGTCAAGCTAACTGGCCGATTCGGCGGAGGTTTACCGCGATCTCGATCACGCCACCCTGTCGGCGATTCGACAGCTACAGCGCGACCTCGACTCCGACGGAGATCCGGTACTGCCGGTAGTAGAAGGGGAACCCCGTCAGCTGCGGAACCGGCAATACGTAGTGCGATGGATCGAAGGTGATGGCCGCCTTATCTCCGATGGG
>JANOPP010000443.1:0-4282 GCA_031421915.1 Myxococcales bacterium | reverse complement strand
TGCAGCCGGCTTAGCTATGCGAGAAGCTATGAGAATCGCCAAGCCAGTACTTCTAGAGCCTGTTATGAGCCTGGAGGTCTTGGTGCCAGATGAATTTCTTTCTAACATTATAAAGGATTTAAATTCTAGACGAGCTCGAGTCAACAATGTGGGAATGCGCGGGCACCTTCAGGAAGTCGATGCGACTGCGCCTTTGTCTGAAATGTTTGGCTATACAACAGATCTTCGATCGGTTTCGCAGGGGCGTGCAACTTATACGATGAGCTTTAAGGCCTATGAGCAAGTGCCTGATTCTGTTTTGGCAAAAATTACCGGTAGTACATTCTAAAAAGATTGACAATAATCTCGTCAGTCGTTAGAAAAGTGTTCCAGCAAGAGGGGTTGTAGCTCAGTTGGTTAGAGCGCTACGTTGACATCGTAGAGGTCCCCAGTTCGAGTCTGGGCAGCCCCACCAGTTTCTGCTAGTTTTTTCCATCTAAAAATAGTGAATTTGCAAAATCAACTGCTGAAAAATCTTTCAAATCTTTAGCTTTCTCTCCTATACCAATATAGCGAATAGGAAGTTTAAAGCGGCGTTTAATACCGATTATAACCCCTCCCTTTGCAGTTCCGTCGAGTTTGGTAACGATGAGGCCAGAAAGGTGAACTAAATCTCCAAATGCCTTGACTTGTTGAACGGCGTTTTGACCCGTTGTAGCATCTATAACTAACCAAGTTTCATGCGGCGCGGCCGCAATCTCTTTCGTGATGGTCCGCTTGATCTTACTTAGTTCTTCCATTAGTTCTAATTTGTTGTGAAGTCTTCCTGCAGTATCTATAAGCAAAACATCGATGCCTCGAGATTTTGCAGCCTTGACTGCATCAAATACAACTGAGGCTGGATCAGAGCCCTGCTGATGCTTTATAATAGGAACACCTATCCGGTCGCCCCATACTTGCAATTGCTCTATGGCAGCAGCCCGATAAGTATCGCCAGCACAAAGCATGACGGATTTTCCTTCGGCTACATATCGAGCAGCCAGCTTACCGATACTAGTGGTTTTTCCCACACCATTGACGCCGACTACAAGGATTACAATAGGCCCTTCATCTGGAAAGTTTATGGGCGCATCTTCGATGCTTTTCATGCTGCTGGAAATTGCCTCAATTAGCTCTTGAGCAAGAATTTCCCAGCTAGGAGCTTCATTGTTAGATCCAAACCGCTGACGTAAAATTTCAACAAGGAAGTCGGCAGTTTCAACTCCTAAGTCACTTCTGAATAGTACTTCATGGATTTGCTCTAGGGTTTTTGCATCGAGTTTTTGATTGCCTAGCAATCGAGTGATGTTTTCCTTGAGATGCTGTCGAGATTTAGTCAAGCCTTTGCGAAGCCGTATAATCCAGGATACTTGATCGTCTTGTAGAATCGTTGTGAGTTCATTAACTTCAGTAGACTTTAACGCAGGGGCAATCTCAGGGCTCGTCTTTAATGCTTTGAATTCTGACGGGGGGGTAGGCATCGTTTTCAGATTAGTTTTGCTGTGCAATCGTTGGCGAATCAGAAGGAAACCAGCAATGCAAATCAAGCAGAGTGCGACGATTCCTGAAGGCATAAGCCATGGTTGAAAATCTAGGCTCGTAAAAAATTGATTGCGAGCGGTTACCTGAGTTGCGACCATCAAGTCAATTCCTTTGCCGTCAAACCTACAAATACTTTTGTGAGTTGAAGAGCGTTCCATACTAGCGGAAAATAAGTTAGAACTGAAGCACAATCCCCTAAGGAGTCTTCATGCGCGGTATTTGCGGAGGCGGATTATTGATTTTGCTCAGTCTATTTGCCTATCCTTTGCGCGCAGAGGAGCTGCTTGACTCACTAGTTACCCCAGAAAGGCCTAAGGAATGGAGCCGAGCTATTCGGGGTTTTCGCGGTGAACATAATTTTATGGTGAGCTGTGGATTGGTTGCCAACAACTGGGAAGTTAGCCTCGCTGGGTACAATGAATCCTTCAATTTTAAGACTAAAGGTCAGCAATTAGGATTCGACTATAATTTTCATTTGCCACTCTGGAAAGGTTTTGGCTATGTACTTGGAACTAGGCTTAGAGCTGAGACAATCTCACCTTTTTCGCTTATTCGAGTTTCGTCCGTAAGTTTTGGCTTACCAGGAATAAACTTAGGCCTTGTTTTAAACAGTTCCGATCACTTTCGAATGGGGGTAGGTGTTGAATTTGGCTGGCATAGAATAGACCGATTTCACCTACCTTTTGATAATGTAAAAAAGCAGATTAGTATTACGGGAGAGTCTCGAGCGTATCGCCTGAGTATGGACTATTTCTACGAGCTATCTTGGGCCTTTCATTTGGAATACGAATTAGCAGCATTTACCTATCAAAAGTCAGAAAGCTTAAAAATTCAAAAATATTCAAAGGCCTGGAGTGTTGGAATTGTTAAACATTTGATATAGATTTATAAGATGCTCAATTAGTACTAAGAAATTTCGCCATTTCGAAGTTCGTTTAACTCAGCCGCTGGTTAGCTGAAAGTAGGGATTGATCCGAAATAATGATCTCCCCCGGCTTAAGAAAAAATCTGCTGGAAGAATGTATGCGCCTAGTTATATTATTGATTTTTAGTAGCATCTTATATTCTTGCGGAGGAGTTCCATCTCGGCACTCGACTCATATTGAACATAACGCAAAATCAGCTATCGAGGATTCAGGTGCCTTCCACAGTCTAGTAGGTTGGGGCGGCAAAGTGGGTTTTTACGTGCATGATTCTGCATCAGATAAAATAATAGACGCTTCTATAAAAGCAGCGACAACATGGAACGTTGGCATTGGGCGTGATGCTCTGATTTTTTTGGGGAGTGCTCGAGTTCCAAGGGGTCCCGATCTTTACTCGAGTTTGGATGATTTTTTTACAGTCATTTATCCTGAAAGAAATTGGGCGATTTCAACAGGTAAGTCTGAATTTACTTTAGCTACAACTGTTTGGGAAAACGCCTCGGACTCGGAAAAAATTATAAAAGGCGATATTATCCTCAATACAGAAGCATATTTTTTTTTCGATGCCAATACATCCGAATTACCTCCGACACCTTTAATGCAGGTTGTAGATGCTGAAACTATTTTGCTTCATGAGTTTGGTCACCTGCTAGGTTTGGGCCATGTAGAAGTGAAAAGCGACACTGAATCAGTTATGCACCCTAGGACTTTTATAGGGCCACAAACCAGCTTTCGGACTCTAAGCGCGGGTGATATCGAAAATGCAAGAACTCTCTATCAATAAATATTGAATCTTTCGTACTTTTTTGCCGAGAAGTGGCTAAGGGGGTAGGTAACATGGCAAAATCTTCGATGAAAAAGGCAAAAGAGCGCGGATCTTCAGACGAACTTGAGATATTGCGCGAAATTATCAACAGCGATCCATATCTTTTGGAACGAGTATTAGCAAAGATTCGAGAGCAGCGAGGTTCCGTAAATCAAGGCATTGCAGAAATGGTATCTGAAAAAACAGGTGCTAAAAAGGCTGAAGAACGTAGGAAAGGATCTGGAACTTGAAACTTATGCAGGGATTTCTTGGACTTACTCTACTGATGGGGGGCTGTGAGTCAACGGAATCTTTGAACTCAGTTAGGGTTGTCGAGCAAAGTCGAAAGGAGCGCCCAAGCTGGGTTGATATGCCCTTAGGAATATCAGATCTTAAGGCGCCTTCAGATCTTCTAGTCCATAGCGTTAAAGGTCGAGTCATCGACCTTACACTTGGCCTTCGACAAGCAGAAAACTCAGCCTTAATCGGTAGCCGTTCGCTTTTAGAATCGAACCAACTTCAACGATGGCGTGCAGACTCAGAATTTAGCAAGCTAAATGCAGCCGATCGAAGTGCAATCTTGGGATATTTTCATAAAATGCTTGAGCAATATGTAAATAATGCCTCGATTCGCGACATTTATTTTGAAAAAATATCTGATCCAACAGAGCTAACAAGCTTACAAGACAGCTATGCTATTCATATTCTAGTTCAAAATTCAAAAAAAGATCAGCAAGTTATCCTTGATAGTTTGCGAAGGTTTTGTGGTAGCAGTCATGCTAGCGGGTTGAGAGAGCTTTCGCGCCGCGAACAAATTTTTTCCCTCAGTCAATATGATTAGTAGGCAATTTTTTATGCCTAATTTAGGGGTGGGATAAGCTCTTGCCTTTCGGGGCGGCCATCTGCACAATGCGGATGCATTCATGTCCTAGTAACGCTTTAAAGGGCTGGACTTTCCAAGCATGGCTGATCAGAGTTTTACGACTTCTTTCAT
>JANOPP010000442.1:0-38402 GCA_031421915.1 Myxococcales bacterium | reverse complement strand
GCCGCCGCCGCCGCCCGCGTCAGCGCCCGCGTCGTAGCCGCCACCGCCGCCGCCCGCGTCGTAGCCGCCACCCGCATCCGCGCTCGCGTCAGCACCTGCGTCGTAGCCGCCACTCGTGTCAGCGCCTGCGTCGTAGCCGCCACCCGCGTCGCCGCCACCCGCGTCGGCGCTCGCGTCGAACGCGCCAACCTCAGCGCTCGCGTCATAGCCGCCGCCCGCCGTGTTGTCGCCCGTCTCGCCGTAATCCGGCGCATCGGTCGCCGTCGTCGTGCCGTCCGGGTTCGTCGTCAGCGTCGAGCCGTCATCGAACGTCTGCGTGGTCGCCGCCGGATCGGCCGGCGCATCCGTCGCCGTCGTCGTGCCGTCCGGGTTCGTCGTCAGCGTCGAGCCGTCATCGAACGTCTGCGTGGTCGCCTGAGCCTCGGGCGCCGTCGCGGGCGCCGTCGCCGCCGCAGCCGTTGCAGCCGCGGCAGCGTTCGCCTTGTCGATCGCGTTATTGACCGCGAGCTGGGCGCCAACCGCGATCGGGTTGAGGGTCGAACCGTTGATGATGCTCGACGCAAGCGGCGTGAGCTTCGCCACGTCGTCGGCCGATCCGCCGATGGCCTTGATGATCGCGCCACCCGGGATCAAGCCGACAGCACCGGCTGCCAGTGCGACGCCCGCCTGCGTGTAGTTGCCGTTGTAGGCCTCGTTGCCGGCGTCGAACAACGTGGCCGCTGCGCCGATGGCCTGTCCGACCACGGGGATGAACGGGGTCGCCAGGGAGACAGCGATGTCCGCCCCCTTGCCGGCGGCCGCGAGCTCGGGGCTCCAGTAGCTACCCGCGACCTCGAAGATGCCCTTGCCGCCGTTGGCCTGCTCGAGCGTATCGAGGTCCAGGTGGCGGACCGAGGACGAGGAGACCGGCGCGGTGTGCTTGGTTCGGGTCATGAGTTCACCCTACAGATCCGAGCGTCGTCCGCCGACTACACACCGACTACACTCCGAGGGCCCTCGCCGATTCGTTCGTCATGTCAGCCAGTTGCAGGTCAACTGCCGGCATGGAGCGTCACGTTGACGAGCACGCCGAGGAGCGAGACCCGATCGGTCGGGAGGGTTGCTGCATCGAGCTCTGCCTCGACGATGGCGAACTGGAGGGGGGGAGCGAGCGTGTTGCTGACGTCGCGCACCGTCGCGCGCAGCGGTTCGGGGTTGCCTTTGACCCGGACGACATCGACGTGCGTGCCGCGCCGGATGGTGTCGAGCTGTTCACGCGAGACCGCGAACCGGACCAGGATGTTCGTCGGATTCGAGATCCGGACGATGGGCTGACCGCGGGTCGCCATCTGGCCTTCGCTCACCTTGGGCGATGTCACCACCCCATCGATCGGCGCGACGACGGTCGTCTGATCGCGGAGCTGCTCGAGCTGCTCGCGTTGCGCTCTGGTGCGATCGACCGCGCCGCGCGCGACCTTGACCTGCGCTCCTGCGATCGACGCTGCACTCGCGGCGGACGACACGGAGTCGCCGGACACCGCACCATCCTTGAGCAGGCTGCGTTGCACGCGATAGAGGCGCCCTGCCTCGGCGGCGATCCCCTGGGCTTGAGCGAGAGCGCCCGCGGCCGAGGCTTCGGCTGCACGCGCCTCCTCGACCTGCTTGGTGATCACCGAATCGTCGAGGATCGCGATCGTGGCGCCGGCCTGCACCGCCTGCCCCGGACGCACGCGCAGCTCCTTGACGCTACCGTCGACCTTCGCGCTGACGAGCGCTGATTCGCGGGAGGTGAGCACGCCGTAGAACACCTCGGCCTTGACGACCGGAGGAAGCGCGCGCTCGGGTGCGGGTGCCGGTGCCGGAGCCGCCGGTGGGGCTTCGGTCGAGCAGCCGATCAGGAGGAGGAGCAGCAGGCGCTTTGGCATGGTGTGTGTCCTCAGGAAGCGGCGGGAGAAATCGGCTGTGCGGCGGCGGCGACCAGTCGGCTGTAGAGCCCCTGCGCGGCGAGCAACTGCTGGTGACTGCCGGCCTCGATCACCTTTCCCTGGTCCATCACGACGATCAGATCGTGGCCCTGGATCGTGGTCAGCCGGTGCGCGACGGTGATCTGAGTACAACCGAGACGACGAACGTTGGCGACGATCCGGGCCTCGGTCGCCGTGTCGAGCGCGGACGTGGCCTCGTCGAACAACAGCACTCGCGGCTCGCGCAGACACGCGCGGGCGATGGCGATCCGCTGGCGCTGTCCTCCTGACAGCGTCGATCCACCATCCGCGATCGGCGTGTCGTAGCCGAGCGGCATTGCGAGGATGTCATCGTGCAGCGCGGCCATCTCGGCGGCCACCTTGATCCGGTCGAGCGTCGCCTCGGGCGCGGTGATCGCGATGTTGTCTCGGACGCTCGCACCGAAGATGAAGGGCGCCTGAGGAACGATTCCGATCTGCTGACGGACGGCCTTGAGATCCATCGCGTGCAGATCGGTGCCGTCGTAGCTGACCTGCCCCGTGGTCGGCACCAGCGTTCCGGCGAGCAGGTTGAGCAACGTCGACTTGCCCGAGCCAGACGGCCCGACGAGCGCGACCTTGGTGCCGGACTTGATCTGCAGATCGATGTTGCTCAGCACGGCCGGGCGATCGTTGCTGTACCTGAAGCTCACACCCTTGAGCGTGATGTCGCCCCGCAGCCGCGGCGGCTGCGCGACCGACTCGCGTTGCTGCTCGACCGGGGTCTTCATGACGTCCTGGACGCGGGCCGCGTAGCCGGTGAGCATCTGCAAGCTGAGCATGCTCTCGATGAGCTGCGACAGCGGGCCGAACAGGCTCATCGAGAGTGTGGTCATCGCGAGCATCGTGCCGACGGTCATGTCGTTCTTGATGACGGCATGGGTACCGAGCGCCATCACGACCATCGGCGCTAGCTGAGAGATCGCCCCGCGAAGCGCGTCGACCTTGGCGTTGAGCCGGCCCTTGCGGATGGACACGTTCATCACGTCGGCGTACATCGCGGCCCACCGCTCGACCGCGGCGCTCTCGGAGCCAGCCGTCTTGAGAGTCTCCATGCCGCCGAGAATCTCGTTGAGGTAACTCTGCGACTTCGCCTGCGCCTGGAGATCCTCGGTCGTGAGCCGCATGTTTCGATTGCGCGCGGCGAGGTACACGGCCGGCGGCAGGAGCGCCATCAAGATGGCGACGATGCCCAGCGTCGCGTTGGTCCACAGGATGACAAACGCGTAGAGCACGACGAACGCGCCGTCGATGATCGCCGACAGTGTCTGGGACGTGACGATCTCGCGCATCGAAGAGTTGGATCCGACGCGCAACAAGAGATCGCCGGCGGACCGCTTCTGAAAGAAGCCGATCGGAAGCGCCACCAGGTGGTCGAGAAACCCGAGCGTCATCCGCGCATCGAGCACGGTCCGGAGGTGAACCAGCAGGTTCGAACGGATCAGCGCGCTGACCGCGTGGAACAGCACGAGGCCGCCGATCGCCGAGATCGTGACGATCAACATCGTGTAGTCCGAGCGCGGGACCACGCGGTCGACGATCATCCCGGTCATCAGCGGAAGCACGAGCGAGATCAGCCGGAGCACGAGCGAGATCGCGATCACGCGCCAGATCAGGCGGCCCTCGGAGAACAGCTCGCGAAGGTACGGACGCGCGGCGCCGTCCTTGGACTTGTGCTTGGAGAAGCTCTGGTTGGGTACGAACTGCACGGCGACGCCCGTGTACTTGCGACCTAGCTCTTCGAGCCCGATCTCGCGGACGCCGACGGCGGGATCGACGATCACCGCCCCTCCATTGCGAAGCATCCGGTCGAGCACGACGAAGTGATTGAACTCCCAGTGCAGGATCGTCCCGCGTGGGAGGACGGCGAGCTGGTCGACGTCAGCTCGGACACCGGTCGCGATCAACCCGAACCGCGTCGCACCCTCGACGATCGCTCGCGCGGAGATTCCGTCTCGGCTCACGGAGAGAGCCTTGCGGACGTCCATGAGGTCCACCTCCTTGCCGTAGAGGTGGAGCACCATCGTCAGGCATGCCGCGCCACAGTCGCTCCACTCGAGCTGGGAGATGAACGGAATCTCGCGCTTGCTGCCGATGCGAGCCAGCGCGGGAAGACGCTCGGCCAGCGAAGGACGCTGCGGGCTGCCGGCGGTGGTCATGGCTCGATGTTCCTGGTCATCAGTCGCCACGGTTGATGATCATCGACAACAGGCTCTTGGTATCGACCGCGATCTCACCGATACCGTCCATGCCGTCCCGGAACCGATAGGTCTCGCCCCGCGCGTCGAACGATGTCGACGTGAGCTTGGCCTTGATCATCACGGTCGAAGGCGGCAACGCGACGGCATCCGCGAGCTTCTGCCCGAGCTGCTTGCGAGCCTGCGTCTGACTGATCACCTCGTCACCGACCTCGTTGATCGAGAGCTCGAGGCGCTTGTGGCTGTACCCCGTCATCTCGACCTGCAAGATCATCCCGACTTTGATCCGCGCGAGATCGAAGCCGGGCATGAACGCGATCACCGACGGCTCGGATCCCTCGGGGATGATCGTGAGAACGTGTTCGCCTGCTGACACGGTATCGCTCGAGAGGATCGCGCCGACGACGCCGTCGATCGGTGCGGTGATGATCTTGGTCGCGAGCGTCTCCTTGGCCGACGTGTGCGACGCGATGATACCGGCGAGGGACTGCCGCGCCGTCTCGTCGGTTGGATCGACCAGGAACGCGCCGAGCTGGTCGCGATAGACGGTGTCGACCTGTGCGAAGGCCTGCTGCTCCAGCGTGCTGTCGAGCTCGATCAGCTGCTGACCTGCCGCGACCTGCTGGCCCGACGCGACGAGGATCTTGCTGATCCGGCCCTGTGCGTTCGAGATCACGTTGTGGCCGTTCATGCGCACCACGACCACGCCTCGGCTATAGCTCGGGACCTGGATGATCGCCGCGACCGCAATCAACACGATGCCGAGGATCAAGACCGTGGGGAGCGCGATCCGGACCCAGCGCGGTGACAGGTTCACCAGATCGCCGACCCGATTCTTCGAGCGAGACGCGACGAGGGCCTCGGTGCGAAACACGCTGTTCGCATCCGCGGCCGCCTGCGTCTGTTGCTGCGCCTGGGCGGCGAGATAGTGGTCGAGGATCGCCAGTCGACTGGCAGCGGCGATCGCGATGTTCGCGACGTTGGGATCTAGCACCGGTGCGGTCGCTGGCCGCCAGACGACCAGGATGGCCGGAACACTGGCGATCACTGGAATCGCGATGTAGCGGTCCGCACCGACGATCTGGCGGGTCGCCGCAGCATTGGCGATCGCAGCGATCGGGACCTCCACCGCTGCATCGCGAAGATCGGCAGGCACCGGTGACGAGATCTCGCCCCGAGCCGAGACCAGCGCCAGCGCCACTCGACTGGAGAGCAACTCTCCGAGCCCGGCATGCAGCACCGCCGCGGCGTTTGTGAAGTCCGTCTGCAGCGCGATCCGTCGGATGAGCGCGAACAGCTCGGGGTTGTCGCCGTCGACCGCCGTCGGGGCCGTTGGAGCCGGCAGCGCGATCGTCGGCGCGGGTGGCGCCGGCTGTACCGCCGGTGCTGGCTTCACCGCCGGTTGCTTGGCCACCTGCTGCTTGGCCGCGAGCTCTGCCGCCGCCTTTTGTGCCGCGGACATCTTCGCGGGGGGGTTGCTACTCGCTCCCGGCGTGGGTGCCGCGCCCGGGTTGGATGCCGCGCTCGGCTTGGGTGCCGCGCTCGGATTCGGCGCCACGCTCGAATTGGACGCTGCACTCGGTGCCGCGCCCAGATTGGGCGCCACGCCCGGTTTCGGTGCCGCGCTTGGGTTCGGTGCCGCCCTCGGATTCGGTGCCGCGCTCGGTGCCGCGCCCGGATTGGGCGGCACGCCCGGTTTCGGTGCCGCGCTTGGGTTCGGTGCCGCCCTCGGATTCGGTGCCGCGCTCGGTGCCGCGCTCCGGTTCGGTGCCGCGCCCGGGTTCGGCGCTGCCCTCGGATTGGGCGCCGCGCTCGGTGCCGCGCTTGGGTTCGGTGCCGCCCTCGGATTCGGTGCCGCGCTCGGTGCCGCGCCCGGATTCGGCGCAGCCCCCGGATTCGATGCCGCACCCGGATTCGGCGGACTCCCACCCGGGTTCGCGGTCGGAGCGGCCGTTCGTGTCGCGGCTTGGTTGGGGTCGGGCGAGCGGGATTGTCCGGGCGGGCCGGGTCGGGGCGCACCCGGCGCGACGCGCGTGGGTGCCTCGTGTTCCTGCATCGACGCAGGCGATCGCCTCATCCGGGTCAACGCCTCGTCTGGATCCGAGGCCTCGATCGTGGTGCGCGCATCTGGCGGCAGGCGTCCGCCCTTGGGTCGCTGCTCGGGTGGACGTCCACTCACGCCGAGATCCTCGTGATGTTTGGATCGCGAGGGTCGCCTCGATCAGCGGGCTCGGCTCGCGGAAACCACGTGGGCATTGACCACACGAGATGGATTCGCGATGACCGTGGTTCCACAGTGAATTCCGTCGGGCGTCGCCGCCTGTGCGCCTTGCTCGAGGGTACCACGCAACATGGGCTGCTCCTCCTCGACCTTGTGGGCGTCGAGGTCAGCGGCCACGGGCTGGCCAGCCGCCGGTCCCGACGCGGCGAAGGCAGCGCTCTGGATCGATTCGCGATCCAGCTCGGCGAAGATCTGATCGAGTGCTCCGACCTGATCGAGCCCGAACGCTCCGGCGCCGTTGTGGATCATCAGCTCCGCACTCGAGGACACCAGCATCGCCGAGTAGTCGGTGCGCGGTGGGGCGACCGGCGAGATCGAAGCGGCGCGACAGCCGCCGATCACGCGCTCGAGGGTCGAGAGGTCGAGGACCGTGGGGGCTGCGATCTGTTTGTTCGCCGACATGGATGCCTCGTGTGAATCCACGTTGCCGTACCCGCGGCGGTCTGGAGACTACATACCGACTACATCGGCCCGCCGTCTCGACTGATCCGAGTCGTTACATAGCCTTACGGATCGCTGACCGAGCCATCGTGGCCTCCCTTGCGAGGCTCCTCGAGCGGCTCCGCACGGCCGAGTACGAGGGCGGCCACGATCCCGATCACGATGCTGACCACGATCAACGGAATCACCCACCGAAGCCCCGGCCCCGAGCGGTCGGAAGCTACGGGTGTGGAGACGCGAATCACCGGCGCGGGGGCGCCTGCCACGAACCGGCGCGGCGCCGTGACAGCCTCGGACATGTCGTCGGTCGGTTCGCTGACGGGGCGCTGGTAGATCGCGGCTGCGATCGGTCGCGTTGGTGCTTCGAGCTTCTCCTCGGAGCTCGCCACGTGCAGAGTGACGTCACGCAGCTGCATCGACGACGGTCGAGCCTCGGGGACCGTTCGCGTCATGGCCCGCTGATCGTCGACGAATGAGTCATCGAGCGGAGTCGCGAACGTGATGCTCGACTCGGCTGCCGGATCCACGAGGTCATGTACTTCGGTGACGGCGGCCCGAGGTTCGACGACCGGCGACGGCGTCGCGCTCGGCGTGCTCCGCACACGTGACTGAGACTTCCGGACGGGTTCGGAATCCTGGTGACGGAGCGTGCTGATCGCGTTCGCGAGCTCGCGGCGGTCACGCGCCAGGCTCGGTTCCATCCAGGCAGCCACGGCGGACTGAATCTCCTGCTGGGTCATCGGGGTCCCGAACGGAACCAGCGCGGCGCGAAGCTCGTCGGCGAAGGCGCGTGCGGTGGGAGACCGAGCGTTGCGATCACGAGCGAGCGCGTGCAACACCACCGGTTCCAGATGTGCCGTGATCGGCGTCGATGGCAGCGGTGGGATGGCACCTTCCGTGATCGCCTTCCAGATCTGGAAGTCCGAGCCTCGAGAGAACAGGCGGGCGCTGGCCAGCGCCTCCCAGAGCATGACGCCGAGCGAGAAGACGTCAGCGCGCCCATCGACGGAGTCTCCGCGAATCTGCTCGGGCGCCATGTAGGGCAGCTTTCCCTTGATCATGCCGACGCGCGTCGCCGTCTCGGCCGTGGTGTCCTTCGAAACGCCGAAGTCGAGCAGCTTGACCACACCGTCGGTCGTGATCATCAAATTTCCCGGCGTGACGTCGCGATGTACGATCGGCGTGAGCTGACCGTCGACGTCGACCAGGTGATGCGCGTGATGGAGCCCCTCGCACGCTTGCACGATCACGCCGACCAGGAACCGCAGCCGTGGCAGCTCCGCGCTCGGCAGCAAGTCGATGACCTCGGACCACGGGAGGCCGCGAAGAAACTCCATCACGAGGAACTGCTGGCCGTCGGCCTCGTCGAAGTCGTAGGTCTGGCAGACGTTCGGGTGGTTGAGCCGCGTGGCGATCCGCGCCTCGTTCTCGAACATGGCGATGTGTTCCGGATCGTCGACCAGGTGCGCGAGCATCCGTTTGATCACGACGAGCTTCTCGACGCGAGCTGGGCCCACGAGTCGCCCCACGTACAGCTCGGCCATGCCGCCGCGCGCGAACTGGGCGAACACGTGATAGCGCCCGACGAACTCGTCTCGTGGCTGAAACGCGAACGCCAACGAACTGGAACGCTATCACGGCCCGCTGTAGCGATCCGGTCTCGCGAGCGTCGGCGGGTGCGTCAGACGAAGATGATCTCGCACCCCTTGGCGAGCGCGAGCCGGGTCCCGCCGCCACCTGGAGAACGCTGCAACAACCGAGGCCCGGCCAGCCCCGCGGCGAGCAGATCGCGCCGGCACCGGGTGATGTGGACGTTGATCTCGGACCGGATCACGGTCGGATTGCGAGGCCAGACCACCGGGCGGAGCACGTCATCGGGAACGAAGTCCCCCGCCACGAAGCCGGCAGGGGGCTTGAGCAACGTCGTGATCAGGTCGAGCCGGCGATCGGCAAGATAGACGGTGTACTCGCCGGTCGGAAGCGTGAACACGACACGCCCGCCGCGCGGCAACATCTCGACGAGCACCTTCGACGGGAGCGCATGGATCGCGACCGCGACGGTCGTGTTGGCGCGATCCTGAACCATGTCGATCTGGAACACCTCGTCGAGGTATCCGACCTCGTCGCCCACATCGATCGGCTCGAGCGAGCCAGCCTCGATCGGCTGACCCGACTTGGTCGCGATGCCACTCATCACCTCGACGAACAGCTCGCCCTGCGCGAGATGAAACCGTAGCGCGCTCGCCGGCCAGCTGGCGAGAATGAGATCGTCGGTGGCTGCACCTCCGATGTGGAAAGGCGTGTGGGAGATCCCGAAGTTCGACGTGCCGCACACGAGCCGATACCCGCCCCGCTGCGTGCCGGGCTTGGGCAGCTCGATCTGCACGACGAACACCTGATTCGAGACCATCACGCGATCGCCATCGGCGAGTGCATGCATGTGTTCGCATGGCTTGCCGTTCAGCATGATCGGCAGCCTGCCGAGCGGGACCAGCTCGATGCCGTCGTGGACGATCCGGATCAGCGCATGACGCCGACTGACCGCAGGGTCCGAGATCAGGACATCACAGTCGTGCTCGCGGCCGATCAACAAGCCTTGGGGACCGACGCGTCGCGAGGCACCATCGGGGGCGACCAGGGCGCAGCGAAATCGCGACTCGTCCACGGATCCATCCTAGGGGATCTCGACGCCGCTCGCCCGCAAACTCGAAGCGGCGATGTACCGTGAATCGATGCAGGTCACGCACCGCCACGTCGCTCGTGCCGTCATGATGCTCCTGATCGCGGCTGCCCCGCGTCAGGCAGCGTCGGAAACCAAGGACGACGATGACGACGAGGCTGCGGAGTCCCCCCGTGGGGCTGACTCGATCTCGCTCGCGGATCTGGTGAAGATCGCGGTCCGTCAGAGCTCGGTGCTCGCGCTGGCCCGGTCGGATCTCCGGCTCGCAGACCTCGATAAGACCATCGCCGGTGCACCAGATGAGTGGCAGCTCTCCGCATCGCTGAACCTGAGCAAGCGAGCCGAGGATCCGATCCCGAATTCGCGTGCCCAGGTGATCAACGCCACCGACATTCAGACCCAGCTCGGAATCGCCAAGCGCGTCTTCACCGGTGGTGACTTTGCGGTCTCCCTGACCAACACCGAGCAATCTCGGACGTACGGAGAAGCACCCACGATGGCGGCGACCGCAAACGTCAGCGTCGCCGGGATCGCGATCCGACAGCCACTCCTGCGCGGACGTGGTGGGGGCGCGCGGATCAACCAGCAGCGCGCCAGTCTGGTCGCGGATGTCGCGACGCTCGCCGCGATGGATGCCGGTGGAACGACACTGCGCGAGCTGGTGACGAGCTACTGGTCGCTGGCGTATGCACGCGCGAACCTCGAGGTCCGGATCCAGTCGCAGAAGCTCGCGAAGGAGCAGTTCGACCTGACCCAGAAGTTGTTCCAGCGCAGCGCGATTCCAGACAGTTCCGTGAAGGCGGCCGCGTACGGACTGGCGCTCCGCGAGGAGGCGACGCTACGCGCCCAGCGAGACCTCGAGACCGCATCGGTCATGCTGCGACGGCTCGCGGGCCTCGAGCTCGGCCCCGATCAGATCGAGCTGATTCCCACCGACGCGATGACCACGGACCGTCGCACGTGGGACCTCGATGAAGTGCTCGCGAGTGCGATCGCGAACAATCCACGGCTCGCCGCGTCTCGACTCGGCGTCGAGCTCGCCGACGTCAGCCTCGATGTCCGCGAGAACGGCATCTTGCCGAAGCTGGATCTCTCGGTCAGCGCCGGTGCCGTCGGTGTCGCCTCTGGGCCTGGCGCGTCGATCAGCGAGATCGGGAGCCTGAGCTCGTACCAGATCGCGGCGGGTCTCAGCTTTGGCTGGGAGATCGGTGGTGCGGCGCGCGCGGCCGAGAAGTCGTCGCGGATCGAGCGCGCGACGGCACGACGTTCGGTTCGCGACACCGAGCGCGACGTGATCGGCGCGGTCGTGCTCGCCGTCCACGAGATCGAAGCGGCGCAAAAGCGTGTCGACGTGGGGCGTCGCGCCATCGAGCTTGCCCAGTCAAACCTCGCGACCGAGCAAGCCTTGTTCCGGGCGGACAAGTCGTCGAACGTGCAGGTGTTCCAGCGGCAGACCGAGCTCGACGAGGCGCGGCTCATCGAGGTCAGAGCCGCGCTCGAGTACCGCGTCGCGATCACGACCGTCGAGTATCTGACCGGCGAGATCCTCAAGCGCTATGGCGTCGAGGTCGTCCCATCCCGCGAGCGGATCCGGACCACGAAGCCCGAGTCCCAGTAGCGCTCCTACCCGTGCGACGGCACGCGCTCGATCCGGCCGTCCGCATGCTTCGCGAACCGACCCTCCTCACGCGGATGCACCGGGGCCTCGCTCGGGAACGGCCAGCCCCCGAACCGAGTGCGCTGGTAGTCGGCGAACGCCTGCTGGATCTCCTCGCGCGTGTTCATCACGAACGGACCGTGCTGGACGACGGGCTCGCCGATCGGGCGCGCCTGCAGGAGCAAGAGCTCGGCGCCGTCGGGACCCGCGGCGAGCGGGACACCCGCGTCAGGTGCGAGCACCAGGCCGACGGGAGGTTTCAGCTGCGTGTCCGCGATCCGCGCCGCACCGGCAAACATGTAGAGCGTGCGATTGCTGCCTTTCTGCGCGGGCGGCATCGTCCACTCGGCGTTCGGTTGCATCCGGATCGTCCAGATCGCGATGTCGGACTCGGGGCGCGAGGCCCACGAGCTCGGCGGCGGCGCGAGCGGCTTCGCATCGCCGAGCGCCCCTGCGACGACGGTGACCTCCGTGGTGCGGCCCGCGGAGTCCCGCGCGATGTGGCGCGGGATCGCGTGATCCCACAGCATCGTGAAGTACGGCTGCGTGAGCTTGTCGGCCTTTGGGAGGTTCAGCCAGATCTGGAACAGCTCGACGGGGTTCGGCCCCTGCCGATCGACGAGTGGGAACATCTCGGAGTGAACGATGCCCTTGCCGGCCGTGAGCCACTGCACGTCGCCGCGGCCGAACCGGGCAGTCGCTCCGAGAGAATCGGAGTGATCGATCAACCCGCGACGGACGATCGTCACGGTCTCGAAGCCGCGGTGGGGGTGCCCCGGGAAGCCGGGAACCTCCTCGCCGTGATACATGCGCCAGCCGTCCTTGCCGGCGAAGTCCATGCCGAGCTGGCGGCCTGCGAGGGAGGCAGCCGGGCCCATCCGATCGTTCCCGGCGGGGTACTTGTCGTCGTGATGAACGCAGAACAGGAACGGGTCCTGCGTCTCCCAGGGAAATCCGAGCGCGAGAGTGCCGAGGATGGGATTGCTCACCCGGGCACCATAACGCCGCCGAGGCCGGTTCGCAGGGGCAGGTAGCAGAACGGATCGTTCCATGTCGGGGATCCCCTGATCGGTGGGGTCCTGCCATGATGCCGGCAGATGTCTGGCAGTCCTCGCAGGCCGACCGCGATCGGGTCGACGCGATGGATCATCACGCTGGCGTCGATGACCGCCGTGATCGCGCTGTCGATCGACATGAGCCTCCCGGCGCAGCCAGTGCTCGCGCGCGTGTTCCAGATCGACTCGGAGACCGCGTCACTGAACCTGTCGCTGTTCATGATCGGGTTCGCGATCGCGCAGCTCCTCGTCGGGTATCTGTCGGACGTGTTCGGGCGGCGACGTGTACTGCTCGGTGGACTCGCCGTGTTCTCGGTGAGTGCGATCGTGTGTGCGGCGAGCTCGAGCATCGAGATGTTGCTGGTGTTCCGCACGTTGCAGGGCGTCGGAGGGTCGGCGGCGCCGGTCGTGGCGCGCGCGATGGTGCGTGACACGCAGCCGGCCGCGCAGGCAGCGCGCCTGCTGTCGACGATGCTCGCGACCCTTGCGGTCGCACCGATGATCGCGCCGTCGCTCGGCGGCCTCATGCTCGATGCATTCAACTGGCGCGCGATCTTCGCCACCCTGGCCGTCGCCGGGTTCGCGCTGATGGTGATCGCGCACCTGACGCTGACGGAGACGCTGCCCGCGGAGCACCGGCTCGTCGGGACCGCGGGTGGCCTCGTGCGTGGGTTCAAGACCTTCTTCTCGACTCCTGGGACGAAGTTGCCGTTGCTGATCGGCTGCACGTCGTTCGCGGGGCAGTTCGCGTACATCGCGGTCTCGCCGTTCGTGCTCATGCACGGCTACGGCGTGTCAACGGAAGCCTTCGGAATCTACTTCGGTGCGACCGCGCTCGCGCTGATGCTCGGCTCGCTCACGGGATCGCAGATGATGAAGGCGGGACGCTCGCCGAGCGCGATGATCTTCAGTGGCACGACGATCCTGCTCGTCGGAGGAGCGATGGTGACGATCGGCACGCACATCGAGAGCCTCGGCATCGCCGGGTTCCTGGTCCCGATGATCCTGTACTTCTTCGGCGTCGGGATCGGCGGGCCGAGTGCGACGGCACTCGCGCTCGAGCCAGTTCCGCACATCGCCGGCACCGCGTCGGCGGCGATCGGCTTTCTGACGATGATCTCGGGCGCGCTCTCGGGCTACCTGACCACCAAGATCGGCGGCAGCGATCCGCAGGTGTTCGCGCTCGTCGTCACGGTGATGGGCGTGATCGCGTGGCTGGTCGCGTGCTCCGCCGTGGTGCTACGCCGCCGGCGTCAACTGCTCTAGAAGCAGCAGGAATCTCGATACCCACACGTCGCGCAGCGATAGTGCGCGTGCTCGGGCTGCATCAGCGTGTTGCAGGTCGGGCACATCGACGCGAGATCGCAGGTCCCGCGCGGTGTCTGGGCGGCAGCAGTGCTGGCCTCGGCGCGATGGATCGTCGTGGGAGGAGACGCGACCATCGACGGCGTTCCTCGGGTGAGGGCGACGTAGGCGGACGGGGGAAGCGTGCCGCGGGGAAAGCGTTCCATGACCCGATTCGGTAGCACGACCCTCTGACGCTACGTTCCAGGGGGGCCCGTCGCTACGGGAGGCGCTGGACGTCGAAGGTCGAGCAGGCCGGGTTGGTGATCCGCCCCTTCATCCGTTGGCGCCTGCTGCCGACGGTGGCCGCGACGCCGACCATCTCGTAGTTCGTGGGCTGGCTGATCCAGCGCTCGGGTACGAGCTCGAACGCGATCGTCTTGCCTTGCTCGCGCGACATGCCGTTCAGGCGGTACGACCCCGCCGGGATGTCAGGGTTGTCGGCGTGCGGGCCGAAGTCGAAGATCGCGCTCGCCGCACCGTTGGTGTCGACATCGAGCGTGAGCTGCACCGCGGTGCGTCCCTGGGCGCACTCGTAGAACCCGCGCCACACGGTGTGCGCCGGCAGCGGCTCGAGCTCCGCTGGACCGCTCGGCCTGGTGTTGGTGATCGGCTCGGGCGGCGGCGACTGCGACGACGACGACCAGCACGCGGTCACGAGCAGGAGCGACGCGACCCTCACGAGTCCATCGTACTGCACGCGCTACGCGTTCGGCGCCTGATCCTGCGGCGTGCCGCGAGGGACCAGGGTCGGGAACGTCTGTCCGCTCGGCGGATCGATCAGCGTCGTGTCGTCCTGATAGACGCGCGCGGTCCGGTAGAGCTGGACCAGCGCGGTCGTGAGCGGCAGCGACTGATAGTGATCGGGGAAGTGCTTGAGCAACGCGGCGCGCACGACCTTGCCGTGGCGGGCGCTCATCGTCGGGAACAGGTGGTGCTCGGCGTGATAGCCGAAGTCGAGCGTCAGGAACTCGAGCACCGGAGGCAACGTGACCGAGAGCGAGTTGACGAGGGGATCATTGACCCCCGGCGTCAACGGGCTGAGGTTGTGGTTGCTCATGATGAACATCATGACGATCGAGTTCGCGACCACGAACGGCAGCACGTAGATGAAGAGGAACGGCACGATGCCGACGACCACACCGATCGTGGTCCAGAATGCGACACCGAGGAGAAACTCGACGATCGCGCGGCGGTGGAGGCCCGGAGAGAGGATGCCCTTCTCGCGCGCGGTCCACAGCATCTGCTGGCTCTGCCCGGTGAAGCCGACGAACAGGCTGAACAGACTGACGAGGCGACGACGACCGAGCCCGAACTGATCGGCCATGATCCGCGCACCGCGCTGGGTCTGGTACTCGATCAGGGTCGGGTACATATCCGGATCGCGCCCCGGCATCATGCAGTGATTGTGATGGACGCGGTTGTGCCACGCGGTCCACAGCGTCGGAGACAGCGTGAACGGTACGAGGCACCACCAGCCGAGCAACCGGATCGCGAGGCGACCGCGCACGATCGCGCCGTGCATCAGCTCGTGACCGACGAACACGCTGCCGGCGAGACAGACGCCGATCACGAGCGAAGCGACGGGCCACAGCGGAGTCGGGAGGCGGCCGCTCGTGATTGCCCACGCGAGCGCGATGATCACGCCGGCATGAATCGGTAGCCACAGCAGCCGCGAGCGTGCCGGCTCGAACGTCCCCTCGGGCAGGGTCGATCGCACGATCTTGGCGTAGGTCGCCATGCTCCGGAGCTCCATGACCCTCGGTTTAGAGCACGCTTTGCGCCCCCGTTGAAACCACGAACGGTCATGACTCTGTCAAGCAGGTGACGCGCTGGGTCACCAGCCGACGCCTGCCTCGACCGAGACGAACGACTGCAGCTCACTCCTGCTGGTCGCGAGCTCGGGGGCGCCCGTGAAGTACGCAAGACCTGCGGTCCCGGTGATCACGAAGTCGAGCTTCTTGTACATCGGGAGCAGCCACTGGGCGGACAGCGCCGCTTCGGGTCCAGCGACGGACCCGCGGTCCTGGTCGGGGCTCCCGAACTGGAATCCCGGGTTGTCCTTTCCGAGCTGCATCTCCGCGAACCCGATTCCGCCGCGCGCGTGGAGCGTGCCCTTCCACAGCGAGCGATCGATGATCGAGTAGTTGATCCGAAAGTGCGCCATCTCGTTGCCGGGCTCGTTGTGGAGCAGCGCCTGTCCCGTGCCGCACGACTCGACGCCGATCCGCCACGCGATCCGCACGTCCAGGCAGATCGTCGGATAGCCGGTGCTGTCGGTCGACGCCGTGCCAACGCGCAGGTTGATCCGGTTCGTGATCGGCGGGTGATCGCTCGGATCCTTGCCACCGTCATCGGCGGCCTCGTCGGCCCGCGCCGTGACAGGCAGGGCGAGGAGGATGGCGAGCAAGGGCCACTTCACCGTGGGACTATCCCATGCCATGGCTCCGGGAGCTAACCTCGGAAATGTGGTCCCGGCGTCAGATGCTCGCCGCGGGCGTGATCGCCGTCGCCTTGCCGCGTAGGCGATCCTCGCCGCGCTCTAGTTACTGCGCACTGCCCGAGCCGCCGCCGTCATCGCGATCGCGACCGCGACGACCACGCCAGCCACCCTCGAAGCCATCATCGGAGCCCGCGCCGGAGCCCATGCGCGCCCGCATCCGCTCGCGCTGCTTCTCCATCGAGGCCTCGAGCTCGGCGATCGAGATGTCGCCATTCTTGTCGGTATCGAGCTCGGCGGGGTCGCCCATCCGGCGCGACATCCGCGACTCGCTCAGCTCGGCGGCGGTCAGCTTGCCGTCGCCGTCCTGGTCGAGACGCGTCCGCATCTCCTCGGCGCGAACCTTGCGGGCGGCCGCCATCTCCTCGGGAGAGATCGTGCCGTCCTTGTTCGTGTCGAGCATCTCCTGACGCTCCTTGCGGCGCTCCTCGCGACGCTCGCGATTGTCCTCACGGCGCCAGTCGCGATCGCCCTCGCCGTCCGGCAGTGCCGGCCGCTCGCCCTCACCACTCCCCGACGGCTTGCGCAGGTTCGGGAGATCGATCTTGCCCGAGCGGCCCTTGCCCGACGACTCCGCGCTGGGAGCGGAGCTACCCGCGGCAGGTGCCTCCGACGAATCGGTCTTGCACGCAGCGGCGAGGAACAGACAGGACACGAGAGCGAGGTAGTGCGTCACGCCCACTGGTTACAGCAAGGTCCGGGCCGTCGCGCAAGTGCTCGTTTGCCCCAGGGGCTGGACGTGCTCCCGTGCGACTTCGGCAGGTGCGCTTGCAGAACCTGCGCGACTCGATCGCAGCGATTCAGTCGCCCTGGAGGACTGGTGACACGCGGCCGAGATCGATATTGATCGTCATGGTCGGCGCGCTCGGATCGATCGCCTGGGCCCTCTTGCGGAGGTCGGCCCACCACGTTGCGGCTTCGGCCTCGGGCCAGTCTCCGACCGCGGGCATCGCCCGCAATCGCTTGCCGAGCTCGTGCGCGGTCGGTCGTTTGTCGGGAGATTTCGCGAGCAGCTCGAGGATCACCTGCTCGAGCTCCGTGGGCAGCGCCTCACCTCGCGCCTCCGACGGGGGAACCGGCGTTCCGGTCACGTGCTGGATGCAGGTGTCGAGCGGCGTCTTGCCGTCGAAGACCTTTCTGCCGGTCAGCAAGAAGTAGCCGACCGCACCGAGCGCGTAGAGATCGACCGGCGTACCGACGAGATCCGGATCCGTCACCGCCTCGGGCGCGACGTACGCGGGCGTGCCGAGAATGCTCTTCGTCGTCGATGACGATCCGCTGGTGTCGCCCGTGATCTCCTTGACGAGGCCGAAGTCGAGGACCTTGACGAAGTCGGGCAGCCCGCCGCGCTCGCACAGGATGATGTTCGCCGGCTTGATGTCGCGGTGAATCAGATCCGAGCGATGTGCTTCGGCGAGCGCGCCGGCAACCTGCGCGAGGACGAGGACGACGCGATCGAACGGCTGTGGACCATGGCGGGCGACGAGACTCTCGAGGTTGATCCCGTCGAGATACTCCATCGCGTAGTAGAAGTAGCCGGCCGGGCTGCGCCCGTAGTCGTACACGGCGACGGTGTTCGGGTGCGTGAGCTGACTCATGTGCTGCACCTCGCGCTCGAACCGGGCGAGCGTGTCGGCGTCGACCTTGTCCGGATGCACGAGCTTGATCGCCGTCGCGCGGCGTAGCAGCGCATGCTTCGCGCGGTAGACCGCGCCCATGCCCCCCTCCCCGATCTTGTGCATCAGCGTGTACTGGCCGAGCTGCATCGCGGCGCTGAACTTGAGCCGCAAGCCGTAGATGATCCGGGAGCCGACGGTCGCGAGCATCACGACGACGGTGCCGACGAGCAGTGCCCCCGCGACATACGCGGGCCCGGGTAGCGGCTGCTCGTCGAGCAACGCGATCGAGAACGCGGCGATCGAGATCGGCAGAAACGTCAGCGTCCCGACGACCGCCGTCCGGCTGCCCGTGCTCGGCACGACGATCGCTCGCAACAGCACCATGAACGACGCGTAGAGGAGACACGAGAGCGGCGCGACCTGCAGGTCACTCGACAGGTACGCGGCAGCGCCGAACGCCATCCCGGTACTCACCGCGTAGAACGTGTCGATCGTGCGGAGCCGGGAGAGATCGAGCTGGTTGCGCGCGAGGCCGAGGCGCCAGATCACCGCGAGCACCACGAGCCCGCCGACGGAGATCCCCATGATCCACGTGTTGCGCGCCGGCTCGATGGCAGGGTAGCGCCAGTACATCAGGCGGATGAACGCGATCAGCGCAGCGAAGCTCCAGAACATCAGCTTCGACAGCAGCTCGAGCCGCTCCTGGAGGTAGGCGCGGCCCTCCTCCTCCGTCGAGGAGCCCATCCAGGCGATCGCCCGAAGGTTGTGTGCTGACGTCGTCTTGGTGCCCAAGATCATGGAGCGCGCGCGATCCACAAGACGTGGCGCGCACCGCTGCCGGACCGCGGCGCGACCTTGTGCTGCTCGACGGAGAATCCGACGCCAATCAGCCGGCCCGTGAACGCCTTGTCATCCTCGACCGACCACACCGCGAGGCGGCCCTGCGCGACCAGCGCACGACGCGCACGCTTGAGGCCGGGCACTCCATAGAGCGCTGCATTGCTCGGTGCGGTGAAGGCATCGGGACCATTGTCGACGTCGAGCAGGATCGAATGATAGATGCCGTCGGCGTCACCGATCAGTCGCACCACATCGGCGACCTTGACACGCACGCGCGGATCGTCGAGCGGGTTGCCGGCGAGGTGCGCGAGGGGACCGCGGTTCCATTCGACGACCTCGGGGATGAGCTCTGCGATCTCGACGCGCGCATCGGCCCCGACGGCACCGAGCGCGGCGCGGGCCGTGAAGCCCATCCCGAGCCCGCCGACCAGCACGCGCACCCCCGGGACCTCTGCGAGCCCCTTGCACCCGAGCGCCGCGAGCAGATCCTCGGACTGATGCGCACGGCTGTTCATCAGCTCGGCGCCCTTCAGGCGAATCGCGAACTCCTCGCCCCGCTTGCTGAGGACCAACTCACCACCCGGCACGCGTGCGCGCGAGAGCTCTTGCCACGGCACCACGGCGGACATCGTAGCGCCTGATCGGTTAGCATCGGCGGGCCGTGACCGACGATCTGCGAGCATCGGCAACCGGAGCTGTGCCGTCGCGCGAGGAGCTCTCGCGCCTGGTCGGTGGCGGTGAAGGCAAGGCCCTGTCGCGCCTGCACATCCTGCTCGGCCGACTCGATCCCGGCCAGGATCACGAGGACCAGCTCGAGGCCGTCGAGGCCCTCGGTCGCTTCATCGTCGCGGGACCCTCGATCCCGAACGCGGGCTCCGAGACCCTCGCGCGCCTGCAGCTGCTCGTCGAGGTGCTCGAACGTGTGGAGGCGGTCCGCGCACGGTTCCAGGCCACGATCCACTCGGTCCTCTCGCGCACGCGCGGCATCAAGATGTTCGGCGAGATCGGCATGCCGAACGATCGCGGTCTCTGGGCCGAGACCACCGATCGCCTCGCGCGCAAGTTCCTCCCCGAGGCTCCTGCGCCCCACGAGCTGTGGATGCTCGCCACCAAGATCATCCGCAAGCCCGCCGATCTCGAGTGGCTCGGCGTGTCCGCGGATCCGCTGCTCCACCGCCTCGCCGCGGTCGGCGGTTCGTGCTGGGAGCCGATGCGGCACTCGATCGTCGACGCGATCAGCATGATCACGACGCGGATCGCAGCCCAGGGCATGGGCGAAGCGTTCCGCACTCGCACCGCCGTGAGCGGCGTGCGCGACTCGCCGCTCTATCACCTCACGCGCGCGACCCCGTCCGAGATGCCGGCACTGATCGAGGCCGCACGCCGCCACCTCGATCAGGTGCGTGTCGCACTCGAGGAGCGCGGTGTCTCGATCGATGTCGTGTACTCGCTCGATACCGTCGAGCGCGGCCTCAACCGCATCGAGCTGCTGCTCCCGTTCGCCGATCCCGACGACGCGATGGAGCCGACCTACGAGATCCGCGCCGTGATCGCCTCGATCGGCCGCGGCCTCGTGGGCGCACGCAGCTTCATGCAGCTGATGAGCGACAACCTGCGCCTCCTCGCCCGCAAGGTGATCGAGCGCGCGGGCCGCACCGGCGAGCACTACGTGACCTCGTCGCGGCGCGAGTACTTCAAGATGCTCGGCACCGCGATGGGCGGCGGCTTCCTGACCGTCGGCACCGCGATGGCGAAGTTCCTCGTCAAGTGGCAGCACTTTCCGCTGTTCATCGATGGACTGATGTCCTCGTTCGTCTACGCCGGCAGCTTCCTCGTCATGCAGCTCGTCGGCTTCACGCTGGCGACCAAGCAGCCGTCGATGACGGCCGCCGCGCTCGCCGGCACGATCCGCGATCGCGACGGGCCCGGCCGGCTCGACGAGCTCGTGCCCTTGATCGCCCGGATCGCGCGGTCGCAGTTCGCGGCCGCGGTCGGCAACGTGTCGGCTGCGATCATCACGGCGCTACTCGTCGACACGTTGCTGGTCAGTCAGACCGGCGAGACCTACCTCGATCCGGCGACCTCGAAGACGGTGATCGCGTCGTTCAATCCGTTCGGATCGGGCACGATCTTCTTTGCCGCGTTCACCGGCGTGCTGCTCTGGCTCTCCAGCCTCGCGGCCGGTTGGTTCGAGAACTGGATGGTCTATCGGAGGATCCCCGAGGCGGTCGAGCACCATCGTTGGGGCAAGACGCTCGGCAGGGCGCGCATGGCCCGGTGGGCCCGGTTCCTCGAGCACCAGTCCGCCGGCTTCGGCGGCTCGATCGCGCTCGGCTTCTTGCTCGGCCTGGTACCCGTGTTCAGCAAGTTCTTCGGGCTTCCGCTCGACGTCCGCCACATCACGCTGTCCACAGCCTCCCTGATGTTCTCGATCAACACGCTCGGCGTCGAGGATGCCGGCGTGGGCCCGGTCGTCTATGCGTGGATCGGCATCGCGTTCATGGGCCTCCTCAACTTCGGTGTGAGCTTCGCACTCGCGCTGGTCGTCGCGCTCCGCGCTCGCGACGTGCCACGCGGCGAGCGCCGCACGCTCCCGGGCGCCGTGATCCGCCGGTTCTTCCGCAAGCCGTTCGAGTTCTTCTACCCGCCCAAGGATCCCAACGCGCCGCCGCCCGACCCCGCGCACCACTGACCGGCGTAAGCTCGACTCGTGACTCGCGTAGCTCAGCTCGACCCCGCCCTCTCGATCAAGGTCGTCGCGACCCGAACGCTCGTCTACGATCGGCCCGCCGACGCAGCCGAAGATCGCCCGGATCACGTGCGCGCCGCGTCGGGCCTCGCGATGCAGGGCAGCCGGCTGATCGTGATCCAGGACGATGTGTCATTCCTCGCGGTCGTGACGACGAGCGGCGTGTCGGCGGTCAAGCTGCCGCGCGGGCTCAACGGTCGGCGGCGATTCGAGGTCTCGCTCGGCAACAAGCTCGACAAGCTCGACCTCGAGTCGTGCGTCGCCGTCGATGACGAGCTGTGGGCGTTCGGCTCGGGCTCGCTGCCGACCCGCGACAAGATCTGCATCGTGCAGCACGGGATCGTGCGCGTCCGCGAGGCGGCGCCGCTGTTCGATCGAATCCGAGATCTAATCGGCGGTGCGGTCAACATCGAGGGAGCCGCGCGCGTGCGCGACGAGCTGTGGCTGTTCCATCGCGGCAACACGGGGCCCGACGATCACGGGCCTGCGGTGATCCGCTTTCCGCTCGCACCGATGCGGACGTGGCTCGCCGCCGAGGGCGCGCTCCCTGCGATCGCGTCGATCGATGGCTACGACCTCGGGAGCATCGACGGCGTTCGGCTCGGCTTCACCGACGCGATCTCCGACGGCGAGCACGTCTACTACCTCGCAACGGCGGAGCGAACGCCCAACGCGATCGACGACGGCCTGGTCGTCGGCTCGCAGCTCGGGGTGATCGGCGACGGCGTCGTCCGCGCCGCGACGCTCGTGTCACCGGACGGCGCGCCCGTCAAGGCGGAGGGCATCGCCCTCGACACCAAGCGCCCGGGGCATGCGTGGGTCGCGCTCGATTGCGACGACCCGGAACAACCCGCGCTGCTGTACGACGTCGAGCTCGTCGGCCCGTGGACGTGATCAGCGGCGACGGCGGCGGCGGCTGAGTAACGAGAGCGCGCCGACCAGCGCAAAGCCGATGACCGCGTTGCTGGGCGAGCCCGTGGTGCAACCGGTCTGAGCGAGATCGCCCGCGGTCGCGCAGTCGTTGTCCTGCGTCGCGGTGCAGCCGGTGGCGCAGCAACCGTCATCGCTCACACACGTGGTGATGTTCTGGACCACGCACAGTGCGGTGCAGCTCGCAGCCGCGCCCGTGAGGACCTGCGGTGCGCATGCGTCCTCGACTGCGGGGCACACGGCCGGACAGTTGCCGTCACACGTCTCGCCCGTATCGACGACGTTGTTGTTGCACTCGCCGGCGACCGGATCGAAGTGGATCTTGAGGTCGAGCCACTTCCCGATCGCGGGGGCGGGCGGATCCTGCGCGATCATCTGGAGGTCCGCGGTCAGGCCCTTGGTGAACGTGAACGTGCCCTGATGATTCTGTCCTTGCGCGGTCGAGTTGCCGTCCGCGAGCTCCATGCGGATCGTGTAGATGCCGTCCGGAACGAGCTCGCCGAGCTTGTTCTTGAGGTCCCACTCGAACGTCAGCTTGTCGTTGTGCTCGAGGCGCGTCGCGCCGGAGACCGCATCGATATCGTTGAGGCCGGCCTTGTTCCGCCACGCGACCAGGTCCGCCTTGCGGACGTCGGCCCAGCGGCCGATCGTCTTCACGAACGGGCCCGGGTTGATGCCCACCGTCGGGCCCTCGATCCACACCGCGACGACGTTCTTCGGTGCGTGGAAGGCACCTACCTGTGTGGTGTTGAAAGACACCGTCAGCATGGGGGCTGCCGTCACCACTGAGGAGAATCCCCCCAGGATCGCGAGTGCAAGGAGGCCAGATCTAAGGGTGCGCCGCATGTGATCTGTACATAGCAAGATCGCCGCCGTCGTGATGTAACTTGCCCCGCATGACGAAGCAGATTCTGGCGGTCCTCCTCGGGCTGGCCGCGTGCGGCGGCGAGGATGGTGGTCTTGATGCCAGCAGCAGCGTCGATGCCACGCCGATTCCGGCGATGGTCACGGTCAACGGTGTCGCATCGAGCGTCGGACTTGGCGGTCGCACCCCCACGCCTGGCGTCACGATCGCTGCATATCGTGAAGGCGAGACCACGCCCGTCGCGATGACGACAAGCGCCGCCAATGGCTCGTATGCGCTCTCGATCTCGACCAACGGCGTCGCGCTCGATGGCTACGTGCTCGGAACGCTGAACACGTACAAGGAAAACTATCTCTATCCGCCGCGGCCGTTGAACGCCGACATTCCATCCGCCCCGGTACTGATGGTGACCCCGAACAATTTCGGAACACTACATACGCTTGCGCGTGTTATCGAGGAGCCCACCAAGGGGTTCATCGGCGTGCAGGTATTCGACGCAGCAAACATGCCGGTTGCAGGAGCCGTTGTTACGAGCTCGCCCGCTGGAACGGTAAAGTACAACAACGCCAGCGGACTACCGACGCAGAACGCGACGATGACCGATGCAGACGGCATCGCGTACATCTTCAACGTCGACCCGGGCATCGTCACCATCAGCGCGACCGGCGGTGGGCTGACGTTCTTCTCGCATCCAGTGAACGCGCGCGCCAATCAGCTCACGACGACATTGATCCAACCATAGACCGAGTGTTGGAGACATGGAATTGTCGGTGCCATGTCGAGAGGGAGTGGGATGAAACAGCACGTGATCGCCGCGCTGCTCCTCTTCGGGGCCTGCACGAAACCAAACCCGATCGTCTGCTGCACGTCGGAACCCGACTGCAACTCGATCGGGGTTTCAGATCCCGACTACGATGGGTCGATTCGCCCGCAGGGAGCAGCGTCGGATATGGGGGCTTTCGAGTTCACCCCTTGATCCAGCCCTGATCAGAACGTGATCAGACACTTCCCGTGGGCGGCGTCGCCCCCGAGAGTCTGCTTGCTCTTGTTGCCGGTGTTCGACCAGGTGAGCCACGTGAGCACCTGGCGATCATCCGCGTAGGTGCCCTTGCTCGCCTTGTCGCCGTTCTCGTGCCACGTCTCCCAGCAGCCGTTCTTCTTGCCGCCGACGTAGTCGCCCTGCGAGCGCTTCTCGCCGTTGATCCACCACGACTTGAACGTGCCGGTCGCGAGCCCCTGCTGGTACTCGACCTCTGCCTGCTTCTTGTCGTTCGCGTAGTACGAGGTGAAGTCGCCGTGGAGGTAGCCGTCCTTGAAGGTCGTCTTCCACACGACGGCGCCGTTCTGGTACCAGGCCTTCCAGTCGCCGACCATCACGCCGCCCTTGCACTCGCCCTTCACGCGCTTCTGTCCGTTGTCGTAGGTCAGCGAGATCTCGCCGTCGTTCTGACCGGGGCAGCGGTTCGGTTGGTTGGGGAACGATGCGATGCCTTCGCGGCTGAGCATCACGTCATTCGCGTGGAGCGTGCTCAGGTCGCCGTGGTGGCTCGGGCAGGCAGACAGAACGAACAGCGAGACCGTGAGCAGCTTCCTCATGGCGAACATTGCGCCGCATCCCGTGCGCTGCGTCAACGCGCTGGGTTCACATCTCGCCGGCGATCGAGAACATCGTGTGCTCGGTCGCCACGGTGACGGCGACTGCCCAGGTCGCGCGCTGCTCTCGCCACAGGTGCCAGCTCTTGCGCGGCATCGTGTAGGCGCTGATCGGTCCGATCGGAAAGCTCATCGCGAACGAGAGCGCGCCGGTCTTGAAGCTGTGGCGGTACCAGAGGAGGCTCGCGCCGGCGAGGTTGAGCGCCGTACCTCCGAGGTGCGTGAGCCAGAAGCTCTGGCGCTCCTTCTTCGCGATCTTCGTCAGGCTCGCGCGCAGGGCCACGAGCTCGGCGCAGCGATCCTCGTTGCGCGCGGGCACCGAGACGCTGAGGGGCGTGATCACGCGCGAGGCGACGCCGATCGTCGCCTTGGCCGCACCGACATACATCGTGTCGCGATACGCCGCATCGAACGTACCGAACGGCTTGGTCTCGGTCACCGCGAGCGCGACCTGCCCCACGGCCGCGGAGCCGAACAGCACGGCCCACGCGAGGTTCCACCGGAACGTGTTGGTGTCGGCCTGCTCGAGATGAGCGCGAAGCTGATCGGCGTCGGTGGCGCAGTCGGGTCCGGCATGCGCCGGCGCCGCGGCGAGCGCGACGACCAGAGCGACAACAAGACCGACGGCTGCGACGAGCTTCACGGGACAGGCTGGTTGATCACGAGCCAGTACAAGCCGAGCTGCCTGACTGCTTCGACGAACTGGTTGAAGTCGACCGGCTTGCGCACGTAGCTGTTCGCTCCGAGGCCGTAGCTGCGGATCACGTCCTGCTCCTCGACGGAGGAGGTGAGCACCACGACCGGGAGGAGCTTGGTCCGCTCGTCGGCGCGAATCGCCCGCAGCACGTCGAGACCATCGACCTTCGGGAGCTTGAGATCGAGGAGAATCACCTGCGGGACATCGGCCGCCGGACGGTTCGCATACGCACCGCGCGAGAACAGGTAGTCGAGGGCTTCGGCACCATCCCGCGCGACGACGATGCGGTTCAGGATGTTGCTCTTCTTCAACGCCCGCAGCGTCAGGACCTCGTCGTTGTCATTGTCTTCGACGAGCAGGATCACCCGGTCACTCATACTGCCTCCCGGTCACCTAGCGTGAAGTAGAACGTCGCTCCCTCGCCGATCGCGCCCTGTGCCCACACACGACCGCGATGACGATGGATGATTCGCGCGACAGTCGCAAGTCCGATCCCGGTTCCCGGGAACTCGGTCTCGGTGTGTAGCCGCTGGAACACCCCGAACAGCTTGTGCGTGTACTGCGGGTCGAACCCGGCGCCGCTGTCGCGCACGAAGTACGCGAGTCCCGCCGGGGTGACCTCGCTCCCCAGCTCGATCCGCGCGCTCGCCACGTTGGATGTGAACTTCCACGCGTTGCCGAGCAGGTTGTCGAGCGCGACCGAGAGCAGGCGCGGATCGGCCTCTCCCATCAGGCTCGGCGCGATCACGATCTCGACCTGACGGTCCGGGTCTGCGCGCTGGAGCCGCGCCAACGCCGCGCGGCCGAGGTTACTGACGTCGACCGGTTGGCGCTCGAGATCCGCGCGGGTCACGCGTGACAGTGCGAGCAGATCGTCGATCAGCCCCGCCATCCGCTGCGCGAGCTTGCGGCAGCGCTCGAGGTAGCCCAAGCCGACCTCGTCGAGGCGGTCACCGTAGTCATCGAGGAGCGCCTGGCTGAAGCCATCGATCCCCCGGAGCGGTGCGCGCAGATCGTGGGCGACCGAGTAGCTGAACGCCTCGAGCTCCTTGCTCGCAAACTCCGCCTGCTCCTTCGCGGCGCGGAGCTCCTCGTCGGCGCGCTTGCGCGCGGTGATGTCGTGCGAGATCCCGAGCAGGTACATCGGCGTGCCGTCCTCGTCGAGGATCGGCACCTTCTTGGTGTGGAGCCATCGCTGACCACTCGCGGTCTGGATCGGCTCCTCGGCGATCTCGACGAGGTTCTTGGCAGCCAGGGTCTCGCGATCCTTGGCCTGGAAGAACTGCGCCTCGTCGGCCGGGAACAGGTCGTAGTCGGTCTTTCCGATCAGCGCGGTGCGGGGCACACCGAGCAGCTCCTCGCCAGCGCGATTGAACCGCGTGAACGCGAGGCTTTCGGCGTCCTTGACGAACACCATGTCGGGAATGTGCTCGATGATGGCGTCGAGGAAGCGGTTCGCGCGGACAGAGCTCTGCTGCGCAACGCGAAGATCTTCGCTCTGGCGCAGGGCGTCGACGAGCCGCGCATTGGAGATCGCGAGGGCTGCGTGGTTCGCGAGATCCTGCGCGAGCTCGAGATCGAGCTCGTCGAACGGCGCGCTGCTTGAACGATGTCGCCACAGAGCCACGACCCCCAGGGGCACCGACCGTACGCGCATCGCGACCAGGATGAGCGAGTGAATACCGACCTTCCTCATCAGCTCGTAGTTGCGCGACGAGATTCGCGCCTTCATCGCGGCGAGGTCGATCGTCGGCAAGAACAGGGGCTGGCCGGTCGACATCACGTTCCACGCCGTCGACGGGTCGCCCGGACGCAGGGGCGTACTCGAGAACTCCGCCATGTAGTGATCGGCGGCCGGGTCGATCGAGAACAACGCATGCGTGCGGAGCTCACCCGAAGGCTCCAGCATCGAGACGGCGCAGGTGTCACCGATCACCTCGGCCGAGCTGCGCGCGACGATCGACAGCAGGCGCTCGTAGTCACTCGCTGCATCCGCGAACGCCGTCACGGCTCCCGAGATCAGGCGGATCCCGTTGCGTAGCCTCTCGACGTCCCCAGCCATCCGTTGACTACTATCGGCGCGGGTCCGGTCGTGGTCCAGCGCCCGCCGCGATTTCCGCGCCAGGCGCACCGAGGTGCATGCGGTCGTGGGCGTCGGTGAAGCCCTGGGCGGCCGCGGGTTCGGGCCAGATCAGCGACACGACGATCGCGATGACGAACGACAGCGGAACCGTGATGATCCCCGGGTTCTTGAGCGGGATGATGGCCTCGGCGTTCCCGAGCAGGTCCTTCCACACGGTCGGCGACAAGGTGATCAGGAGCAGCGAGCTGATCGTGCCGGTGACCATGCTCGCGACCGCGCCCCGGGTCGTGAACCGCCGCCACATCATCGACAGCAACAGCGCGGGGAAGTTCGCGCTCGCAGCGATCGCGAACGCGAGGCCGACCATGAACGCGACGTTCTGTCCCTCGAACACGATGCCGAGCAGGATCGCGAGGAGCGCGAGACCGATCGTCGCCATCCGCGCGACGCGCATCTGCGCCTTTTCCGTGAACGTGCCGCGCTTGATCACGTGGCCCCAGAGATCGTGCGCGAGTGCGGCTGCGCCCGACAGCGTCAGGCCAGCGACGACGGCGAGGATCGTCGCGAACGCCACGGCGGAGATGAAGCCGAGGAAGCCGGTGCCGCCGAGGACCTCGGCGAGCAATGGCGCGGCCATGTTGTAGCCCTTGTCGACGCTCTTGATCGCGTCGCGCCCGACGAGCACCGACGCACCAAACCCGAGGACGAAGGTCACGAGATAGAAGAAGCCGATCAGGCTCGTCGCGTACGCCACCGAGCGTCGCGCCGTCTGCGCATCCGGCACCGTGTAGAACCGCATCAGGATGTGCGGCAGCCCCGCCGTCCCGAACATCAGCGCGATGCCGAGCGAGACGACCTCGAGCGGCTGTGCGACGAGATCACCGGGTGCGAGCACGCCGTCGCCGTACTGCCTGCGCGCCTCGGCAAACAGCTCGAGAGGATTGAACCCGAACTTCGACAGGACGAGCACGGCGAGCAGCGTCGCGCCGACGAGCAGGAGGCCCGCCTTGATGATCTGCACCCACGTCGTGGCGATCATCCCGCCGAACAGGACGTAGAGCAGCATCACGCCACCGACGAGCGTGATCGCGGCCTTGTACGGCAACCCGAACAGCAGGTGGATCAGCCCGCCCGCGCCGACCATCTGCGCGATCAGGTAGATCGTGACGACAGCGAGCGTGCTCCCCGCGGCGGCGATCCGAACCGGGCGCTGGCGGAGGCGGAACGCGACCGCGTCGGCGAACGTGTACTTGCCGAGGTTTCGCAGCGGCTCCGCGATCAGGAACGTGATCACGGGCCAGCCGACGAGCCACCCGACCGAGTAGATCAGGCCGTCGAAGCCCGACTTCGAGACGAGCCCCGCGATCCCGAGGAAGCTCGCGGCGCTCATGTAGTCGCCGGCGAGCGCGAACCCGTTCTGCACCGCGGAGACATTGCCGCCTGCCGCGAAGAAGTCGCTCGCGGTGCGGGTCCTGCGCGCGGCCCACCAGGTGATCCCGAGCGTGATCACCACGAACCCGAGGAACCAGAGGATCGCGACGACGTTCGGTTCGCCGAGCGAGCTCACGCGTCACCCCTGTCGCGCAGTGCCTTGACCGACGGATCGTAGTGGCGGTTCGCCCACCGCACGTAGATCGCCGTCAGCACCGGCGCGAGAACGATCACGCCCGCACCGATCAGAATCCCGAGGCTGACGCGATCGTCCGCGACGAGCTGCCCCGCCGTCGGCTTCGCGAACGCGACGATGAAGATGAACCCGAAGTACGCGATCATCATCACAGCGGTCAGCACCGCTCCGATGCGCCAGCGGCGACCGACCAACCGGCGAAGCTCGTCGCGACTCTGGCCGCTCATGTTCCTGCACGCGAGGTTCGCACGGTCCGATTCGCCGCGGGTGCAGGGACGAGCCCCAAGGCTGCGTGGGCTACTTACTCGGACGCGAGCTGCTTGACGATCGCCTTGCCACGGAGCGCGACGTCCTCGGGGTTGCTCGCCGCGTCGATCTCCCAGCCCTTACGCGAGTAGTACTTCTTCGCGCCGCGGCTCGCGCCCTTGATCTCGAGGCAGTAGTCCATGTCGCGGACCTCGTTGCACTCCTTGGCCGAGACCTTGAGCTCCTCCTTCGACTTGTCCTGCGGGAACACGGCGCGGATGGTGTCACCGTGGGCCTCGTAGACGAACAGCTCGTGGTTGCCCTTCCACATCGAGGTCGACTGGAAGATGCCCATGGGCTCTTCGGTGATCGCCGCGAAGATGTGGATCATGTCGGTCTCGGTCTTCGGCAGATGATCGATCCAGATCCGATCGGTTGCCTTGATCGCGCCGACCGTCGGCTCGGGAGCCGAGCGGGTCCACTTGTACGTCGCGTACGACGCCGTCGAAACGAGTGCCAGTGCCAGGATCGCCTTCTTCATGTTCGTCCTCCGTTCGCTGAGAGCCTACTGCGGCCCCGACGATGTGCCACCGCGTTCCAGCAGATTCGTGCGACTACTCCCGCGATGCGTGCCCATCTGGCAATTGCCCTCCTCCTCGCCGCCTGCTCCGGCCCGGCGGCGACGACATCTGGCCCCACTCGGCCGGAGCCCGAGCAATCAGGGAGCACCGAGCTGTCACCGGTCCTCGACGCGCTCGCGTGGATCACCGGAGACTGGAAGAGCGACGAGGGTACCGAACACTGGATCCCTGCGAGCGGCGCGATCTACGGCGTCGCGCTCCAGGCGAACGGCATGTTCGAGCTGATGATCGTCGATGACGGCGAAGGTCCAGGTCCGGCCGACGGCGTGGTCCGCCTGATCGCGATGCCCGGTGGCGCAAAGGGTGTCGAGTTCAAGGCGTCGGCCCTGACCACGAAGAGCGCGCGGTTCGACAACCCCGCACACGACGCGCCGAAGACCATCACGTACGCGCGAACGGCCGACGGCCTGACTGCGGTGCTCGACATCGACGGCAACCGCCGCATCAACTTTGCGTGGGTGGAGACGACGCGTGATGCCGCCCCCGAGCTCGAGGCCGCCGATCGCGCGTTCGCCGCCGACGTCGCTGCCCGCGGCATCGACGGCTGGATGGCTGCGTTCTCCCCCGATGGCGGGATGCTGAACAAGGGCGTGCGCGTCACCGGCACCGAGATCCGCGACATGATGAGCGGCGTCCTGTCGACGGCGAAGGTCGTGTGGGAGCCGATCGCGAGCGGGCGTACCGCTTCGACCGGCTTCACGATCGGCAAGGCGACGTTCACCGGCGCGACACCGGCCGACAGCTGGAAGTCGACCTACGCGACCATCTGGAAGCTGCAGCCCGACGGGACCTGGAAGGTCCTGTTCGATGCAGGACGGACGGTCAACGCACCATGAGCCGCGCCGCGCTGATCGCCCTCGTGCTCGCCGCCTGCGACTCGTCGCCGCCAGGCAAGATCGACATCGATGCGGCGTTGCCGATCGATGCCGTCGATGCGCCACCCGATGCGCCGGCGTGCGGCCTGCGCGCAGGAGTCCGCGGCAAGACCTCGCGCACGATCGTGGCCGACGGGCTGACCCGCACGTATCACGTGTATCTGCCCGCCGGCGATCCGCTGACGCCGATGCCGCTGTTGTTCGTCCACCACGGCTACACGATGTCGGGCCAGCAGATGTTCGACATCACGAAGTACGCGGCGCTCGCCGACGACGAGAAGGTCGCGCTCGTGTTCCCCGACGGTCAGGGCGGTCCGCTATCGAATGGCGCGCCGTGGAACGTCGGCTCCGGGGTCTGCGCATCGTCGGTCGGCGCACCGCCGGTCGCCGCGGGCGATGACTTCGCGATGCTCGACGCGATCACGGCTGACCTCGCCGACGATCAGTGCCTCGATCGCGAGCACGTGTTCGTCACCGGGTTCTCGATGGGCGGATACTTCTCGCATCACGCCGGCTGCACGCGCCCCGACATCCGCGGCATCGCTCCACACTCCGGCGGCACCCACGATCTCACCGCGTGCCCGTCGACGAAGAAGCCCGTGATCATGTTCCACGGCACCGGCGACACGCTGGTTCCTGCGAGCTGCAGCACCGCCGCCGCCACGGCGTGGGCCGCGCACAACGGTTGCGCCGCGACCACGACGAGCCGCACCGTCACCGGCGGGACCTGCGTGCGCTACGACGGCTGCCCCGTGGGCGGTCAGGTCGAGCTGTGTACGTTCACCGCGATGGGCCACTGCTGGGCCGGCGGGGCCGCGACGGCAGGCGTCTACTCGTGCCCGCTCTACGCAGACGCCACGCAGATGGCGTGGCAGTTCTTCAAGACCGACGCCTGGTGATCACATCCCGGGGACGAACACCTCGGGCATCAGGTGGCGCGGCGTCGCGATCGGCGGGTCTTGCTCCGACGGAGTCGCCTTCTTGCCGTCCCACACGCGCGCGAACTGCGTCTCGAACGCCTTGAGCACCTTCGGCACCTTGATGAAGTAGATGTTCTCGAAGTTGTCGTTGAAGCCGGCGCCGGTCAGGTTCGCCGCGCCCGCGATCAGTCCGAACGCGTCGCCATCCGCATCCGAGTACAAGAGGTACTTGTTGTGGTGGAGCATGAACTCGCTGTTGTTCGTCTCGAAGAACCGGATCTCGAAGTTGTCGCCACCGGCGGTCTCGAGCTTCGCGACGTTGTCGGCCTCGAAGCCGAGGTTGGAGCCAACCTCCTGCGATGCGCCCGTGACGGGGTCGAGCCAGTACAGATCGTCGTCGGCGACCATGCGGAGCGTCAGCTCACCGTCCTCGAGCTTGGTCTCGAGCGCCTTGACCAGGCCCGAGTGGCCGAACCGGTGCGCGCCTAGATCGATCTGTGCGGCCTCGGTGACGCCACCGAGCAGGTAGCGCGACGCACGCTTGCGGTCCTCGCTGTGCGGAATGAAGAACGCCTTGATGTCGCTCTCCTCCTCGGCCACGATCGCGCCGCGGCACGAGTCGAGAGCGGACTTGAACTGCGCGCGGCCCGACGATGCGGTCGGGCTGACCTGCGCCTCCATCAGGCAGACGTGCGCCTGGCCAAAGTAGCTGTCGCGCTTGACGTCGATGAAGTGCCAGTTCTCGTGATGCGTGACGACGCCCGACGACATGTTGCCGCTCGAGAAGGTCATCTTCATGTACGCCGAGTCGTCCCCGGGATTGATCAGGATGAACTTGTTGTGCGCGTACCCGATGCTGCCGGCGTGGCCGCGCAAGAGGATCTCGGCGCCGCACGTCTTCAGCCGGTCGGACTGCGTGGACGCGGCGTCGAGGACGAACGTGATCTTGGCGCCCGCGGTCGCGAGCTCACACAGCCGATCGGAGACCGCGACATTGGAGAACGAGAGGTAAGCGAGGAACACCTCGTCGTCGCCGTCGAGTGGCTCGAGCCAGCTGAGGAGCTTGTTCTGCGGGCTCGACTCGCGTGCAGCCGAGGCCGGTACGTCCGTCTTCGAGCAATAGACGTTCTTGGGCTTCTTGGTCAGCGTCGCCGAGCCGTCAGCGGTCTTGACCGGCGTCGCGTACGTGTACTCGCGGCAGAGCGGGTTCGTGAACAGGACGTCGTACGTCTTGTACTTGAGCGGTGTCCCCGTCTCGTCGGCCTTGCCGTCCGGACGCCAGCCTTCGTCACCTTCTCCTTCGTCGCCTCCGGCTCCGGAACAGGCCGCAAGGGGAAGCGTGAGGAGAACCGACGCCAACGCAAAGCTACGCATTACCGTCCGGCTGAGCACGAGCGATGCCACCTCACGCTCGTCGCAACTCACGAAGATCAGCGATGACGCAGCTGGCTAGTCGAGCGGTCGCGGATTGTCCGGTGGCCGGACAACGAGAGAACGGGGGCCGACTCGAATTTCTGCACACGCCGAAAACACGAAACGCCCCGAGGGGGGCAGGTACCATTTCGCGGTTGGGGTGGACGATTCGTTGCGAGGGAGTCGGAGAACGGAACGATCGCGGGAATGGAAAGGGGGGTTGGGGGTGAACGATTCGTTGCGGGGAGAACGGAACGTCGTCGAGAAAACGGATCGTCGCGGGAACGGAGCGGGGTTGGAGGTTTCCGATTCGTTGCAGGAGAGAACGTCTTCAGAGAACGGAGCGTCGTCGAACGGAATCGTCGCGGGTCCAGAGCAGGGGGTGGAGGTTGAGTGTCGTCGTCGAGAATCGTTGGAGGTCCTACCGGACCTGGCAGCCCTGGATCTCGCCGGCCGCGCCCGCACCCGTCTGGATGCACGCGTTCGCCGCACGGATCACCATGTCGCGAGTCGGGATGAAGCAGCTGCCGTCCTTCTTGGTCTGGCTGATCCACTTGATGAGGCCGGTGCGCCAGGCCCAGAGGCGTGCGCCCGAAGCGTCGCCGAAGGCGCCTTGACCCGAGTAGTCATCGTTCCAGTTGAAGAACGAGCCGCCCCAGTTGGTCTCGGTGTTGAGCTTCACGAGCTCGGCCGGCGGATCCTTCATGATCTCTTCGAAGCGAATCGCCGAGGCCTGCATGCAGAGGCGGCCCGCGTCGGTTCCCTCGCTGAAGCTGTAGGTCGGGTTGTGACCGCCGGACCACTTCTGCCAGAACTCGGTGCCACCGAGGTTGAAGCCACCGCTTCCGCCATCGGGATAGTCGTAGTCCGTCGGAGCGACCGTTCCTTCGGGGAACACGACGACCGCCTTGGTCACGTCGCGCGCCTGGGCGTACGGATCCGCGGGGGGGTTCGCGCACCGCTCGGCGGTCGCGGCCTGGAGCTGACCGAATGCCGTGCGACCGACGTACGACACGGCGTCGACCTCGAGCACGTCGTCGAACAGGTTGTCGTCTGCGCTGCCGAATCGAGCATCCGCGCCATCGCGGTGCTTGGTCAGGTTCTTCGCGGCCCGCGAATGGACGCCGGCTTCCACGAGCTCCGCTGCCGTGACGCCCTCGTTGAGGTACTTGACGATCGCCTGCTTCTCGCAGGCGCTCAGCTCTTCGCCGTCGGCCTTGCCGTCGGACAGGCCGACGTCGTTCTCGCCGTCGGTCGATTCATCAGAGACGCAGCCAGTGGCGGCGACCAGGGACAGGGCGATGAAGGCTGCATGGCGCATGTCTTGTCATCGAGCAAGCGACGCGCCAATGCATGTGCCCGTGATCTCACGACCCCTTGCCGACCGCTCTCACTGCCGGCAACTCGATCGGCCGGGTTTCAGGAAGCCACCATCGTGCACGCTCGTGCACGACCCCTGGAACACAACGTTCCAGGACGGGCCGGATCGCGCTGCTAGCCACTCTGGAGCGCCTCTGAGCATCGTCGATGGGATCACGACGCCCCGAAGATAAGGGTCAGGTGTGGAGATGGTGGCCGTGCTGGCGCTCAGCGCGTCCACCCGGCGTGTCACCGAACGCGGCCCCGATTTGTGCGGACCGCCCCGAAACATTAGTGTGAAGGCTATGGGGCGTTTCTTGGTCGTGCTCGCGATGTGTGCGACGGCTTGCGTGCGCTCGAATGCCATGACCTGCGACGACGGCTCCGTGTGTCGCGAAGGCACCAGGTGTCACTTGGTCGGGGAGATGTTCCAGTGCGTGACGCCCTTTCAGGAGGCGGCGTGTGAACAGAAGGCGCCGGGGGCGGCCTGCCTCGAGGACACCGGAACCTGCTTCGATGGCGCGTGCCTGCCGTCCGCGTGCGGGAACGGTCGCCTCGACGCGAACGAAGTCTGCGACGCCGGAGACACCGTGGCGGGCGATGGTTGCTCGGCGACGTGCCGATCGGACGAGAGCTGTGGGAACTCCATCGTCGATCCCGTGCGCCTCGTGAACGGGGCGATCGAGCTGAACGAGCAGTGCGACGATGGCAACGTCCTGACACACGATGGCTGCTCGAGCGGCTGTCGATCGGAAGTGGCCGGGTGGCGGGTCGTCGACCCGGCGCCCGCCATCCGCCAGGGAACAGCAATGGTGACAGATACCGCGCGGCGCCGGCTTGTCGTGTTCGGTGGGCTGAACGCAACGGGCGGACCTCCGAGGTTGCCGTCAGGCGACACGTGGATCCTCGTGTCCGATGGTTGGATCCGGATCCGGTCGGCGGTGTCGCCATCGGCGCGCAGCGACCACGCGATGGCGTTCGACGGGCAAAACACCGTGCTGTTCGGTGGGTGGGCGGATCCGTTGGTCTTCGACGACACGTGGGAGCTCGACCGCGGGCAGTGGAGGCTGGTCTCGCCAGCCACGCATCCGGCGGGGAGATGGGGGCACGCGATGGCGCTCATGCCCGGCGTCGGCGTCGTACTGTTTGGTGGTCAGACGGGCGCGGCGACGAGCGAGACGTGGATCTACAAGAACGGGAACTGGACAGACGTGTCGGCCACCGCGGGACGTCCGCCGGCGCGTTCGAAGGCCGCCCTCGCGTACGATCCGGTGCGCGGTAGGCTCGTGCTCGCCGCGGGAGAGGGAACGTCGGGCCGACTCGACGACACCTGGGTGTTCGATGGCACGACGTGGACCGAGATCCCGCTGAGTGGAGCGCCGCGGGTGTCGGGCGGCATGGCGGCGTTCGACGTGACGCGAGGCCGCGTGGTGCTGCACGGCGGCTATGGATCGATGCCAGGCTCGAATGCGGTCGCAACGCAGAGCGGCTCGTATGGATGGAGCGGCACGACCTGGGAACCGTTCGTCACGAGCTTTCTCCAGCGGCACTCCGGCGCGGCCGCGACGGATCCGATCACCGGCGAGCTATGCTTCTACGGCGCCATATTCACACCGGTACCGCCGTGTTCCCCGTGCACCGACAGCCCTGATGGCGACCTGAATCGCCTCTCGGACCCGAATTGGAGCTCACGCACGTACGGTGCGTATGACGGCGCGTGGGGAGCGACGGCCGCGTTCGATCCGGATCGTCGCCTGATCGTGGCGACCGGCGGGGCGGAGAGTACACCACCTGTGTCGACGGGAACCCTGAAGACCTGGGAGGGCGGCGAGCAGTCCTTCCAGCTGCAATCCGCGTTCGGCCCAGCGATGGTGAACGCCGCGTCGGCATACGGCCGGTTCCCGAACAGCCGCGGGGTGTACGTGTTCGGCGGCCGTTCGGGAGGGGCCCTGTCCGCGGCGACGTGGCAGTGGTCGAACGCGATGTGGACGCAGGTGTCTACGGCGACGTCGCCGCCCCCGCGGCAACAGCACGCGATGGCGTTCGACGTGAAGCGCGGCGTCATCGTCGTGTTCGGAGGCAATGCGGCCGTGGGCACCAACGCGTTGTTGCGTGACACCTGGGAGTTCGACGGTACGTCGTGGACGAACCGGACGCTCGCGACGGGCCCGAGCGCACGGGCGGGCCACGCGATGGCCTACGATCCGATCCGGCAGCGCGTGCTGGTGTTCGGCGGCGACGTCGGCTCGACCACCCTCGACGACTTGTGGTCGTGGGACGGCACGGCATGGACAGAGCTCACTCCGGCGATCCGGCCGTCGCCACGAGTCACCCCGGAGCTTGCATGGGATGCGCCGCGCAAGGCGCTCGTGCTCTACGGTGCGCTTGACGACACGTGGGAGTGGAACGGCACGGCGTGGACGCCGGTCCCGCTGTTCGACGTGCCCGCGCCGCGACGGGACCACGTTCTCGTGCCATCGCCCTCGGGTGCCGGCGTGATCGCGTTCGGTGGTCTCTCGAACGGGCTCAACACGTCGGTCCTTCAGCTGGTCCATGACGAGCCGACGGCGGAGTACGCGGGATGTCATTCGCAGTTCGACGACGATGGCGACGGCAAGATCGGTTGCGCGGATCCGGACTGTTGGGCTCGCTGCACGCCGTGGTGCCCTCCCGGTGCACCCTGCGACACGACGCTGCCCCGGTGCGGCGACGGAGCGTGCGACAAGCCGCGCGAGGACTGCGGCATCTGCCCGGACGACTGCGGCGCCTGCCCGTGACTAGGGTTGGTCGCGCGTATCGCGAGCTGCCAACGCGCTTCGACCGTGGCGACGATGGTCGGTCGCCGGCCTGTACTTTGTCAGACGGCAAGAACCAGCAGGTGCGCGCGACACTCTCCCCGCCGCCCGTGCGGTGTTCCTCGAACGAGGCATCGAGGGCGCGCTCGATCTCCGCGGTTCTGGCGATCCGCACCAACGCGCTCGCAGGTGCGATCCACGAGCGCCTCGCCCCATACGTCGCCGGTCGCCCCGCGCGCTGAACGCATTCGAGACGTCGAGGTCTCGAGGATCGGAGCGGAACGCACGCGCAGGAACGGGACGACCTGACGTAGAGCGCGAGCCCGGCAGAGCTCCGGACCGGGCCGGATCCCGCACGATGTTGGCAGAGCTCCGGACCACGCTGGCACAGACCGTGGAACACGGGTTGCAGTCAGGGCTTCGGTCGCGCGCTACGCAGGCGCGGTCATCCCTTGGGAACCGGACACCTCAGCAGAGCTTCGCGGATCACGACCTCGATCGCCGGATCGCCGCCCACGTGATCGCACGCCGCATCGACTGCCGTTCGAGCGATGCCCGCCTTCCACCCGAGAGCGACCAACGCGTCGCGGGCCTGCGTGCGTACGGTTGCGGTCTCGAAACGCGTCGAGCCCACGGGCGCGCGAACCAACAGTTCGACCCGCGGGCCCACGAGAGCAGGGGCGGGCGCAGGCTCGACTCGGGTCGCGCCCACGGGAGCACCGGCGGCCGCAGGTTCTTGCCGGGTCGCGCCCACGGGGGCACTGGCAGCCGCAGGTTCTTGCCGGGTCGCGTTCGGTCCGACGGGCGCCGCGTGATCGTGGAGCCGCCGCGTCTCGAGTTGATCCGGCGCGGTGCCGCGGATCGTCAGCATCCCGGCGTGATGTGCGGCGTGGCAGGCCGAACATCGAAGGGTGAGGTTCCTCGGATCGTGATCGCCACCGTCGGCTCGCGC
>JANOPP010000441.1:0-1893 GCA_031421915.1 Myxococcales bacterium | reverse complement strand
CCAGCGCGGCAGAACGTTGACCCGCGCGCGCCAATGCAGACATGCGTTGACGATGCGCCTCTTCGCGCCAGGGGTCGAATGCCAACAGGCGCGCGGTTGATTCCAGCGCGGCGGGATAGTTGCCGCGGCTCATTTCGATCTCGGTGAGTCTGTGCAGGGCTTGGAGCGCCAGTCGGCACTTGGTGAGATCACTGAACCCGAGCGCACCGAGGCCGCGACTCAAGCGCAGCTTGCCCACCTCGCCACGTTGGAGTCGCTCCAGCAGGGTGAGCAGTACCTCGACGAGACGCGACAAGTTCGGCACCAGGCCGAGATGGATCGCATCGAGGAGGAGCAGCGGGCACACGACGCACGCGACAAGGCGATCGACAGGGGCGCCAAGTTCGCGTCCCAAGCCGCATCGATGATGGTGACCTCGTTGGTCGCCACGAGTGACGCCCGACGCGAGGCCATCCGCCAAGCTCGGCTCCAAGGGGGCGTGGATCGCGACCTGAGCTGAGGCATGGCTGATCAGATGGATCGGTGTGTGGTTGTCGGTGTTGTGGGTGCGAGTTCCACTGGCGGAGTGGCGCGATGAAGATCATGCTCGGCAGCGGAAGGCGAGGACGAGATGCCGAGGAAGCGGGATGCCCAACGCGAGGCGCTACGCAACGACCCGCGGCTGCTCGAGGCCCTGGAGTTGATGCGGAAGCTCGCGGACGCGCATTGCGGACCGGACGCGAGTTTTCATGAGCGTTCGGCCGCGATGCGACGTGTGGCCGCGGCAGTACTCCCCGGGGTCCTCGAAGGAGACGACGATGGCCACGAACGCGAGGATCCCAAACGTTGATCGCACCGACCCTCTGCTGCGAGAGCTGCAGCGACTGCTCGCCAAGATCGCGGACGCGCGGTGCGGTGAGACACGAACTGACTTCCTGAGTCGCTCGAAGGCAGCGCGCGACGTGTTCGCCGACGTGGTGTGGATGGACGAGCAGGCGCGCATGGAGGCGGCGGTGACCACCGCGCCGGAGATCGTCGTCGACGGCGAGCACTACCGAAAGCTGGCGAAGCAACGATCGTCGGTGCTCGTGCACGGCTTGTGGGGCGCGCATCGAGTCGAGGAGCCACTCTACCGACTCGAGGGCCTGCACAACGGCCCCACCATCAAGCCGTTGGTGGTGAAACTGGGCATCGTCGACGGCTCGTTGCTTCCTGATCTCGCCGACGAGGCAGGCGAGCTGCTGTCGAAGATGACGAGCCGGGAGGTGGAGGCCACGCTGTTGCGGCAGGGCTTTCGGCCGCCGAGCCGAACGACGCTTGCGAACCGCCTCGGCGGCATGCTGTTGGCGATCTCGACGGGTGCTCGCGACTTCGAAGCCCAGTGTCGCGTCGAGGAAGCACTCGACTTCGAACTCGGTGCGATCAGCTGTGGGCTCGATCGCTTCGCAGCCCGCATGGACGAGCAGCTGCCGGAGGGGTCGGAGCGAACCGAGAAACTCCGCCGGCGGCGACCGTCGACCGAGTACCTGCGTACGCCGGCGGAGCCCCACTCTTCGAACTGGCGGATGGCGTGGGCCGCGAACGTCACACTCTACGACAAGAAGGGCCGCGCACGCCGCAGCTTCCGGTTCGGCGCCGACGCTGGGCACGACGTCGAGCTTCTCGTAGCGCGCGTCGTCGACGATGTGCTCCACCTCTGCGAGGGCCACCCTGGCGTCCCCGTCGCGTGCATCCAAGATGGTGCCGCCGACCTCGCGCCGCTGCGACGCGCGCTGCGCGAGCGACTTCCGGCCGGGACCGAACTCTTCGAACTCTCCGACTTCCACCACGCGATCGGCTACCTCGACGCGATCATCGCCGTGCACGACGATGGAGATCCGGCGGACATGGCGGGCTGGTACCGCATGAAGCTGC
>JANOPP010000440.1:0-1654 GCA_031421915.1 Myxococcales bacterium | reverse complement strand
GCGACGGCAAGGGCGGCTTCCGCGACGTCGCGCGCGAGATGAAGCTCACGCTCTATCCCTTGCCCATGGGTTCGAACTTCGGCGACCTCGACAACGACGGGTTCTCCGACATGTACCTCGGCACCGGTTATCCGTACTACGAGGGCCTGATCCCGAACTTCATGTACCGCAATCAGCGCGGGAAAGGCTTCGCGAACGTGACGTTCGCCGGCGGCTTCGGCCACTTGCAAAAGGGCCACGGTGTCGTGTTCGCGGACCTCGACGACGACGGCGACCAGGATGTCCTCGAGAAGATCGGTGGTGCGTATCCGGGCGACGCGTACCACGTCGTACTGTTCGAGAACCCGGGCTTCGGCGCGCATTGGATCAAGCTCGCACTGCACGGCGTGAAGTCGAATCGCTTCGGCATCGGGGCGAGCATCGCGCTCGAAATCGTCGACGGCGAGGAACGCCGCACCGTGCGCAAGATCGTGAACACGGGCGGCAGCTTCGGCTGCAATCCGATGCGACAGGAGCTCGGTGTCGGTCGAGCGACGCGCATCGAGCGCCTCGAGGTCTACTGGCCGACGTCGGACACGCGGCAGGTGTTCGAGAAGGTGCCCGTCGATCGCGCGTTCGAAGTCGTCGAGGGCGAGAAGGAGCTGCGCGAAGTGAAGCTCCAACCGTTGAAGCTCGGTGACTCGCCTGCGGGCGGCTGATCTGCATCGAATTGCGCGCGCGCTGCGTGCATCGCCGACCTCGACGCTCGCTAGCCGTGACGGACCGCGTCTAGACTGGCGTCAGACGCATGCGGACGCTCGCTCTCGGATTGGCGGTACTCCTCGCCGCGCTCGCGGTGTGGCTCGTTGTCGACTCGAAACAGGGCTCGCCCAGTGGGGGCACGCGTCCCACTGAGTCGCCGATGTCCGCTCCGACCCGCATCGAGAGCGTCGACCCGGTTGCAGACGAAGCTCGCGCGCCCGCCATCTCGATAGCACCAAGCGCCGAGCCCGAGGACGTGACGGAATGGCCCGCGCACCTCTCGCATTCGGGCGGGATCGTGCTCGAGGTCGTCGATGCTCAGGGTGCGCCGCGCTCCGGAGTGAAGCTCACCGCCGACCTCGAGCTTTGGCGCCTCTTCGGTCACGAGCACGAGGACAAGTACCAGCATCAGGAGGTCGTCACCGACGCGAACGGCCGCGCGCCAATCGCCGCGACGAGTCCCGACGAGATCGAGTACGTCACATGGCAGCGCGCGGTCGTGAATGCTCCAGGGCCGTTCGAGTCACGAGAGCACTCGCACATGGAAGGTGGTCACGCTCGCGTGAAGGACGTCGTCGCTCCGGGTCCGTTCGAGTGCGTGCCGGGAACGAACGGCGTCGTGCGGCTCGTGCTCCCGACGACGGTGGTCGTGCGCGGTCGGGTCGTCGACACCGCGGGCACGCCGATCGAGGAGATCGCGGACGTCGAGCTCCGTCCGCAGGTCGTCGAAGAGATGGAGGCGGGCGTCCATCGCTTCATCCGCGAAGAGCAAGACGTCCGCACCGGTGAGGATGGACGCTACTCGTTCGAGCTCCTCCCCGGCTGGTACACGCTCGGTGCGGGACGACTCTTCGAAGGCGTGTTCGAGCGCGTGACACTGCATGTCCTGGAGGCTCCGAGCGAGCACGTGATC